>DATHCX010000092.1:0-11511 GCA_035319325.1 Desulfomonilaceae bacterium
GCCTCGAACGAACCTCCGTATTACATCCCGATATCTTCCATTCCACTCCGCCCACCGAAAGCCCGGGAAATCTCCCACTTGGTACAGGCCCGCGGCATCCCAGGCCTCCGCGATGATTTTGGTGTGAATCAGGTCCTCGGAAAATTCGATGCTCCAGGGAACCGGAGCATGGCGCGAGGGATTGCCGTCTTCCCCGCGTGCCAGCACGCTTGCGAGGTCGAAACGAAAACCATCGACGTGCATGTCCCGCACCCAGAACTCCAGGCAACTCACGATGAATGCGGCCATGAGAGGGTGATTGCAGTTCAACGTGTTTCCGCACCCTGTATAATCCTGGTACGTGCGGCGGTCGGTCGGATCCAGATGATAGGCCACTTCATTGCTTAACCCTTTGAAATTGATGGTAGGCCCGTCGTCGCCTCCTTCCGCAGTGTGATTGAACACGACATCCAGGATAACGCCGATACCTGCCCTGTGGAGGGCTTTCACCATATCCCGGAATTCGTGTAAATGGGTTCCGCTGTCCGGGGATACGCAAAAATTCGGATGCGGGCAGAAAAAGCTGTGAGGACTGTATCCCCAATAATTGCTAAGCCCATTCTCATGCGCCCCGGGAGGAACGTCCTGTTCGTCGAATGCCATCACGGGCATCAGTTCGACGTCGGTAATTCCCAGGGCCTTCAAATAGGGAATCTTCTCTATCACGCCCGAAAATGTTCCAGGACTCCGGACGTTGGCGGAAGAATGGCGGGTCAAGCCTCCCACGTGGAGCTCGTAGATGATGCAACTCTCGAGCGCATGATCCAGCGGTCGATCGCCTTCCCAGTCGTACGAATCCTGCACGACCGCGGCACGCATGGATTCGCCGATCTTGCACAATCCGCTCGCTGCTTTCAGTCGATTCCAGAATGTGGCGGTAATACCCAGAGCCCACGGATCCAACAACTCGATGTTTTTGTCGAATCTCAGACCCGAATGGGAAGTGTCATCCGGACCGTCCGCTCGCCACGTATAGTAAACTCCTTCACGGAGATCTTCGACATACACGTGCCAGAAGAAAAATGTTCTGTTGATTTCCGGGTCCAGTTGAACAATCTGGAACGGAGCAGTGCTGTTTGCAGCTTCGTACAGCAGGAGCTCCATTCCCGTGGCATGCCGGCTGAATACGGAGAAGTTCACACCGTTGGGATCCGGTGTGGCACCCGCAGGGTACCTACGGCCCTGGCCCGTCTTGAATCTGTCCATGTGTTTCCTGGCACACCGAAGCAGTGTGTGGATCGGGAATATCCCGCCCGTTTCAATTCCTCTTCATAACCGCTTCTCTCCACGGGTTCGCGGGAAAACAGCATCCTCCTCCGATTTCGAGGAAATGCTCGTACCTCGCCGGATCGTTCACATAGAGTTCGCACACGTAACGATCGTTCAGCCATGTCAAAGCAGGACAAGGACTCGTATAATGGCCGTAGATCATGGCTCCAGTACGGCAAATGATTTCCGTGCAGCAGAATCCGCATCCGACGCACAGCCGCTTCTCCGCAGACGACATATCTCTTGAACCCGGTTCACTGGCGTTGGCGACAGCCATTCCTGCGATCGCGTCGCTGAGTTCTCCGGGGTCCCATGATTCGGAACGACTTACCGGGTACGGGCCCGAAGAGACGACATGCATGGTAACGTTTTGCGGGCGAAGTATCCAGTACCTTTTCTGGAGGTTGATGCACAGCTGGCACCAATGCACCGCAGGCTACTCCAAAAACACCGAATGAAGCCTATTCTTGCCGATTCTTTCACTTGACACATGTCCGAAAACCCGTTACTCTCCCGGAACTCAATAAGTGCCACATGCACATGTTTGTTCCTTCCTCCTGCCTGAGACAAAACCTGTTTTGTGGGAATATCTGCAGGGCCGCGGTGCGGATCGTTCTGAAAGTCCGGCCCGTACAGGAGGAGAAAGAATTCTGCAGCCGGTTTTGGGGAGAGTTCCTCCATGGACATGAAGCGGGATTATTACGAGGACATTCAACTCTTCAAGACCAAAACGGTTTTTGCGGGAACCCTGGTGCTGTTGGCATTTCTTGGTGCTCTTCCTCTTCTGGTGGGTGATTACGCTCTGTATCTCATCAACCTCATAGCCATCCATTCGATTGTGGCCGTAGGCCTGAACATTCTGGTGGGTTACACGGGTCAGATATCGCTCGGCCACGCGGGGTTCTTTGCCATAGGGGCGTATAGCTGCGTCCTGCTAATGGTGAAGGCGGGGTTTCCCTTTCTCTTGGCACTGCCGGTAGCGGGATTTATTTCGGCTTTGTTCGGTTTTGTCGTTGGACTTCCATCTCTGCGGCTTGAAGGCCCGTACCTGGCGATAGCCACTCTTGGTTTCGGGATGGCCACAACGCAGATCATCAGCCATGCAGGATTCACCGGCGGACATATGGGCCTTGCAGCCCCGCCCATCAGTATCGGGACACTTGTCATTCAAACGGGCAAGGGTCAATATGCGGTGATCATGAGCATTGCCGTGATCATGACCATTGCTGCGGTAAATCTGTTGAAAACCCGGGTCGGCCGTGCCTTCGTCGCGATCAGAGACAGCGAGATCGCCGCGGAGGCCATGGGCATAAACCTGAGCTGGTACAAAACGCTCGCTTTCGCAGTGAGTGCTTTCTATACGGGAATTGCCGGAGCGCTCATGGCGTTCGCTCTGCAACACGTCAGTGCAGGCAGCTTCAATCTGATACTTTCCATAACATTCCTTGCAATGATCATCGTGGGCGGCCTGGGTTCGGTGATGGGTTCCATTCTTGGGGCGGCATTGCTCACGTACTTGCAACTGAAGCTCCAGATAATCCAGGAAGCGCCGGTGATCGGCCCGTTTCTCACCGAAATCTCGGTCAGATACTTCACCCGGGAAGGTCTGCCGAACATTCAGAGCATTGTGGTGGGCGCGATCATGATCGCGATCATCATCTTCGAACCTCGCGGCATAAACGGCATCTATCTGAGAATGAAGCGTTATTGGACGATGTGGCCGTTCTGATGGAGCAGCGATGAATCTGTTCTGGGACCTGATTATAGGAGGGCTGTCCATAGGCGCATGTTACGCGCTGGTGGCGCTGTCCATGGTCATAATCTACAAGACGTCCGAGGTTCCCAATTTCGCCCAGGGCGAAATGGCCATGATTTCCACTTTCGTGGCTTTTGAACTGGTAAGCGGTTTTTCGGTAGGATTTTGGACCACGGTTGCCATCACTCTCGCGTTCGCGTTCTGCCTCGGGTGTCTCCTGGAGCTTGCTTTCGTGCGGCCTGCGAAAGATCCCAGTGTCTTGGGGCTGATCGTGATCACCCTCGGCGCGGAAATGATTCTCTACGGAATAGCCGGCTGGAAATGGGGGGCTCAGCAGCATCCTTTCGTTGTTCCTTTCTCCGAATATGACGGCTTTTCCCTAGGAGGGGTGACTATCACCGAAATCAATCTGTGGACGTTTGTTACGAGCCTGGTCATGATGCTGCTGTTATTTCTGTTTTTTCGATTCACCAAAGTTGGAGTGGCAATGAAGGCCGTCCAGCAGAACGCATTTGCGGCCAGGGCCATGGGGATCCCAACGCGTCGCATTCTGACCTTCACGTGGGGTTTGAGTTCAGTTACAGGAGCGGTGGCCGGAATGCTCATTGCGCCCATCGCCACGTTGGACCCCAACATGATGCTCGATCCCATGCTCAAGGGATTTGCCGCTGCAGTGCTCGGAGGCATGACCAGCCTTCCCGGAGCGGCAATCGGGGGATATTCCCTTGGGCTCATCGAAAATTTCTTCGGAGGCTACGTGTCCCTCGAATTCAAGTCAGTTGTGGCGTTTGCCGTGATTGTTCTCATTCTGTGCGTCAAGCCTTCGGGGCTATTCGTGAAGCACTTTGAAAAAAAGGTATAGTCCGGTTTTCATGTGAAGAAACATTGCTCCAGGCACAACTCGGAGGGATCCGGTGTTTTCGGAGTATTCTTAAAGGAGGGCGCGATGAAACGGGCAAGCTTGCTGATCCTGGTGTTGAGTATCCTGTTGGCCGGGACCATGTCGGTCTCGGCTGAAGAAAAGGTTCGGGGAGTTACGGATTCAGAGATCCTCATCGGGCAATGGGGCCCGCAAACAGGCCCGGCAGCTCTCTGGGGAGCGGTTGCCAGAGGGACGGGCGTTTTTTTCGAGCTGATCAATTCCGAAGGCGGAATACACGGAAGAAAAATTAAATACTTCATGAGGGATGACGCATACCAACCGGCCAAGACCAAAGCAATCGGCAAAGAATTCGTTGAGGATATCGGAGTGTTCTCGATAGTCGGCGGAGTAGGCACGTCTTCGGGCATGGCCGTGCGCGATTACCTGATGCAAAACAACGTTCCCTGGGTGGGTCCGCCGACAGGCTCGACCCACTGGATCGACCCTTTCCAGAAGTATCTTTTCTCAATCTATCCCCTGTATTGGCAGGAGGCGTTCCTTCTGACTCAGTATGCGGCAGAAAAAATGGATAAGAAGAAGATAGCCTTTTTCTATCAGAATGACGATTACGGCAAACAGGGTCTCGACGGCGCGAGAAAGTACATGGACGAAAAAGGCCTGAAGCTTGTGGCGGAAGTTCCTGTGGAGGTCGCGGACACCGATCTGAAGACCCACGCCCTCAAGCTGAAAGAATCCGGTGCAGAAGCCGTTATCATGTGGGTTCTGCCGAAGCACGCGGCAATAATACTCGGCGCGTCCAAAGCAGCCGGTTTTCAACCGCAATGGATGGCTTCCAGCACATTGTCGGATTCGGAAATGATGTTCGGCGTCACCAAGGGGCTCTGGAAAGACGTGGTATTCGCCAACTTCATGGATGTGGACAGTCCGCTCATAAAGAAGTATCTCGATGCCACAGACAAATTCGCACCCCAGGAAAAATACCGGGGAATATTCTATTTAGCGGGATTCCTCTTTGCCGAACCGCTGGTGGAAGGATTGAAACGCGCAGGAAAGGACCTCAATCCGGATTCGTTTGTCAAGGCCATGGAATCCATCAAGAATTGGAATAACTGGCTCGGCCATGATTGCACCTTCACGCAAAACGATCATCAGGGCATGAAATCGGTATATCTCGCGAAGTGCGGGGAAAACGGAAAAACCATTAAGATTTCAGATTGGCTGACGTACACGGGAAAATAGCAGTACTGGACCGTGCTGGCCGCCTTGATGTCGGTAAACAGACGCGGCAGAGAGTCTTCCGAGCTGCCCGATGAGGGCTGATTCCTCGGATATCGGCCGGAAAGACCCGGCTGCCGCGGCATGCCGGGTGCGGCCTAGGCTTGAGAGAAAAATACGAAATGGCGTTACTTTCCATTGAAGACTTGTTCATAACCTTCGGAGGCGTCTCCGCTCTGAGCGGTATATCCATGGACGTGGAACAAGGGAGGATTGTTTCTATTATCGGACCGAACGGTGCAGGGAAGACCACCATTTTCAACTGCATCACCGGGATTTACCGCCCGAATCGCGGAAAAATCGTATTCGAGGGGAGAAACATCGCAGGAAGCAAACCGGACCGGGCGGCAGCGCTGGGAATAGCCCGAACGTTCCAGAACATCGAACTGTTTGCCCATCTCACCACCATGGACAACCTCCTCCTGGGACGCCACATTCACATGAAAACGGGAATATTCGGGGGAGCCGCATGCTTCACCCGGAGATCCCGGGCAGCTCGGGAGGAGTGCGAACACCGTGAGAAGGTGGAAAAAATCATCGAATTCCTCGAAATCGAGGCTGCACGCGATATCCCGGTTGCAGCCCTCCCGTACGGCACGAGAAAACTCGTGGAACTGGGTCGCGGACTTGCCATGGAACCCAAACTTCTGCTCCTGGACGAGCCCACGGCGGGGATGAACCAGGAGGAGAAACGGGACATGATGTTTTGGATCAAGGACATTCGAGACGATTTTCAGGTGACCATCATCATGGTTGAACACGACATGAACCTCGTGATGGACGTCTCGGACGAAATCATGGCTCTCAATTTCGGCGTGAAGCTCGTGCAGGGACCGCCGGAAACCGTTCAGAAGCACCCGGAAGTCTTGGCTGCTTATCTGGGAGAGGCATAGCAAGTCTTTCGAGCACGTGTCGACTGCAGGCAACCGGAACATGTTGGAAACCAAAAACATCGAAATATACTACGGAAAAATCATGGTCGTTCGCGGTCTGTCCCTGACGATCCATGAAGGGGAAATCAGAGCCATTCTCGGGGCCAACGGAGCCGGCAAGAGCACGACCCTGAAGACCATTATGGGGTACCTCGACGATCAGCCGGAAAAAGGCAGCATTTTGTTCAAAGGCAAGCGAATAGACGGGATGCAGACCGAAAATATCGTGCGTCGGGGTATTGCGTATGTTCCCGAAGGGAGGGAGGTCTTCCCGGAGCTGACGGTGCGGGAGAACCTCTTGATGGGTGCCTACACTCGCCGTGACAGGGATGTTTCCCAGGACATGGACCGAGCGTTTACGTATTTTCCGGTCCTGAAAGATCGCCTCAGGCAAATGGCGGGAACCCTTTCAGGCGGCGAACAGCAGATGCTCGCCATTGCGAGAGCGCTTATGTCACGACCTGCTCTCATGATTCTCGACGAGCCTTCCCTTGGGCTTTCACCCATGCTCGTCTCGGAGATTTTCGACATCATCAGGACGATCAACGACAACGGAACCACCATTCTCCTCGTTGAGCAGAATGCAAACAAGGCACTGAGCGTCGCGCACCATGCGTACGTGATGGAGACGGGCAGATTCGTCCTGGAAGGACCGCCGGACGCGCTCCTCAACAACGAGGACGTTCAGGAATTCTATCTCGGTATCAAACGCGAAGAATCGGTGAGAGGAGAAGCCCGATACAAACGCAAGAAAAGATGGCGTTGAGCCGCAATCCCGCGAACCCCGATTCGACAAACAAGCTTCCGAGCGCAACCATGGACACAACAATAAGCGAGTACAACCCATCCACCGTTCCGAAGATGTTCCTGGATAGAGTCGCTGCGCACCCTGAAAAAGTGGCGATGCGGTACAAACATCTCGGTATCTGGCGGGACATTACCTGGTCGGAGTATTTGGAACGAGTCCGCTACGTGGCTTTAGGGATGGTCGCACTTGGCATACATCCCGGCGATCGGGTGGCGGTTATCGGTGAAAATCGCCCGGAATGGCTGTTTGCGGACCTCGGCACCATGAGCGCCGGGGCCGTCACCGTGGGCATATATACCACCAATTCGGCTGCGCAATGCGAATACGTGGTCAGCCATTCCGGTGCGAAGGTCTATATAGCCGAGGACGAGGAACAACTGGACAAGGCCCTCGTCTTCAGGAAAAACACTCCGGAACTCAGGAAGATCGTCGTCGTGGACACCAAAGGTCTCCGGGATTTCTCCGATCCCATGGTGATGACCTTTGACGAGTTGTCGGACCTGGGCCGCGACATGCACCAACAGGATCCTCAGCGCTACGAGTCCATGGTTCGGGCCACCAAACCTGAAAACATGGCTCTCATCATTTATACTTCGGGCACGACCGGTCCGCCCAAAGGCGCAATGCTCTCCCACGACAACGTGGCGTGGACCGCGTGGTCCATAGGTTGTGCCTTACCCCTGTTTCCGGAAGACGAGCTGCTGTCGTTTCTCCCTCTCAGCCACATTGCCGAGAGGATGTTTTCCGTGTTCCTCCCCATCAGGTTCGGGTATACCGTGAACTTCACCGAGAGTCCCGACACCGTGACCGCCAATTTCCGGGAAATTTCGCCCACCGTCATTTTTGCGGTCCCCAGAATATGGGAGAAGTACCACTCCACGATCAGGATAAAGATCGCCAATGCAACGTGGTTCAAACGCATGGCGTACGCGGCATCGGAATGGGTGGGACGAAAATACTCCGAGCACCGATTGTCCGGAGGGCCAATCCCCGTTGGTATTCGGGTGCTCGGTTCGTTGGCCGATACTCTGGTTTTTTACAAATTGCGGGAACGCCTGGGCTTTGAACGGGTACGCCTTGCCGTCTCGGGAGCTGCTCCCATTTCCCCCAACGTGCTGAAATACTATCACGGCATCGGAGTGCCCCTGCGCCAGGTATACGGACAAACAGAAGGTTCCGGCCCCACGTGTATCCATCAAGGCGAAGTCGTGGAGCCAGAGAACGTCGGTCCCGCACTCCCGGGTGTACAGGTCCGCATTGCGGAAGACGGGGAGATACTGGTCCGTGGTTCAAACGTCTTCATGGGATACTATCGAAATCCTGAGGCGACTTCCGACACCCTTCAGGACGGCTGGCTCCTGTCAGGAGACGTGGGAGAACTCGACGAGAGGGGTTATCTCAAGATTACCGACCGCAAGAAGGATCTCATCATCACGGCAGGCGGGAAAAATATTTCTCCCCAGAATATCGAAAATCACTTGAAGTTCAGTCCGTACATCAACGACGCGATAGTGATCGGTGACGCCCTGAAATTCCTCTCCGCGCTGGTGGTCCTGGATGAGGAAAACGTTTCGCAGTACGCTCAGGACCACAAGATTCCCTTTACCACGTACGAAAGCCTCACCAAAGCTCCCGAGATCCTGGAATTGATAGACGGTGAAGTTCAGGGTGTGAACAAAAACCTCGCCAGAGTCGAAACAATCAAGAAATTCACGATCGTTCCGAAAAAACTCTATGAAGAGGACGGCGAAGTCACCCCGACCATGAAGGTGAAACGAAAATACATCAACGAAAAATTCGGCGATTTGATACGAGCCATGTATCGCTCGTGATTCCCGATTTGAGATCACTGGTCTCTCAGTATTCAATTTCACGTCATCGCAAGCTGATGGCTTTCTCCGGACACATTTCCTGACAACAAAAACACGTGATACACGTGTCCGCGTCCACGCGAGGCAGATTGTCCTCCATGGACAGCGCCGACACAGGGCATTGATCGATACAGGTGCCGCAAGCAGTGCACAGGTCCGGATCGGCCTCGGGTCGCACCACGGTTCGACTGTGAATAACCTCCTGGATAGCTTGGTTGTCGGAAATGGCTTCGCCGCCCAGCGGAGGAAGCTTGAAATCCGGTAATTGCCTGAACTCCCCTACTATGTCGATCTTGCCGAGGTCGTAATCTCCCAGACCCAATTCATTCGCTTTCTGGAGAAACCGGAGCCGTCCGGGATCGCACCCCATCATTGAGGCAATGACCGAATCCACCGACACGGCATTGTCCGAAGCCAGGATCAGGCCGATCTCCCGAAGATCCGGGGAGGCAGGCCCATTACCCTGCATGCCCACCACTGCGTCCACGATGAACATGTCGGGTACGCGGAGTCGAAACACGTCAACGAGCATCTCGTGGAACCGCACAGGGCTTCCGGCGGCTTTGTGAAGCTTCGCTTTTTGTGCGCCCGGCAGTAAGCCGTAACTGTTCTTGACTGCCCCGGTCATCACCGTGAGGCCGTGAGTCTTGAATTTCGGCAAGCTGATGATGACGTCGGAGTCGAGAACGATGCGAGACACGCTCACGGTGGGCATAAAATCGGGATTGAAATCCAGCCTCTGTGAATCGTTCCCGATGTTTCTGTAGTAACCCTTGGCCGCATCCATGAGGCCTGCAACTCGGAAACTTTCCTCGTTTGCGCCGTAGTTGAAAAGACCCGGATTATCCCCTACCACTATGGAGAACGGCTCGAAGGTCTCTACTGCATCCACCACTGCACGAAGCACTGCCGGATGAGTGACGATGCCTTCTTTCGCCTCGGACGCCCGGAGCACATTGGGTTTTATGAGTACTCTTTTTCCTCGGACATTCAGGGGAAATAGTTCGAAGGCCCTGTCTACAGCCTCCCGGACCGTTTCATAGGTGGCCGGATGAATCATCACTCTGGACATGTTCTCTCCCTCGTGAGTGCACCGTCCGCGAAGGGTCGATGCGGGAAAGTCTCACTTATTTCAATTTGTAGTCTTCAAACCCTTCCATCATGCTTTCAACCCGTCGACACCAAGGTTACCAGCCGATATCAGTGAGAGTGACTTCCCATTGAGCATACTGCACTGCTCTCCTTCCGGTCAATAAAGCGGGCTCGTCTCATGAGATTTTTGGACGTCTCGCTCCCAGACCATTAAGGCTATAGGGATTCTCAAAAATAATGTCGGTTTTGATTACGCGAAAAGATTCCAAGACTGTCATTGCGAGGGCGAAGCCCGAAGCAATCTCCAACTGACCAAAACAGAGATAGCTCCGTCGTTCCACTCCTCGCAATGACATGATTGGTCCACAGGCATGCGGGCCAAAATGATGAGAAAATCCGACACAATTTTCGAGAACTACTCTGAGAATCTGTCCCTGGTTTCGTGCCGGGAGAGGCGCGTGTGGAAGCGATCGTTGCCCCGGGCGCGCTGCCGCAGAGGTGGAGGAAAATTGCTAAGGGAGTGCCGTGAAGATGCCTACGGAACATCGTTCCACTGTACAAGTCATGTTTCGCTCCATTCTCGTGCACCGAGAAAATGACCTGTGGCATGTGCGGCCCTGCATTTATTCGTGCAATGGGGAACGATTTCGTTTAATTTATTGGGTCGGGAGGCATTTGTCCCTATGCAAAAGAAGAGGATTGGCGCAAAGGAAGCTGCTGCAGACATCCGAGAGGGAATGGACGATTCGCGCCTCATGGAAAAATACCATCTATCCGTAGAGGGGCTGCAAAGTCTTTTTGACAAACTCGTCCATAAGGGTTTCATCGATTTGTCAGATGTTGAGAAGCGGATGCCGGGCTTTTTGGGCACGGTTGTGGTATCGGAATCACTCATTTCAAGAGTGAAACAGGAAAATCAGGTCGCTCCGGTCAAGAGCAAACCCAAACAGTTGGTCAACGCCCAAGAGGCGGGGCGGGACATACGTTTGGGAGCGGATGATTCGGTGCTCATGGACAAATATCGGCTGTCTCCCAAACAGTTGGGAAGTCTATTCGACAAGCTTAAATCGCGAGGCTTGATTACTCAGGCGGACTTGGACCGACGAAGACTCGATGACGAACATACCGTCGATCTGAAAGAAGAAAAGCTGAGTTTCGCCGACGCTCTGCAACAACTGGGACTCGACGAGCAACGACCTGCCCCCGTGGAAATACAGACGCTATCCCAGCTGCCAGTATCACCGCCACACGAGATCCGACCTCCAACGACAACCGTTCATGAACCAGCGGGGCACGAGGAGGTGCCGGCACCGTCCGAAAGGGAGGACGAACACGGCAAAGAGGCGTTCGGGCGCCATTGGTTCGACAACCCCTTCGCTCTCATAGGTGCGCTCCTGGTATTTTTTCCGGCGGGCATCTATGCACTCTGCCGAAACAATTTGCTTTCAGTCCCCGCAAAGATCGCGATCGTGCTGGTGTGGGCCGCGTTGGCAGGAACGTGCGTATTGTTGGCTTCAGACGTAATCGACATGCTGTGATTCCGCTTACTCGTGTCTGAGAGCTTCGATGGGGTGCAAACGTGAAGC
>DATHCX010000093.1:0-28057 GCA_035319325.1 Desulfomonilaceae bacterium
GACGAAGAAGGATTTCTTGTGGAGCCCGAACATTGGACCGAGACAATAGCCGAGACAATAGCGCTCGAGATGGGGATCCCGGAACTCACCCCGCTCCAGTGGCAAACGATTCATTGTCTGCGCGGCTTTTACCTGGCTAACGGGAGAGCCCCGCTGAATCGAGACATCAAGAGAGAAACGGGTTTGAGCCTACTCGAACTTGAACGCCTCTTCCCGGGAGGCATTCGTCACGGCGCACGTCGTCTGGCCGGACTTCCTAATCCAAAGGGTTGCTGATACCGCCATGGTCTCGCATTCACGACTTATTTACCTCGACAACGCGGCTACCACTTTTCCAAAGCCGCCGGAGGTGCTTGAGGAGATGCTCGAGACCTACAAGCGGCTGGGGGTTTCTCCGGGTCGAGGGAGCTATGATCTGGCGGTTCAGTGCGAGCGCTACGTGCAGGAGGTCCGAAGTCAGGTCAGCGATTTTTTCGGAGGCGACAGCCCCGATCGCGTGGCTTTCGCCTACAACTCCACTGATGCCTTGAATACCGTTATCCTGGGTCTGATCGACCCGGGATGCCACGTAGTGAGCTCGCGATTGGAGCATAACTCAGTCCTCAGACCCCTCCATTATTTACGCGATCAAGGCCTGATCACCTTTGATCTCGTTTCCTTCGATGCGAACGGCTTCATAGACCCGCAGGATGTGGCGGGGTTTATCAAGCCAACAACGAAATTTGTTATCCTCAACCATGTGTCCAACGTCTTGGGAACGATTCAGCCTGTCTCGGAAGTGGGCCGCATATGCGCCGAACGGAGCATTCCGCTCATCCTCGATGTTTCCCAAAGTGCGGGAATTGTGCCCATTGACATGCGAGCCATGCATGTCCACGCGGTGGCATTCACCGGCCACAAGTCTCTTATGGGTCCTACGGGAATTGGAGGACTGGTTCTCCGAGAGGGGATCGACGTTCGGGCAGTGAGATTCGGCGGAACCGGCTTCGAGTCCTGGAGCCCCGAGCACCCTGAGACGTATCCGTATCGTCTGGAGGCGGGTACGCTCAATGTCATGGGCATCATCGGGCTTTCCGCTGGATTGCGATACCTCGACCGCGGAGGAATGGAAACCATGTATCATCAAGAGATGTCGCTCGCTCGGACCCTCCGAGACGGTCTTGCCGCCATGAAGAAGGTACGTACGTATTGCGCTGAAAGTCTGGACAATCACATAGCGGTGCTCACGTGTAACGTCGAGAATCTCGATCCGGAGGATTTCGCAACCATCTTGGACGGCGATTTTGACATAGCAACCAGGAGCGGACTTCATTGTGCGCCATTGGTGCACGAGGACCTTGGGACGAGTCCCCGCGGCGGGGTTCGCTTTAGTCTCGGACCGTCGAACTCGGCTGACGATATCTCTGTCGCGTTGTCGGCGGTGCGCACTATTGCAAGCAGTTGCTGACGCCAATGCGCGGTGAAGAACCAGTTGAAAAAGTGCCAGGAAGCACCCTCGCAGGGAGGATCGCATGAATCCCGGAATCGCAATTGTCGGCACACTGGATACCAAGGCAATCGAGATCCAATATCTGAAAGAGTCTATCGCTGCGGGAGAATGCGAAGCAATTGTCGTGGACGTAGGTGTCTTCCCTCAAGATCTGCTCCAGCCGGACATTTCGCGGGAAACGGTAGCGGAATCCGGTGGAAGCTCACCCTCCGATATTCTTGACCGACACGATCGGAAATTTGCCGTGGACACCATGACGAAGGGTGGTGCCCGAGTCATCAAAAATCTCTACGATGAGGGAAAGATATCCGGAATCATTTCCATAGGAGGCGGTACCGGGACCCACATAGCGTCCGGCATCATGCATGTCCTACCTGTGGGTTTTCCCAAGCTGATCGTGTCCACTATAGCTTCGAGAGACATGTCCGGCATCATCGGGACCAAGGATATCACCATCATGCATACGGTTTCCGATCTTGCAGGTCTCAATTTCCTCACCAGAAAAATACTCTCGGACGCAGCTGCGGCCATCATCGCCATGGCGAAGAATGCTTCCGAGCCTCTGCCCGCAAAGCCCGTGGTCGCTTTGACCTCGTTTGGTCCCTTGAACCGGTGTGCTTTTTTCTGCAAGGCGATGCTGGAAGATTTGGGTTACGAGGTGGTTCCCTTTCATGCCGTAGGTTCAGGAACCATGGCAATGGAAGACCTTATAGACCAGGGAGTGATCCACGGTGTGTTGGATCTTGCTCTTCACGAATTTGCCGACTGGATGCATGGCGGATATTGTAAAGGTATAGGGCCGAGCCGGCTGGAAAGGGGAGGCGGCAAGGGCATACCCCGGGTAATCCTGCCGGGAGGCCTGGACATGATCGCTTTTGAGTGTACCTCGATAGAGGGGGTGCCCTCGGAACTGAGAAACCGCAAGTTCTTGTCGCACGATTTCAGGTCCTTTGTCCGGACAACTGCCGAAGATCTATCCGTTCTGGCGGAGATCATCTCTGACAAGCTCAATCAGGCCGAGTATCCGGTTACCATGATCATCCCTCTGCGAGGTTGGTCGAAGGCCGATGCGCCTGGCGCCCCGTTTTACGACCCTGCTCTGGATGAGATTTTTCTCATGGCACTCAAGTCACGGCTTGTCTCGGGAATCATTCTGGTGGAGGTAGACGCAAACATAAATGACTTTGAATGCGCCAAGCTTGCTGTTTGGCAATTGCATCAGCAAATGGCTCTTCGATCGGGCATGGGAACGTGAGTAAGGCCGTCGGCGATCGTACCTCGGAATGCTTTGTACGGATTCGCTTGTTTGCAGGTAACCCGATTCTGGGCACAAGCTGGGGGCACTCCTTCTCTGCGGACGACGCAGAGCCGTCTCATCACTTCGCTCAGAAGAGCCCTCAGTCCTGGAATCTCATAAATCCTGTGGCGAATGCGTATCACCTCTTGTACGCTCTTTTTCTCTCTATTGCGGTAAGGTATTGTTTCCGAAGCCTCGCACTCATGGGCGTAATTTCCAAGTATTCGTCTTCCGCCATTATTTCCAATCCTTTTTCAATTGTGAGTTCAGACGGAGGAGTGAGTTGTATGGCATCATCGGATCCGGAGGCGCGCATATTCGTGAGCTGTTTGCCCTTGATAGGATTAACCGCCATGTCACAACCTTTGGATGTATTTCCGATAACCATCCCCTCGTACACTTCTGTTCCAGGACTGATGTACAATGTCCCTCGTTCTTGGAGATTATAGAGAGAAAATCCCAAAGCCGTCCCGGACGCCATAGAGATCATCGAGCCGACAGTACGTTTCTTTATTTCTCCAACATGCGGTTTGTATCCAATCACTCTTGAACACATAACCCCTTCCCCCCGGGTATCCACTATGAATTCATTATGATAGCCGAGAAGCCCGCGGGTGGGTATTTCAAGAATCATTCTTTTCTGGTTCCCATTGCTTTCCGTACCAATTAAAATTCCCTTCCGTCTTCCCAGCTTCTCAATCACCGTTCCGGAATACTCCTCCGGAACGTCAATGGTCGTCTCCTCAAACGGTTCCAGTTTCCGGCCATCAACCTCTTTAATGATGACTTGCGGCTGAGAAACCTGGACTTCGTATCCTTCGCGCCTCATATTTTCCAGAAGTATTGCGATGTGCAGCTCACCTCTTCCGTACACTTTGTATATATCGGTCATGAAGTCAATTTTCAAACCGACGTTGACTTTCAATTCCCTTTCCAGCCGTTCGCGAAGCTGTTTGTTGGTAACATAGGTGCCTTCACGACCGGCAAACGGGGAGCTGTTGACCAAGAAATTGACACATATGGTAGGCTCGTCGACCGTTATGGCAGGCAAGGCCTCCTGGTGAGCATTTTCACAAAGGGTCTCTCCGATATCGATATCCGGAAATCCGGATACCATCACAATATCTCCGGCAAAAGCTTCTTGTACTTCTTCTCTTACCAACCCTCTAAAGGTAAACAGCTTGGTTACTCTGCCGGTTTTTGAATCTCCGTTCAGCTTTTTTAGGGTGAGCACACTTCCCGACTTGATAGCACCCTCATAGATCCTCCCAATAGCCAAACGACCCAAAAAATTGTCGTAACCCAAATTAAAAGGCTGTAAACGCAGAGGAATGTCATTCTCTGCCGATGCCGGACGAACTTCCGAAAGAATAGTGTCCAGGAGGGGCGACAGATCCTTGGATTCGTCGAGCAGCCGCTCCTTGGCTATTCCTTCCCTTCCTATGGCATAGATGGTTGTAAAATCGAGTTGTTCGTTGTTTGCTCCCAGATCGTAAAAGAGGTCAAATACCTTTTCTTGCGCCAGATCGGGATCGGCTGCCGGCTTATCGATTTTATTTATGATAACAATAGGATTAAGACACAGTTCCAATGATTTCTTGAGAACAAACCTGGTCTGGGGCATGGGGCCTTCCTGAGCGTCTACAACGAGCAGGACGCTGTCAATGGATCGCAGGACACGCTCCACCTCCGAGCCGAAATCGGCATGGCCCGGGGTATCGACAATGTTAATTTTCGTCCCGCGATGAAAGACGGAAGCGTTCTTGGAATAAATAGTAATTCCGCGCTCCTTCTCCAGGGTGTCCGAATCCATGCTGACGTTTTCATCATGCACCATCCCGGTCTGTTTCATGATGGCGTCAGTCAAGGTAGTCTTACCGTGATCCACATGGGCAATAATCGCTATGTTTCTAATTTCCATGATTACCGAAGGCTTGTTTCTCAAAAACAGCTAAGTTTTCGTGATAGGGAACTTCCCGGTTCATGCGCACCTGGGCATATGTCCACCAAAAGCAAACAAGCCAGAGTTCGCAATTGCAAACTCCGGCCTGATTCTTACCGTGAGACCGCACTAATTGATTACCAGCGAGATCTTTCCGAGTCTCGTCGCCCCCCGCCCCGGGAATCATTCTTTGGGCGTGCTTCGTTCACTTTCAAGCTCCGGCCGCCGAGATCCGTGGAATCCAGCTCCTGGATGGCCCGAAGACCTTCTTCGCGATTCTGCATTTCGATAAAGCCGAACCCGCGAGACCGGTTTGTGAATTGGTCTACGATAATCTTGGCCGAATCGACTGCCCCGTAGGTTTCAAAAAGGCCCTTCAGTTCATCCTCGCTGGAATTGAAAGACAGATTTCCCACATAAATTTTGATGCTCATGTACTAACTCCTTGAGAAAAGGCACATTCACGCGTTTCGCGAGAGTGCGTTTACGTTTACGAACAAGGGCTCTCTGTGGACGGGGAGGAACCGGATGGAATTACGGTGCGGGGTCCTCGGCACGGGTGCCTATGTCGTGGGGATCCTTATCCTTGCATAACGCCCGTAGTCCTTGACACGAAGTCGACCGGAGAAACACAAGTTAAGATTCACCTGATACAATAAGCCACAAGCCTTTCCTTGTCAAGCAATTCCGATTGCCTGGAGTATCCATTCAGTCACGAGAGGGAAAAGATCGTCATTGCGAGCGTAGCGAAGCAATCTAGCCCCTAAGGATCGAGATTGCTTCGCCGTTTTACTCCTCGCAATGACAGAGAAAAGGCACTGCCCCCAAGTAACTGAAGCGTTACTTCCTGAAAAAACCTTCAGTCTCTCGGATGGGGCCTGCAATCGAGGTAAAAACGCAAGGAAAGGACCGTCAGTTATCGGCTCTTGACAAAACCTGCATTCACACGTTACGATTGCCGTTGGTTTTAAGTGCTTGAAATTACTTGAGTGGCGCCGAGATGTCCCGATTGAGACAAATCTGTTTCAGATTCCTTGACTTAGCGCTGCCCCTATTGTTTTTTCAGGTAGTTTTTTTGGCGCCGTTACCGGATACTTTCGGTCTTAACTATGATTTGGCTTCTCTGCGCACATCCGGTACTGCCGCTTGCAGCGAAATTGCAGGCGCCCCCCTCGTTCCGGACGAACCGCTTGTGCAATCCCGAATGTCGGATCCAATCGGGCGTGTTTCCTGGACAGCACCCAACACTCGGCAAAAGTGTCTTCACCGAGAAAAACATTTCCCGGAGCCTGAGGGAGATGATGAACCATTCTCATTTCCTGGTCTCCGGGTAGTTTCTCATGGAGAATTTTCCCCGCTCGCCCTTCATCCCTCGTCCGAGACTGTTTTATCATCCCCTGAGAAGAATACGTATCCGCCGGAACGTCACGACCTGGGGGAGACTTTGAGTGCTCCGGTCGGATTTCCAGGCTGCCCCCAGGGAACCATTTTCTCGCCGGCCGGGATTCCCGAATTGGAAAACGGCGAATTCCACAAGCTATGGCGAAAGCTTCCAGAGGAGCATCTGGGTGAGCTTTCAGAACTTAACCGTATTGCTGAGGAGTGTCCATGATGTTGGCATCCGGCCCTAAATTGAAAACGGCACTAGTGCTGAATTCATTTGCGCAACCGGCCTGGATAAACCGGATTGTTCGGCTTATTTCCGCTTCAAGTTTTGCGGAAATGTGCCTGGTCATCAAAATTGACTGCCCCCCGCGCGGGGTACGGGCAACGGATAACACCGGTTTCTGCGCGACAGCGCTTCGGCAGGCATCCTCAATTGTGGATAGTCAATCGAAACTGGCTTATCCAGACCCTTTGGAGCAATCCAATATCCTCGAGAATTTCGAAAAACCGGCCGTCATCACGGTCGAAACTGTTCTGGAGGGTCAATCCCTCCATTTGACCGGAGAGGCCGTCCGCACAATTAGAGCATACGACATAGACGTTGTCCTGGATTTTGGTGACTGGCCACTTACGGGTTCCGCACCAGGAATTGCAAAACACGGTGTCTGGCGCGGCACACCCCTGGGGACGGGGGAAAACGGTCAGCCTGCGGGCGGATTCTGGGAAGTAATGAAGGCTATACCTACCATGGAATTCGGGTTACGTGTCATGAAACCGAATTCTCTCCAGGACAGATTGATCTACCGATCGTTTACGTCCGCGGACCTTTATTCCGTAAAAGGAACTCAGAGCAAAGTCTATTGGAAGTCCGCCAGTGCCGTACTGCGATGCCTGGAACATCTCCACGCGAGAGGACCGAGCTATCTCGAGAACGGTTCCATCGTGCCTGCTGCGCCTAGCAGTGATTCTTCCCTGGAGTCTCTGCCGACGAGTTGGAATTCGTTCGTTTTTTTGACGAAGATCGCGGGACGAAAGATTGCCCGTACCATTCGCAATTCATATTCAATGGAAAGATGGTACTTGGCTTTCACGTTTGGAGAGTCGCCTCTTGTCACGAATGAATCGGAAAAATTTAAGTATATGATCCCTCCGAAAGATGTGTTTTGGGCCGATCCGTTTCCCGTAGCCAAGAACGGGCGCTATTACGTTTTTATAGAGGAGTTTGTCTATGCCACTATGAAGGGGCATATTTCGGTAATTGAGATGGAGCCCGATGGGACATGGAAGCCTCCGCTCAAAGTGCTCGATACGGATTACCACCTCTCCTATCCTTTTGTCTTTGAGTGGGAAGGAAACGTATATATGATCCCCGAGAGTAAACGCAACAAGACCGTTGAATTGTATCGGTGTGTGGAATTCCCCTCGCAATGGCGCCTGGAAAAAATCTTGATCGAGAATATTCAGGCGGTCGACAGTACTCTGTACTTACACGAAGGAACGTGGTGGCTGTTCTGTAACATCGGCGGCAATGAGTTTTCGTCGAATGACGAACTGCACGTATTCTATGCTGACACCCCCTTCGGTCCGTGGACAGCGCATCGTGACAACCCTGTCAAGTCGGATGTGAGATCATCCAGGCCCGCAGGGAGGCTTTTCCATTGGAACGGCGATCTGCACCGACCTTCTCAGGATTGTTCATTGAGGATGGGGGGCGCCATGTGTATTAACCGAATCGAGGAACTTTCCAAGAAACGCTTTCGCGAAAGGGAAGTGGCCAGGATAGAACCATCGTGGAAGAGGGGCCTCCTCGGCACACATACCTTAAATAGTTCCGGCAATCTGCACGTTCTGGATTGTTTCGACTATACACCCAAATTCCTTTGAGTTCAGCCGCTCATAAGCCATATGCAGGTTCACAACAGGCCGAGGATGAATCCGTATGATGGGTATACACGCGCATGCGCCGGCCAACGTATTGGTGATGTCTGATCCTGATGTCCCACACCTGGATTTCAAGAGGATCGATATCATCGTCATGATATTGTTTGCGTTGTTTTCCGTGCTAACCTTTCTCGGCAGGTGGAAAGGGGTTGTGCCTTTCGTGTTCTTGGGCAGCGATGCCGGAATAGTTGCGAGCTTTGTGGCTGCATACGATAATCCGGGGCTTTTCCTGCACGATGTGCTGCTGTCCGATTTCGCCAATTTCAAATACTATCTTGCGATCCATCCGGTCCTGATTCATTTCGTAAAAAAAATCGTCGGAGATTACGGCACAGCGTATATATCTCTTTTGTTTTTCACTACATTCCTGCAAGCGGTGGGCTTCTACATTCTTGGAAGAGTTTTGTTCGGCAACAGATACTGGG
This sequence comes from Desulfomonilaceae bacterium, assembly GCA_035319325.1. GTDB lineage: Bacteria > Desulfobacterota > Desulfomonilia > Desulfomonilales > Desulfomonilaceae > DATHCX01. The sequence goes on from DATHCX010000093.1 coordinate 8,481, forward strand.
CTGTGCTCTTCAGCATCATGGGACTGGCCCCCATCGCTCTGCCGGTAAGGGAGTTTTGGGGTGTCTACGACGATCCTCTGCCACGATCGCTTTTTCATGCCATGCTACCGTACCTGCTCGCCGCAACCTTGAAATTCAGGAGGTCTCCCGCTGCATGGCCGTGGCTCATGGCAATGGCAGGAGTCTCCTTCTATGCTCATCCGGTAAGCGCTCCTCCTTGGGCGTTCGCCCTCTGGCTGGGAATGTGGCTGTTCCTGCCTGACAACTGGAACGTGTGGAAGCGCTTCGGCTACATGTTCTTGACCGGTATGGCTTTTGTCATTGTCGTGTCGCCCTGGCTGGTGAATTTCCTGTCGGTCCACAAGAATGCCGTTAGCCAAACCGTGTCCTATCACGACGTAATTGACATTATCGGCAACCGGGTAGGTTACGAATTGTTAAGTGTACGCTTCGCCCTGAACATGTGGCGGGATCGGCTCACTTCTTGGCCTCTCGGCTGGTACACCGCTTGGGCCGTCGGGTGCGGAATATGGTTGGGGTGGGTTTTCCCGAAACAGCGTCAAGAGCTCAAACTCATCGGCGTGTGGTCCGCTGCGATTCTCCTGGTTTCCGTGGGTGCGACCTATGTGGAAGAGACTATCTGCCGGGTGTACGGCTTGCGCCGATTCCAAATGGATGCGATACGCGGCTGTAAGTACTTGATGCCTCTGATTCTTGCTCTAGATCTGTGGCCATTGGCCCTGGCCTCTCGACAATCGTTCGTTGGCATTGTTAGAGGATCGTGCATGATACTGGGCGTTCTATTGGTCACGGTTTGGGTTTGCGTCCACCCTCCGGTATATTTTCTCGATTCCGTTTCTTCCTTGGCCTCCGGTTCACTCGTGCCCCCGGTCACTCGCGTGGAAACTGCAGTTCGAGAAGCAGTGGCTGCAGTGGCAAGAGTGACTCCTGTGGGATCACGAATTTTTCCCCTGGCACTGCCCCTGGAAATCAGATATTCGGCCCTGAGGCCGGTGGCATATGCGTACAAAGATGGCGGAATCTTTGCTGATACCAATCTGGGAGCATTACTTGAATGGGAAAAGGTCAGGAAGGAATTGGAAGGAATTACCAATGGAAAAGGTTCCGGAGCGACGAAGCTTTCCGAACTGGTCAGTTTGTCAAGAGCAACACATGCCTCCTATCTCTTTACGGATTTCCCGGTAAGCCCAACGCTCGTGCAGGGTACGGGATCCTCCGTCGTGTGGTCAAACGAGTCATTTGCTCTCATTAAGATTGGACAGGAATAGCCGTCAACTCAAGAGCCTAACCCCCATGCGGACGATGAGGGTCATCAAGTTGCGCACGGGGGACATGAGCAGAGCATTGTTCGGTGATTGCCGGAATGAAGGGTCCGAGTGTTGAGATCGGTTCTTCGGAGTGAGCCGCCACCGGTTTCCGTTGCGCTGGAATTGCGGTCTTATACCAATGCGCGATTAGACAAGTGACGATGGATGAAGCCTGTCCTGGCGGGCCTCCGTAGCTAAGTCAGGCCGTGCCGTTCGTAGCGGAGGAGATCTGGCAGGACAGGCTGCGAACCAGCCTTTCAATGTTACTCTTTTGAAAGCGCATTGGTATTACCAGGCTTGGTTCCATCTTTTTTTACATCTTGTCAGCTTTTTTTACATGTGACGCTGCGGGTTGACGGGAAACGGATAGTGTCTTTGGCCGACCAGAGCCGCATCTCGTCTATGGCACAGCATTTGCTCCACAATTATCAATTTCCCGCGATACGGGATTGAATGACGAACAGGAGGTTAGCTCTCTCAGAGAACATGGTCTTCTTGAATTGCTTTTCCTGGAATGCGTTCGCGGCAATTGGTCATGGGCGACCACGGATGGGCTTTGGGGCTGGGCCTTGTCTGAGACCTTTGATTGCCTAGACCCTGTTTTCACGTTGCTTTCACCGGGAAGCAGGACTCGACGGGCCAAATCCTCGATCGACCCCAAACGCTGATGTCTCTCCAGGCATCCCATGACCTCTGGAAAAACAGCGCTCCTTTCTGCTCAACACGGCATGCGGCAAAGGGTTTGCCAACATCCGGGAAGGAGGTAAGACGGCATGGGAGAGCCAGCGGTATCGTTTGAACGGGCTCATTTCAAAAGCTTCGCCGAGGCCAAGGAAACTCTCTCCGAGCAGGAGGAGAGTTTCGAGCGGTGGCGAAACACCGTAGGGCTTTTCGCCGGTCCGCTCATTGGAATCATCGTGTACCTGATTCCAATGCCATCCCTCACGCCCAGGGCACATACGCTGGGGGCAATTATTGCTTGGATCGTGACGTGGTGGATTACCGAACCGGTCCCCATCCCCGTAAGCGCGTTGCTTGGCGCAGCAGCCTGCGTCATTCTTGGCATTGACAGCGCTAAAGTAGTATTTGCACCATTCGCAGATCCCATTATCTTTCTTTTCATAGGGAGCTTCATCCTGGCTGAGGCAATGGCTGTCCACGGGCTGGACAAGCGGTTTGCGTACGGGATCATGTCCCTGCAATGGGTGGGCAACAGCACGGGACGTGTTCTCTGTGCTTATGGGTTCATTTGCGCTGCTTTGTCCATGTGGATCAGCAACACAGCCGCAACGGCCATGATGTTTCCCATAGGCCTGGGAATCATCTATGCCATGGCAGACATTATGGCCACGCAAACCGGTAAGTCCGTCGATCCTCATCGGCTCCGGTTCGGCACCGGTATGATGCTGATGGCCGCCTATGCAGCTTCGGCCGGAGGTATAGGCACTCCTGTGGGTACGCCTCCCAACTTGATCGGCATCGCGATGATCGAGAAGTACTGCGGAGTGAAAATTGCGTTTTTCCAGTGGATGCTTTTTTGCGTTCCCCTGCTCGTAGTCCTGTTTGGAGTGTTGTTTGTCCTGATGTACTATCTGCACAAACCTGAACTCGCACAGATAGAGGGCAGCCACGAATATGTTGCTCGTGAAAGGGCTTCACTTGGGCCATGGACTCAGGGGCAGAAGAACTCGCTTATAGCGTTCATGATTACGGTGGTGCTGTGGATTATTCCGGGAATATTAGCGGTTGCGTTCGGAACGGACGCACCAATTTCCAAGGCATACAACAAATACATGCCTGAGGGAGTGGCGGCCCTGGTGGGAGCGGGGCTGCTGTTTGCACTTCCGGTCAATTGGAAGGAGAGGGAATTCACGTTGACCTGGGGACGGGCCGCGAAGATAGACTGGGGTACGTTATTGCTGTTCGGCGGCGGTATCACACTGGGCAATTTGATGTTCGATTCGAAACTCGCGGAGGCAGTGGGCAGAGGACTGCTTCAACTCAGCGGCGCAACTTCTCTGTGGGGCATCACGTTTGGCGCCATCTTCATTGCGATCCTGGTGAGTGAGACGTCATCGAACACAGCGTCAGCAAACATGGTGGTTCCCGTCATGATTTCCCTGGCCCTGGCTGCCGGGGTGAATCCCATTCCACCAGCCATCGGAGCCACTTTGGGCGCTAGCTGGGGCTTTATGCTTCCGGTATCCACCCCCCCGAACGCAATTGTGTACGGTTCGGGCATGATACCTATCACGAAGATGATCAGAGCAGGCATTTGGTTCGATATCCTCGGCGGGCTCATTATCTGGGTAGGACTCAGGGTGATGCTTCCCCTGGTCGGACTGGGGTGAACCAGAGCGGCCGGCCGCTTCGTCTTGCGAGGGGAGCGTAGCAGAAGCGGCCGAACATATGTATGAGAGACCCCTTCGTGTAATTCACTCGAAGGGTAAGGCAGCGAGTGGATAGTGGAGCGTTTGCGTGAGAGCAGGGGAAGGCTTGCCGTCATAAAGCGGCCCGGATGCGGCACAACTGAATAAGCAATTGCCGGCCAGTGCGTCCGTGCCGGAAACCCGGTGCTCGTGCCGACAGATAACGCCCACCGAAATCATTCCTCCGGTGGATTCAAGGGCAAGTAAAGAGTAAAGATCGTACCCTTACCCACCTCGCTGGCAACGTCTATTCGTCCGTGGTGCTCCCGGATGAACCCGTAGCAAATACTCAACCCCAGTCCTACTCCTTTCACTTCTTTTTTGGTGGTAAAGAATGCGTCGAATATTCTTTCAACGTTTCGCGGCGGGATTCCTACCCCCGTGTCTTGGATGGTCACCACGATGTTATCTTCTTCAGGGTTGAATCGGCTGCCCACCCGGAGCTCTCCGCCACTGGGCATTGCGGTGTTCGCATTGATGACCATGTTGATAAATACCTGTTTCAAATGGCTCCCCACGGCCATCAAAGGAGGGAGGTCGGGGCCAAGATCCGTTACCACACGTATGTTCAGGTTCTTGAATTGCCTCTCGTAGAACAAAAGTGTCTCGTCGATGAGTTTGTTGACGTCGGTCGAGCTCTTCTTCTCATCGTCGGGCTTGAAAAATTTCAGCATCTTGATCAGGAGACCTGACGTGCGCTTACATTCATTGAATGCCAGATCGAGGTACTTCCTTTTCTCATTTGTTTCGGGGAGGCTTTCTCTAATAATCTCGAGGCAATTCATGATGCCGTAAATGGGATTGTTGAGCTCATGGGCCAGGTGGGAAGCCATCTTGCCCATAGCGGACAGCCTTTCCGACTGGAGCAACTGCCGCCGGAGACGCTTTGCCTCCGTTACGTCCCGTATGAGTCCCTGGTAGCGCAAGACCTCGCCTCTCTCGGTCTTCGTCGCGTAACCACTCATGGAGACATCGCGGATAGTCCCGTCCTTCCGTGCTATCTGCAACTCATAGTCATTGACCTGGCCCTCCTCCGTGAACGTCTTTCTGAATTTCATTACATCATCCGCATTCACGCACAGGTCGCGGTAATAATTCATTCCAAGGAACTCTTCTCGGGTGTACCCGATTATGTGGAAGAGGGCTTCATTGCAGTCGGTCACCGTTCCCTTGGCATCGGCGCTGAACACGCCATCCGGGATATTGTTGAACAGGTCCTTGTATTTCGTCTCGGATGCTGCCAGTTGGTCCCGCATCAGCTTTTCTTGGGTCCTGTCTACCACGAAGCCACGATACCCGCCGATGTTGCCGTCCTTGTCCCTCCACACGTACGTCGACAAGCTCACGTTAATGAGCTTGCCGTCTTTACGCCTGAAGGTGCCCTCGTAGTCCCTGACGAACCCGTGCTCTTCAATTCTTGCCTGAAATTTGGGCCTGTCTTCCAGGTTCCCCCACAACTCGGTATTGAGGTCGAGATTGAGCACTTCCTGCCTTGATGAGTATCCAAGCATCCTCACCAGGGCTTCGTTGCAGTCTATGAACTGCCCTTGCCTGATGGAAATGTAGAATCCGTCTCGGGCTTCCGCAAAGAACTCCTTCTTACTCCGCTCTATCTCCAAGAGCCGCTGCTCGGTCTGCTCGTCGCAAACATCACTCACTGAAGGAAGATTCCCGTCAGACATAACTCCCTCCATGTTGACCCGCTTCAATTCGGAAGAGTGCGGCACGGGCTCAAGAATTCTTCTGGGGCCCGTGGGTTGACGCATGCACCCATGGCCGTGACGGTTCGGAGCGGGCTTTTCGCCGAGCAGATGAACGCCAGGGCCAAGGTTTGCAAAAAACCGGGAAGCGGAGGCCGGCGCGCGTCCTTCCGGCTCGTCCGGAGCCGAATCCCGGCATGGGATCCCGTCATGCGGCCAGTTCGAGAATACGGGGCACTGTCTCTTCTTTGCCTATGGCCATGATGTGGACTCCGTCGGCAATCTTTTCCTTCCGAATCGTTCTGATCATTCGTGCGGCGATGCCGATCCCCGTCTCCAAAGCTTTTCCTTTCGGCGCACCGGCCAACTCGTCGATAAGGGCTTCAGGGACAAATATCCCCGGCACGTTCTTGTTCATGAATTTGGCCATACCTGCACTGGTCAAGAGCACGATACCAGCGAGGATTTTTACCTTGAACTTGCGGGCGTAATCCATGAAGCTTCTGAAGTTATTGAGATCGTAGATCGCCTGGGTCTGGATGAAATCCGCTCCCGCATCGATCTTTTTTTCGAATTTCACGAGTTGGGGTTCCAAGGGTCTGGCTTCCGGGGTTACAATAGCTCCCTTTACGAACCGGGGAACCCCGTCCAGCTGGTTGCCCGCCAGATCCTTTCCGTCCGCGAGAATCTGCAGGGTATCCAGCAACTGAACAGAATCGAGATCGAACACTCCCTTGGCCTGTTTGTGATCGCCTACTACCACGGCGTCACCGGTAAGGCACAGTACGTTGCGTATGCCGCGGCTGTAGGCAAAAAAGAGGTCTGCCTGCAGCGCCAAACGATTGCGGTCCCGGCACGTCATCTGGAGAATGGGCTCCCCTCCCATCTCTTTCACCAGCAGGGCTCCTCCCAGAGAAGGATATCGCAATACCGAGCTTTGGTTGTCGGTAATGTTCATGGCATCAACAACATCCTTGAGCAGGGAGACGTGATGCTTCATGGGCTCGATGTTGACCCCCTTGGGAGGACCTATCTCCGCAGTCACCACGAACTTTCCCGAGTCGAGAGCTTCCTTGAACCGGCTCATCTGCGCCCCCTTTCTTCCTCGCGTCACGCCGAACTTATTGTCTGTCAACCGCTCCGAGTGAAAGCACGATGTCCATGATTCCAGGTCTGAGGACAGCGTTGTGGTTCTTGGGAGGATGATATTTCTTCATACGATCGAGCCTCCCTTGACTCTGGAGCCTGTTATAAATAAGCGTCCAGGCACACTGGCGTCCGTCGCCGATCTCGCACATCCCTTCGTTGGTTCCTCCACAGGGACCATTGAGAAGCCCTTTGTGGCACAAGGTCACAGGGCAGATTCCTCCTGTGTCGGCCAGAACGCAGTGGCCGCATTGCATGCAAATCTCGGAGTAGCGGCCGGTGGGGCCTTCTTTTCCCATGAAAAGCGTGTCCAGTGCTGGGACCACCGGTTTCTTGAGTTGAGAAGCAGCCGTTTGCACGCCAAAAGCGCACGACATTACCAAGACCGAGTCCGCAGCGCCAAGAGCATTCTTGAAAGCGTGCCTTATCTCGGCGGTCACTTCGTCGCATCCTGTCGGTGGGACGGCGGTCCCGGTGACAATTTTGCCGGCATCAGTGAGTCGGCCGGCCATGTCTGCCACCTCGTCCATTCCGCCTGTCCGGCACAGCGTGGCACACGTTCCACAGCCGATGATGAACATGCTCGCGTCGTCCGCCACGCTGTCCAGAATCTGCTCGAACGGCTTTTGTCGGGTAATGGTCTTCATGATCAGCCCCTGTGAAGAAGCGATGCGTTTACACGTCAGTATCGGAGTGGCTTTCTATCTCTCTCATACGCTCGAGATCGCACCTGAGACAGCGCGATGCTTCCAGCCTGGCCTGCTCTTCGGTGAATCCCGTCTCAAGTTCGCCGAAACCCGATACCCGTTCAGCCGGCCGTAGAGAAGGCATTTCGACCCTGGGCCTCGGCTGATCCAGTTCCTCAGGTTGTGATGGTGGTTGAGGGATGACATGATATTTTTCGTCTGAAATGACCAGCGGCGCTCTGATCCCGCTCAAGTATCGATCAATGCTGAGAGCGGCTCTTCTGCCGGTTGCTATGGCGTGTATGACCATTGACGGACCCGTAACGAAGTCTCCTCCGGCAAATATCCAAGGAATGTTGGTGCACAGGGTATCAGAGTCTACCTTGAGGGCTCCCCATTTGACCCGCTCCAACTGAGAATCCGCGGGAAGGAAACTGAGGTCCGGTGCTTGGCCCACAGCCGGAACCACCGTATCCACTTCCAGGAGGAAATCGCTGCCTTCTATCGGCAATGGGCGTCTTCGACCCGATTCGTCGGGTTCCCCCAGCGCCATGCGGATGAACCGCACTCCAGTCACTTTCCCGTTGGTCTGTTCGATCCTGGTTGGGGAGGCCAAGAATTGGAATTCTATGCCTTCCTCTTGCGCCTGATGGAATTCGTATGGGGAAACCGGCATCTCCTCCCTGGACCGTCGATAAATCACTGTCACGTGGCGAGCCCCTTTTCGCAGAGCGCTGCGAGCTGCGTCCACCGCCGTGTTTCCACCGCCGATGATCAGGACTCGGTTGCCGATGTAGATCTCTCCACCAGCCTTTACGTCCCGCAGCAGGTGCAGGCCGTAGGAAAGACCTTCTATGCCTTCCTGTTCTCCGGGGATGCGAAGCTCTTGGCTTCGTTGGGCTCCGGCAGCCACAAAGACTGCATCAAAGCCTTCGGCTCTGAGATCTTCCAAGGTATGGTACTGGTTGATGGGGCTATCGTAGAGGATTTCCACTCCTTTTGCCTGAATATACTCAATTTCTTTTTGAAGCACTTCCTTGGGAAGGCGGAATTCCGGGAGAGCCACGTCGAGCATACCTCCACCGTGGGACAGGGCTTCGAATACCGTTGTCCTGTACCCCATCTTTGCAAGGAAATAGGCGCAACTGAGTCCCGCAGGTCCAGCGCCGACCGCAGCCACGCGTTGCTTCTTGGTTACGGCGAAAGGTTCCGGGGGCGCTTCATGTTCGTAAGCCCAGTCCGCTGCATAACGCTTCAGGTACCGGATTGAGACGGGCTGATCCACCTCTCCTCTGCGACACTTCCCCTCGCAGGGGTGGTGACAGATTCGCCCGCACACCGCGGGAAATGGGTTGCGTTGGCGGATTACGTCTATTGCCTTCTCGTAATCCCCCTGGCTGATGAACGCCACGTACGACGGAACATCGATACCCGCAGGACAGGTGTGCTGGCACGGCGAGAGCACCAAAGCTTCGCAGACCCCTGCCGGACAGCGCTTCTTTACGATATGCGCCTCGAATTCATCACGAAAGTACCTCAACGCAGACAGGACGGGGTTCGGGCTGGTTTGTCCGAGACCGCACAGGCTGGTACGCTGCACCAGACGGCCGATCCGCTCCAGCCGGCCCAGATCCTTCATCGTGCCTTGTCCCCCGGTGATCCTCGTGAGGATCTCCAACATCTGCTTGCTGCCGATTCGACATGGAGCGCACTGGCCGCACGATTCGTCCGCGGTGAAGGAGAGAAAGTAGCGTGCCACTTCCACCATGCAGGTGTTTTCGTCCATCACCACCATCGCGCCGGAACCCATCATAGAACCCACTGCGGGGAGGGAATCGAAATCCATGGGCAGATCGAGGAATTTTTCAGGTATGCAGCCTCCGGAAGGTCCTCCGATCTGAACGGCTTTGCACTTCCTGTCCCTGGGAATGCCTCCGCCGATATCGAATACCACGTGTCGGATGGAGACCCCCATGGGAACTTCCACCAAACCGCTATTGTTGACTTTTCCGGTCAAGGCCAGAATTTTGGTTCCTTTGGATCCTTCCGTCCCTATGAGCGAATACACGTCCGGTCCCATGGAGATGATGTGCGGCACGTTCGCAAAGGTTTCCACGTTGCTGACAAGTGTGGGACAGCCGAAAAGGCCGCTGTGGACAGGGTAGGGCGGCCTGGGCCGCGGCATTCCTCGTCGCCCTTCGATTGCCGCAATCTGCGCCGTCTCTTCGCCACATACGAATGCACCCGCTCCCTGAAAAAGCCTGATATCAAAATCCAGCCCGGAACCCAGAATGTTCTCCCCGAGAATCCCTATCTCTCTGGCCTGGTCGAGAGCTGCGGTTACTCGTTGGATCGCCAACGGATAGTCCGCTCGCAAGTAGATGTAGCCTTCTCCTGCTCCGATGGCGTATGCAGCGATGGTCATCCCTTCGATAACAGAGTGGGGATTACCCTGGAGAACTGCCCGGTCCATGAATGCTCCAGGATCACCTTCGGCGGCATTGCAGATGACGAACTTCCGAGGGCCATCGGAATTTCTCGCAAGTCGCCACTTGATCCCGGCAGAGTAACCGCCGCCTCCACGTCCCCTCAATCCCGATCGTTCAATGCCATCCACGACCCGTGCCGGATCCCACGATGCGAGCACCTCCTCCAGCGCGGAGTACCCGCCGTGAACCATTGCCTCTTCTATGGATAACGGGTCGATGACGCCGTTAAGAGACAGGACGATTCGTTTCTGCTGCGCGAAGAATGGGATCTCCGGCTGGTACACGAACCTCCTTTCAGTCTCCGGATCCGCATACAGAAGCCTTCCCAGAATATTGTACCGGGCGATGGTCTCGGAGATCACTTCAGGGACGTCTTCCGTGGACACCCTTTGATAGAAAATACCGTGAGGCCTCACAGCCACCACCGGGCCTCTTTCACACAGGCCGAGACAGCCCACACGTTTGACGCGCTGGGCCATTCCGTTGTTGCCGAGTTCCGCCTCGAATCGGGAAGCAACCTCGTCTGCTCCCCAGGCTCGACAGCCGGTGTCGGAACATACGGCTATCTCAGTCAGATAGGGATCGCGCCTGCGCTGGAGCGCTAGACGAAACTTCTTCAAATCAGAAACGGAATTCAGACGATCCATGACGTCACCCCGTCATGGGAGGTTTTTAAGCACAGCCTCTATCCTCCCTGCGTTGAGCTTTCCGTAGTACGCTTTGTTGATGACCATCACAGGGCTCAAGGCGCAGGCACCGAGGCATGCGACCGTCTCAAAGGTGAACCGCATGTCCTCCGAAGTTTCGCCATCTTCGAGCCCGGTAAATTTTCTCACGCTCTGGAACACGGTTCTTCCGCCCCGTACATGGCAGGCGGTGCCACGGCACACTCTTATGACGTTTTTCCCTCGAGGAGTTGTCGTGAACTGGGTATAAAACGTAATGACCCCTGACACCTCAGACGGAAAGATCTTCAGGTATTTCGCCACCGGAGTTACGGCATCAGGGTGAATGTATCCAAACTCATCCTGAACACCCTGCAATACGGGGATGAGGCTTTCGCGCACGGGATGGAACCGCTTCAGGATTTCGTTGAGAAGCTCGATGTCCAATTCCTGTCCCATTACCGTTCCTCCTCAGATTCAACGGACACGTGTATGCGATCCCAACCCGGCGGACAGTATTCTTCCGGCCATGGGAGCAGTTGCTGAAAAATGTAGTGCGGACCTGCTGCCGAAACGACGAGTCCGGACAGGGGCACCTCGGAGTCTTCGATTACCTGCACCTTGGCTTCGCCGACTTCCGAACGAAGCAGTATCCACGTTCCCTTTCGTGCTCCGATCCTCTCAGCGTCAATCGGATTCATCCTCACCGACGGGGCTTTGCCGAAGCGAGCCAGGCGACGGGACCTCCCGGACACCACGCCATCACCCGGATGAGCCGCTTGCGCTTCCGGGTACACCTTCCAAGGCCTATCCGGGGGAGGCTGCGGCGGAGCTGCGAATGAATCCGGCGGCGGATAGGGTACCCATTTGCGGGTGCCACCTGCAGCGGAAGCCCGGCTGTCCCGCGCATTGCCGAGCAACATCCCGCCCACCCGTGCCACGTTTTCCCACGTCAGGCCATTCCAGGCAGGACACGTGCTCGTGATCTCTTCGAAGATGTCTCGTGCCGTGACGAAGCCAAAGGAATGCCCCAACAATCCGGCCAGATCCACAATAAACCGAGCAGTCGGCCGCGCGTTCCCGGGCGGATCGGTAATCTTTGAGACGCGCTGCACTCTCCCCTCAGTACTGACGTACGTTCCGTCGGTTTCCGTAACAGCTGCAACGGGGAGAACTATGTGGGCCGTCTCTGCGTCGACAGCCGGAAACATGCCTGTTCTGACCACGAGATCGGGTGCGGACAATGCCTTCTTCATCCTCTTTGTATCGGGAAAAATGGCAAGCGGGTCCACTCCGAGAAGTATCAACGCCCTGAGTTCTCCCTTCTCCGCAGCACGGATCATGCTCATGGCGTCCAAACCCCTCTTCAACTCCATGTCCGGTCTGCCCCACGCGGTTCTGAGAAACTCCAGAGTCTCACGATCCATGGAAACGAGCGATCCGGGGAGTCTATCCGGTGCGCATCCCAGTTCCCAGGCCCCAACTTCGTTGCAGCCTTCAAACAGGAACAGGATGTTGTCCGGCTGCCCGCAGAGCAGGGCCAGATCCACCAGAAGCCGGCTCAGAATGTATCCCTGGGTAGCCCTTGCCACTCTGGAGCCGAAGACGAAAAACGACTTGCGCCCTGCGGCCAGAAGTCTGGCCACCTGTTTGATCTCCGGCCTTACAGGCACGTCTCGCGTCTGCGCGTTGATGTCGGAAAGGAACTCCTTGCCGTTGACCACGTTGTCGACAACAAAAGTCTCGTCGTGAAGTTTGGCGCGGACGAGTTCCTTCATCAATTGGGCGAGTACCACAGGCAGTTCGTCAATGCGTTCCTTCCAGCGGATTCGTGCGAAGGGGCTAAGCGAGGTCGTCACCGGATCAAGTTGGACAAGAGCGGCCCCACCCAGATGCACAGCCCTGCGGATGTCACGGGCAACGACCGGATGAGTATAATCGGGCCTGGCCCCCATCAAGACTACAGTCTCTGCTTCTTGAAGCCTGTTCAGAAAAGGCGTTTCGGGACGTATCCTGGACAACGAAGCAGCAAGACCGTCGGCCACCGTTCCGGACGTGAACCTGGCAATGGAATCTATGTGCGGAATTCCAAGCACTTCTCGCGCCAGTTTCACCGCGAGGTAAATCTCCTCATTGGAGCATTGCGTTCCGACGATCATTCCTACGCTGTCCGGTCCGAACCGCTCCGTCACAAAACCCAGTCTGCGGGCGAGCTCTCCGAGCGCTTCATCCCACGTGGCCTTCCGCAACTCTTCAGAACCGTCCCGGATAAGTGGCTCAGTCAATCGTTCAGGCGACGACAGGGCATCCTGCCCGTAATGGCCTCTCACACACAGAGAGAGATTGTTCACCGGAGAACCCGGCACTCCTCGAGCTCCCACCACCACACGGTCCACCAACTCGTATTCCAGATGGCAGCCGGTTCCGCAGTACGAACAAATCCCTCCGACCCTTTCCTTACCTGAGCTGAAAGACGGTCTATCCTTTTCCGACAGGGCGTCGGTGGGACACAACGCGACGCAGGAGCCGCAAAAATTGCACCCGGATTCGTCCAGAGAAGTTCGCCGTGCCGTACCGGGATGGCTCGAATAGCCTCGATCGGCGTAATCCACGGCACCTACGGCCTCGAAGTCTTTGCACACCCGTATGCACCGGCCACACAGGATGCATTTCGTAAGGTCCCGAACAATAAAGGGATTCACCTCTTCCATGTATCTCCAACGCCTGACAGGCTCCAGATCCGGGTCGCAGATACCGTGTTCCTTTGCCAGATATCGGAGAGTACATTCATTGCCCTTGTTGCAGACAACGCACGCAGACGGATGATCGGACAGAATGAGCTCAAGTACTCCACGCCTCGCTGCAACAGCGTTGGCTGAATGCGTGAGGATCTCCATCCCGTCGGAAATGGGAGTGACGCAGGAACTCAACAGTCTCCCGGTCTTCCCTTCTTCCACGAGGCAAACCCTGCACGCACCGGCATCCTTCAGAAGAGGATGGTGGCATAGAGTCGGTATGTCGACCCCCACCTGGCTCGCAAGGTCCAGAATCGTGGTACCCGGCGCTCCCGCAACTACTCGACCATTAAGAGAAATCGTGACGGTCTCCACAATGGCCCTCCGTTCATCAGAAACCCGGAGAAGAGGTTTACGCTAAACCCTTGCGTCCCCTCACCGGGATTGCCAGGCGGGGAGCGCGGGCAGCATCACGACAGTGACTGTGCTCCTCTGTGCCGGATCACCTGAATTTCGACCGTTTGATCTCCTGAAGGACCCTGCCGATCTTGTGTTCCCATCCGAACGGCAGAATATGAATTCCCGCACAAATGTCTTTCAACTGATCCGCCGTCTCAAGCAGAACCTTAGCGGACTCGTCGAATTTCACCGGCGCTTTTTCAATGCGTTGGATGAGTCGATCGGGGATATTGAGTCCTCCGACCCGCTGCAGCATACGCGCTTCCATGCCGGTATGGAGCATGAGCAGTTCGGCTATGATAGGAACGCCCAGTGGAGCGACTCGTTTAACAAATTTCGCGAACTCGTCCACGTCAAAGACCGGGGTGGTGAGAAAATATTTTGTTCCCTGTTCCACGAGCTTCTCCATCTCGCGAAGCTCCATGTCCGGGCAGTTGCCCCCGAAACAAGATTCGACTCCCGAGCCTATGAAGAAGTCCTTCTCACCGTCGAGATCCTTGCCGTGCACGTCAGTGCCTTTTTTCAGGCAATCAATCACGGAAAAGAATTTCCCCACATCCACATGGAAGAACATCATTTCCTGCAAAGAATCGCCTGTGATGCGGTAATCGTCCGTAAACAACAAGAGGTTCTCGACTCCCACAGATGATGCATGTATGAGCGCTTCCTGAATTTCTAGACGGTTGCGATCCCGTGTCCCCACCTGAAATACAGGGTCGAATTTTTTCTCTCGGAGTATCCGGCAAAGGGACAACGAATCGCTGATCGCAGCGTCAGTTGCGAAGGGGTGGAAACGAACGCCGTCCACCCGCCCCCACAGGGTGTAAATTTCATCCAGATAATCTTGAGGGGCTTTGCCGTGGGGGAGGTGTATCTCACACGTGACAATGAAGTTGTTTGTTTCCAAAGCGTGTTTCAAGCTCATGGCGTCACTCCCCTCTGAAGTGGCGAATGATTACTCGGTGAGCTCGAGAAGGTCGGCCACTTCTTTTTTCAGTTTCTCCAGAGGCAAGGGTTTCGAGAAGCAGACATCGGCCCCGTAGTTCTTCATCTTTTCGTAGTTTTCCTCGTCCAGATAAGCCGACAGAACGATGACCTTCATGCCGCACGTCATGGGGTCCTGCTTCACCCTCTTGCATACCTCGTATCCGTCGATGTCGGGCATCATGATGTCCAGGATCATGAGGTCCGGCTTGAAATGGCTCACCTGGAGCCCAGCTTCGAAGCCGTCTGCGGCTGATATGATTTCGTAGTCGTGAGGCTCCTCTTCGAGCGAACGGACAATGGTCTCGACGATCAATTTGTCGTCGTCAATGACCAGAATCCTTTTGCGCTCGTCTTCGGCGACCTCCGCGGCAAAGGGTATGTTCATACGACGAAGAAATGCCTCTAAATCCTCCCTTCTGATGCGCCGATGCCCTCCCACGGTTCTGAAGGCCTTGATGTGCCCCTCATCGACCCAATTGCAGATTGTTTTAGGGGTGACGCTACAGTACTTGCTCGCCTGATAAACAGTGAGTACATCCATGACCGCACCTCCGTCCGAGGCAAACGTGACCAGGCTTCAGGTATTTCCGGCCTTTCCGTTTTTTCCGTTTTGCATTTCCCATGCCAGAGACACGTTCCGGCAAGACGCACTCCGGGGACCTGGAGAAGCCACAAGACGAAACATCAGGGTTGCCTGTGAAGTGGGTAGGTGTCAGGATTATTTACAGATCGTTTTACGCGGTGTAAAGTTTCGCACGCTTCGAAGCCCGGAGGATGTGTCGGTTTTGCTCGATGGGTTGTGGTGAGGCCGAGGCTCAACGCTGGGATCGCGGGTGGCGGGTCTTTGTCGAATGCGGCGAACTACTCATACTCCGCCCGTCCCTGGCACGATCGGATCAGGCAACGCCAGTTTCGGTGCGCCATCATCCTGCAGTACCTTCCAGGCTTCTTCGTCGAGGAAAGTGGGAATCGCCTCATAACCCCACGCAACCACACCTGTTTCAAGAGGTCTCCTGCCGCCCGGATCGTCTTCAGCCATCGAGCCCCTCACCTGGCAGCGTTCTCAGCGAATTGCTTGTCCTGTCATTCAAATTCCGGCAGCGCCCTACAAGCACTTCGGTAGTGGCGCATACGCATGAGCCCTTCCGGGATGGGTTTTTCGACAGCGGCCTCAAGGGGGAAATGTGACAATTTCATCAGATTATCACAAATTTGTTTTATTTTGCGGAGAAAACCAGGTACCATACCATTTTGTTGGGTCGCGACCGAGAAGTGCTGTCATAGCCCTGCCGTGTCGGGATAAAGCGTCGGCCATCGGGAAGCGCAGCTATAGAGGCAATCAACGGAGCCCCAAGAGAGACATGACTGTGATGTCAGCAAGTCCTGTTCGGCCAGAGACTTTTTTCCGCGGACTTCTGCAGACGACGTGGCACGAGTGCGTCATACCCAAGACAGTCTTGGGCTTATCGTTTTGTTTAGACTGAACGAGGACGCCTGACTCGAGATAGTGTGGTCCATCACGTCTGGTGCATGGCGGGGAAGGCCGAAGAAACAGACATTCTTGCGAGGAAAAAGAAGAGTGATGAAGTTGTCCGACTATGTAATCGGCTACTTAGCCGACTATGGAGTACGCCATATATTTATGCTTACCGGTGGCGGCGCCATGCACTTGAACGATTCCATAGCTAAGGCGAAACGGATCCGCTATATCTGCAATCACCATGAGCAGGCCTGCGCCATGGCCGCTGAAGCGTACGCGAGGGTTACGGGGAAGATCGGAGTCGTTAATGTGACGAGCGGCCCGGGCGGCATCAATGCGCTGAACGGAGTATTCGGCGCTTGGACGGATTCCGTGCCCATGCTGGTGTTGTCGGGTCAGGTCAAACGGGAAACGTGCATGACCTTCCGAAATGTCCCTGGTTTAAGGCAACTAGGCGACCAGGAGGCTGACATCATAAGCATGGTGCAAGGCATTACCAAATACGCCGTCTGCGTCGGCGATCCAGATTCCATCAGATATCACCTGGAAAGAGCTTTGTATCTTGCTCAGTCGGGGCGTCCGGGGCCATGCTGGCTGGACATCCCCATCGATGTGCAGAGTAGCCAAATAAATGTGGCCGCACTGGCTGCATACGACGCCTCTGAAGACGCAGCGGCAAACACGGTGCAAACGCGGACTGAGCTGACGGCTCTGTGCGATGGCATCATAGCACGGATCAAGGAGTCTCCAAGGCCGGTGATACTGGCTGGTACAGGTATACGATGCGCGGGTGCACTGGATATTTTTGAAAAAGTGATTTCCAGGCTCCGCATTCCGGTAACAACCGCGTGGGCTCACGATGTCATCGCGTCAGATCATCCGCTCTATTGCGGCAGGCCTGGGACGATCGGGGAGCGCGGGGGCAATTTTGTCGTGCAGAACGCCCACACATTGCTCATCCTTGGATCCAGGCTCAACATTCGGCAAGTGAGCTACAATTGGAAAGAGTTTGCGCCGAGCGCCTTTAAGATCCAAGTTGACGTGGATCCGGCTGAATTCGACAAGCCCACGGTAATTCCGGACATGAGTGTGCCGTGTGACGTCCGCGTATTTCTGGAAGAACTGGACCGGCGACTGGATTCCGTTTCGTATGACGCGGATGCTCACTCAAACTGGCTGGAATGGTGCAAAGAAAGAATGCGGTTGTATCCGGTGGTCCCCGCGCGTCGGACAGTTGACGGGCCCATCAACCCATATGAGTTTGTGGACACTGTGTTCCGCAGATTGACCGGAGACGACGTAGTGGTGACGGCCAACGGCGCTGCATGCATAATTCCCTTTCAGGTCGCGTGTATCAAAAAGGGCATGCGCCTGATTTCGAATTCCGGTTCGGCTTCCATGGGTTACGATGTTCCTGCCGCCGTGGGCGCGGCTGTAGCCGGGGATGGCAAGAGGGTGATATGTTTCGCAGGAGACGGGAGCATACAACTGAACATTCAGGAACTTCAGACTTTGGTTCACCACAGGTTGCCAGTGAAGATATTCGTGCTGAATAACGGCGGTTACCTGTCCATCAGATCCACGCAACAGACTTTCTTCGAAAATTTTATAGGCGAAAGTCCCGCAAGCGGAGTATCATTCCCTGACATGGTGAAAATCGCAGAGGCGTATGGGCTGAAGACCATGCGCACAGAATGCAGACCCTTTGCTTCTGTAATCGATGAAGCGCTCAATGCAGAGGGGCCTGTTCTGTGCGATGTGATCGTGGATCCGGATCAGGGCTTCGAACCCAGAATGAAGTCCAGCGCGCTTCCTGATGGGACCATCGTGTCTCCTCGCTTGGAAGACATGTTCCCATTCCTGGACCGTGCTGAGCTCGAAAAGAATATGTTGAAATGAGTGGTGTGGACGACACGCCTGCAAGACGAACGTGAGTCGGGACATCGCGAAGGAGAAAGGCATTACCGATGAATAGAGCAATATTCGACGAACTGTTTGTTCTGGAACTGGCCAACAATCATTGGGGTGACATCGAACGCGGTCTGAAAATCGTCAGAGATTTTGCGACGGTGGTGCGCTACAACAACGTGAGAGCCGCGATCAAACTTCAGTTGCGCAATGTGGACACGTTTATCCACAAGGATTTCATGCACAGGAATGACTTGCGTTACATCAAGAAGACTCAGGACACGAAAATGTCCAAAGAGCATTTTGCTGTACTTGTAGAAGCCATCAGGCGAAACGGTTGCATGCGCATGGCCACGGCATTCGATGAAGCCTCGGTTGATTTGTGTGTGGAATTGGGAATTCAAATCATCAAGGTTTCCAGTTCGGATATAGCGGATTGGGTCTTGCTGGAAAAAATAGCCAAGACGAGAAAGCCGGTAATAGTCTCAACAGGCGGTGCGTCCGTAAAGAACCTGGACGATATGGTAACGTTCTTCGAGAATCGAAATATAGAGCTGGCTTTGAATCATTGCGTTTCACTGTATCCCGCCGAAGACCACGAACTGCAACTTAATCAGATCGATTTTCTCAAGACTCGTTATCCCAGACACATCATTGGTCTTTCCACGCATGAGCACAACGACTGGACCTCATCCATCAAGATAGCCTATGCTAAGGGCGCCAGGACCTTCGAGCGCCACATTGACCTTCCGCTGGGGGACAGACCGTTTTCTCCTTATTGTTCTACGCCGGATCAGATTGATGAATGGTTCAAAGCCTACAACAAGGCCAAGGAAATGTGCGGCCACCCGGGAGATGAAAGGATTCAGCCTTCCAAAAGGGAGATAGATTACCTTAACGGTCTCGTGAGAGGAGTGTACGCCGCCAGAGACCTTGACGAGGGAGACATACTCACCGAAGAAGACATCTACATGGCGATACCACTGCAGAAGGGCCAATTGTCATGCCGTGAACTGATAGCCGGGGATGTGCTCATCCGGCCTTGCCCGAAAGATCAACCTCTGATAATCGACATGTTCGACAATCCATACTCTCGACACGAGGGCTTGAAAAAGGTGATCATGGAAAGGGGTGTCAACCCTTCGTAGGAACGAAGCAGGACAAGGGAACGAGGAGAAGTGATCTGGTGGGTGGACCAACACTGGAAACTCAATTGGACGGATTGTTGAGCGAAGCCATCGCCTCTGCGAAACTCAGAGAGCGGTCTACCTTTGATGATTTGGCTTTTCCTTTTGGTGATTCTCTCGTTCTGTTCGGGGCCGGATTAACCGGTCGAAGAACGCTCGCAGGCCTTCGCCGCATGGGCATTGAGCCGCTGGCCTTTCTGGATAATGATCCGGCGTTGTGGAATACAAGCGTTGACGGTCTCCAAGTCCTGCCGCCAAAAGAGGGCGTCGGCAGATTCGGAGGCAATAGCGCGGTCGTGGTCACCATATGGAATCATAGACACTTCTTTACCCGGACACGAAACCAGTTGTCGGCATTAGGCTGTGACAAGGTTGTCT
>DATHCX010000094.1:0-12809 GCA_035319325.1 Desulfomonilaceae bacterium
CGATTTCCTGTCGCGTACGGTGCTCGTGGGTTTTTTGACAGGCGTAGGTGTCCAGGTATCACTCGGTGAAATCTCCAGGTTTCTCGGCAGTCCGAGTCCCGGGATCAACGTCGGTACGAGGCTCGTGCACAGTGTCCAGCACATTGGAGAAACAAACGTCATGAATCTTGCCATTGGGCTCACGGTGCTCGCAATCACTGTTGCCCTGAAGCTCGTCTCGAAGAAAGTGCCGGGAGCGTTGATCGCCGTCGTCGGTGCCGCAGTCGCGAGCTGGAGTCTAGAACTTGCGTCCCACGGTGTTTCCACTGTGGGGCCTGTCCCCAGCGGTCTCCCGAGGCTTGGTCTACCAGAAGTTCATTTGACCTGGAACCTTGTGTGGGATCTACTTCCGCTGGCGTTCTCAATCTTCGTGGTGATTTTAGCCCAAAGTGCGGCCACTTCCAGGGCTTTCGCTGCTCGCTACAATGAGCCTTTCAGCGAGAATCAAGACCTCATCGGCCTCAGTCTTGCCAACCTTGGTGCAGGGCTCTCGGGAACATTCGTCGTCAATGGGAGCCCGACGAAGACCCAGATGGTTGACAGCGCCGCTGGAAGCACTCAGCTCGCGCAGATCTGCACGACCTTCATAGTGCTTCTCGTGCTACTGTTCCTGACCGGACCGCTGGAATACTTGCCCAAGGCCGCCCTGTCCGCCATCGTGTTTCTCATTGGCGTGGATCTGATTGATATGAGAGGAATGAGAAAGATCCACGCTCAAGCCCCTGTCGAGTTCTGGGTAGCGATGCTCACCGCGGCAATTGTGGTCTTCGTAGGCGTCGAGCGGGGCATAGTCTTCGCCATGGCTCTGTCCTTGATCGCTCATACCCGCCACGGGTACAGGCCGAAGAATGGGTTGCTTGTACCCGATACTCCAAGCGGCTGGCGAACGCTAGCAGTTGCCAGCCATGCTCAGGCGACGCCTGGGCTTATGGTGTATCGTTTCACGCACAGCATGTATTATGCGAACACCGAATGGTTCTTCCAGCAAGTCGTTGACCTGGTGAAAGGCGCGGATCCTCCTCTTTCCTGGTTCTGCATAGAGGCTTCAGGAGTGGACGATGTGGATTTTTCTGCAGCTGCAACTCTCCGTTCCACGCACGAGATGTTGAAGGCCCAGGGGATACGGCTCGTGTTCGCGGAGATCTCTGACAAAGTCAAAGCAAAGTTAGACAGATACGAACTTACTGACCTTGTGGGAAAGGAGGCCTTCTTCGCTAGCGTAGAAGAGCTCGTCCGTGCTTACAGTCAGACTGGGGGCAGTGGCAACCTGGAAACGTGCCCTGATCTCGTTCCGGGAATGCCAAGTCTCACGGATAGGGTTTGAATGAAGTGATTCACGGGCCGCCCTGTTGCCGGCAGTCCCAAAACCATGTAATAAGGATAGCTGATACGCATTCGCCACAAGATGTATGAGATTGCAGAGCTGGGGGCTCTCCTGAGCGAAGTGATGAGACGGCTCTGCGTCGTCCGCAGCGAAGGACTGCCCCCAGCCTGTGCCCAGAATCGAGTTACCTGTAAAAAAGCGAATCCGTATGAGGGGGCCAATGTGAGGATATCGCCAGGAAAGCCCTATCCATTGGGTGCAACGTTTGATGGCGTGGGCACAAATTTCTCGGTTTTTTCGGAAATCGCGGAGCGTGTGGAGCTCTGTCTGTTCGATGAGAATGAACAAGAGATTCGCATCGATCTGAAAGAAGTTACCGGCTTCTGTTGGCACGCGTATTTGCCCGAAGTGGAGTCTGGTCAACGGTACGGCTTTCGGGTTCATGGGCCTTGGGCTCCCGAACAAGGCCATCGGTGCAATCCGGGTAAGCTACTGATAGACCCCTATGCAAAAGCCATCGAAGGGGAAGTCAAGTGGAGTGAAGCCCTCTTTCCATATTATTTCGGCGATCCTGACGGCGATTCAAATACCGAGGACAGCGCTCCATTTGTGCCCAAGTCGGTGGTAATCAACCCTTTTTTTGATTGGGGCAACGATCAGCTTCCACGGCGGCCGATGGACGAAACCATTATCTATGAAGTGCACGTTAAGGGCTTTACCGCTCTGCATCCGGGCGTTGCAGCCGAGATCCAGGGCACCTATGCAGGCTTGGCCGCTCCCGCTGTCGTAGACTATTTAACGGCATTGGGCGCGACTGCCGTTGAGCTCCAGCCTGTCCACCAATTCATCCATGATGCTCATCTCGTTGAAAGAGGCCTGCGCAATTATTGGGGGTACAACTCAATTGGGTACTTGGCTCCTCACAACGAGTATTCCAGTCGAGGGCAACTCGGCCAACAGGTTCAGGACTTCAAGCTGATGGTGAAGACACTTCACGAGGCGAATATAGAAGTTATCTTGGACGTCGTCTACAACCACACAGCGGAAGGGAATCATCTCGGGCCCATACTATCGTTTAAGGGCATAGACAATTCGGCCTACTACCGCCTGGTGAATGACAATCCCTTCTATTATATGGACTACACTGGAACCGGAAACAGTTTAAACATGCGGCATCCTCATGTGTTGCAGCTTATCATGGATTCACTGCGCTATTGGGTTCTTGAAATGCATGTGGATGGCTTCAGATTTGATTTGGCCTCTACACTGGCACGGGAACTTCACGACGTGGATCGTCTCTCCTCATTTTTTGATGTCATCCAGCAGGACCCGGTGATCAGTCAAGTCAAATTGATTGCTGAGCCCTGGGACGTGGGTGAAGGAGGCTATCAAGTCGGCAACTTTCCGCCGCAATGGGCCGAATGGAACGGCAAGTACAGAGACTGTGTGAGGGACTTTTGGCGGGGCGAGGATCAGACTCTGGCTGAATTTTGTTATCGTATTGCGGGGAGTTCCGATCTCTATGAGACCACCGGACGGCGACCTTATGCCAGCATCAACTTTATTAGCGCGCATGACGGCTTTACTCTTGAGGATCTGGTATCTTACAACGAAAAACACAATGAGGCCAACGGTGAGGACAACCAGGACGGAGAGAGCCATAACAGATCATGGAATTGTGGCGTTGAGGGATCGACAGAAGATCCCGATGTGCTGGAGATTCGAACAAAGCAAAAACGGAATTTTCTGGCTACCCTTTTCTTGTCTCAGGGTGTGCCCATGCTCCTGGGAGGCGATGAAATGGGCCGGACTCAGGGAGGCAACAACAACGCATACTGCCAGGACAACAAAATCTCTTGGTTCAACTGGGATGCTGTGGAGCAAGGTTTATTGGACTACGTAAAAACCCTGATTCATTTTCGTAAAGCGCACCCGGTGTTCAGACAACGGGGATGGTTTCTAGGGCGGGCCATCAGAAGTTCGGGCCTCCACGACATAGCTTGGTTTGCGGCGGATGGAAATGAGATGTCCGAGGATAATTGGAAGCAGGGCTATGCCAAATCCATCGGTGTGTTCCTTAACGGAAAAGCAATAGCGGCTCCAAACTGGAATGGCGACCAGGTTGAGGATGATTCTTACTACGTGATTTTCAATGCCAATAACGAACCGTTGTCCTTCGTGTTGCCCGACTCGAAGTGGGGTGAACGTTGGGTTAAGGTTCTGGATACGTCCGTGGGCGGTTTTCTGGATGAACAGGATACGGTCGGCAATGGAGAGCGTCTGTCAGTAGCGGACCGTTCCATCGTACTGCTTCGCCTTGTCGACTAGGAGCGGCCTCTTGGACATGCCGCCGGTCTTGGCAGCGGGACAAAAATGAGAGTCGGCGTAAGGAACGCTGTCAGGTGTCTTTGTCGATCCCATTGCAGTGGACAAAAGTGTTTCAGCCGCGCATACTTTGGTCATGGAGAAAAAGGAAGAAGAAAGGCTCAGGGCATACAGCGAGAAACGGGATTTCCGGCGCACTCCGGAACCAGGGGGCGACGCACGACCCGGGCACAAACAGCCTGTATTCGTTGTACAAAAGCATGATGCGAAACGTCTCCACTACGACCTACGCCTCGAAGTGAACGGCGTGCTGAAATCTTGGGCGGTCCCCAAGGGTCCCTCATCTGACCCGGCAGTGAAGAGGCTTGCAGTAGCCACCGAAGATCATCCTCTGGAATATGCTGAATTCGAGGGTACGATTCCTGAGGGGGAGTACGGGGCCGGAGAAGTGACCATCTGGGATACTGGCACGTACAGAAACACCACCGAGAAGAACCGCAAGAGCGTCTCGGTCGAGCAGGCGATCGAGCACGGCCACCTTACCATTTGGCTGGAAGGGAAAAGGCTCGAGGGCGGATATGCGCTCACCCGATTCAGGAGGGAAAGGCAGGAACAGTGGTTGCTCGCAAAATTGAGAGACGCTGTACCGGATCCTCAAGGCGATCCGGTCGCCATGAGGCCACATGTAGTATTCACCTCGCCGGTGAAGCAAGCCTTCGATATGGCGCGGGATTTGACGAAGAAACCCCTCGGGGACAAAAACCACTTCCCCATGCCCTCGCATATAAAGCCTATGCTCGCTCTGCCGGCCGGAATACCCCGCACCTCTGACGACTATGCCTTTGAGTATAAGTGGGACGGAATCCGGGCGATTTGTTACTTGGATGGGCAACACATACAACTGGAAAGCCGAAACAAACAGGACATCACCCATCAGTGGCCGGAGTTGGAGCAATTGGGGAATATCTTCAATTCTCTTCCGGTCGTCTTTGATGGAGAAATTGTGGCTTTGGACAGAAAGGACCGGGTAAGCTTCAGTTTGCTGGCGAAGAGAATGCACCTGTCCTCCGCACCGACAAAAGCGCAAAGACGTGCAGTGCCGATTGTGTACATGATTTTTGACGTGCTGTATTTGAAAGATCGTCTGTTGATGGGGCTGCCCTATCGCGACCGCAGGGCAATCTTGAACCAGATGAAACTCTCCGACGAAAAGTGGCAGACGCCTCCTTCGTACACGGAAAACCCGCAAGCCTTGCTGGAAGCGGCTAGGGAAAACGGACTGGAGGGTCTGATTGCCAAGAAACGAGACAGCGATTATCGTCCTGGAAAACGGACAAGAGATTGGCTCAAGATAAAAGCGGTCAATCGGCAGGAGTTTGTTGTAGGCGGATGGACAGCAGAAAAGGCGTCTCGCGAGTGCGGTGTCGGCGCTCTATTGGTTGGGTATTACGACAGATCCGGTCGCTTGGTGTTCGCAGGCAAAGTCGGCACAGGGTTCACACGCGAAGATCGTGTGCGGCTCAGGCAGCAATGTGATGCGATCTCCACAAACACCAGTCCCTTCGCCGGCTCAGAAGATATTCCGGCGGCTTTTTTCGTCAAACCGGTCCTGGTGGCTGAAGTCGAGTTTCGTGAATGGACGCCCAAATTGCGATTGCGACATCCATCTTTCCAAGGCCTAAGGAATGACAAGAATGCCCGGCACGTTGTGCGAGAGGTTCCTGATTCAGCCGAGATGAACGAAGGTTAGATTGAAACGGGCCTCCGACCACGGAGGCAGCCACGTTTGAAAAAAGGAAGGAATTATGGTGCCACGCATTGAAAAAGGTGTTTTGCGTCCGCAGTCAGCCAGGTTGCCCTCGCAGCGTAAGGCACGCCGTCCGAAGCGAAGTGGACACCCGGCTGATAGACGCATTCCCAATGCGCAGCACTGTAACAGTTCCCACGGCATATATGAGACCCGAACGTCGGCGTGCGGCTTTTTTCTGTTGCGGTGATCCAATTGTCCCCCTCAAGAGCCGTGTACCGCGTCGGGAATTGATGAACGGAACACAGATAAATTGAAGGCGCAGGGGCAGAATTATGGCACGAGCATTATGGAGCGGATCTATCAGTTTCGGTCTTGTGAACATACCGGTAAAGCTGTATTCGGCAATCCACGACAACGACATTCATTTTCATCAGATCCAGGAAAAGACCAAATGTAGGGTCCATCATAAACTCTATTGTCCCGGACATGGGGAGGTCTCTTCTGATGAAATCGTCAAGGGATATGAAATAGCCCCGAACGAGTACGTGATCATCAAGAAAGAGGAGCTTGACGCTCTTGCTCCAGAGGAGACCCGCGGCATTGAAATCACTGACTTTGTGGACTTGGGTTCCATAGATCCTATGTATTACGACAAGCCGTACTACGTGCTCCCGGACACGAGTGCAACTAAGGCGTACCAGCTACTCGTGACGGCCATGATTACATCCGGGAAGGTCGGTATAGCTAAGTTTGTCATGCGCAATAAAGAATACCTGGCAGCTTTGCGACCGGTGGGCGAGGTCATCTGCCTGGAACTCATGCGGTTTGCAAGTGAGGTGGTATCTGCAGACAAACTTGAAGCGTTCCCCACGAAGGTCGAGGTCGGTGACAGAGAACTGAATATGGCTCGCCAATTAATCGAATCACTTGCCGGTAGTTTTCAACCGGACACATACCACGATGAATACACCGAAAGATTACAAGCGCTCATAGAACGTAAGGCTCAAGGCAAGGAAATTGTTGTCGAACCATCGGCCGGAGAGTCCAAGGGTCAGGTCATCGATTTGATGGCGGCTCTCGAAAAAAGCCTGGCAAGGGCGTCCAAGAAAAGATCCGGCAAAACGACGGCCAAGTCTGCCAAGCAGCGGAAAGGAAAGACCGCGTGAGCAGCACAGCAATGCGACAAAAGGCCGGTGAAGCCAATTACGTCCCGGTCCTGGGCAAGACGCTCAAGTTTACGCATCTGGACAAGGTCCTCTATCCGGAAGTCGGGTTCACCAAGGCACAGGTAATCGATTATTACGCCAGCATCGAGAAGGTTATCCTGCCGCATCTCAAAAACCGTCCCTTGACCGTGAAACGTTATCCGGACGGGGTCGACAACGAATTTTTCTATGAAAAGCAATGCCCTTCGTACCGCCCACAATGGCTCGAGACAACGAGCGTTCCGTTCGAGCGCAAAAGAGTCAACTTCTGCATAATAAACGATTTGGCGTCTCTCTTATGGATAACCAATTTGGCATCCTTGGAAATGCACCCTTCCCTGTCACTGTCAGATAACGTGTCGCAACCTACAATGATGGTGTTCGATCTCGATCCCGGAGACCCGGCCACCTTGCTGGAGTGCCTTGACGTAGCCCTTAAACTCCGGGAGCTGTTCCACGAGCTGGGATTGGAAAGCTTTCCAAAATCCTCCGGAGGAAAAGGACTGCACGTGTACGTGCCACTCAACACAGATGTCACGTATGAAAAAACAAAGGCTTTTGCCCATGCCCTTGCACAGTTTCTCGAAAAAAGGTATCCGCTGCTAGTGACTTCGAACATGCGCAAAGATTCACGCACAGGAAAAGTGTTTATGGACTGGAGTCAGAACGACTATCACAAGACGACGGTTTGCGTGTATTCAATGAGAGCCCGTTCCAGGCCTACCGTTTCCGCTCCCCTGGAATGGAAGGAATGCGAAAGGGCGCTCAAACGAAAGGATGCCTCAAAGCTGGTGTTCGAAAGTCGAGATATGCTCAAAAGAATTCAGCGCAAGGGGGACATATTCGCGCCGGTGCTTAGCCTGCACCAGAAGCTTCCTGATTTGAACGAGCAAAGAACTATGTGACGGCGTATACCCACAATGGTTTGTCGACGTTTCTCGTGCCGGACCCCGCCCTGGAATTGCGGCAGATTTCCCCTTCATCGCAAGTCTATACCGGTTCTCGAAAATCGAGTCGGATTCGCGCATGTACTCGCCCACATCATACATGGGCTAACGATGTCAGTGCGAGGAAAGGAACGACGAAGGAATCTCATTTTTCGCTAATTCGAGATTGCTTCGGGCTTCGCCCTTGCAATGACAATGTTGAATCTTCGCGCGTACCCGAACCGACATTACTTTTGAGAATTCCTATACGTGTTCTCAGCAGAGTTTTTTGGGACTCGCTGAAAGAGCGTCCATACCCTTTTTGTCGTCTTTACCAAGGCCCGCTATTTAACCACGAGAATTGGCTGGTGGCTGGATTCAACAACACGTTGGGACACACTGCCCCAGAGGACCTTCTCCACGAATCCCTTGCCATGGGACCCCATGATGATCATCGATACATCTTCCTCGGCTGCGATGCGATTGATTTCCTCATGAGATTTGTCACCTTCCAGAATGTACACCGTACAGGCGAGTCCGGTTGCTTCAAGGTCCTTCTTTAGAACCTCCAACTGTTCAGTCCGCTGTCTCATGGAAAGTTCCCGTGCAATATTCTTCTTCACGGGCTCGTACTGGTTTTCCAGGTCTTCTACCACGTGAACGATAAGGACCTCCGAAGCTCCGATCTGCCTAAGCGTCTTTAGGTAGTCTTTGGCTCGTTCGGTCCAGGGCGACCAATCTACTGCGTAAAGAATCTTGCGAAACATGTTGGAACAGAATTTCTCAATCACTTGCCCCCTCGTCTCCGTGAACGCATGGAATTTGGCCACCAGCACCGGCAATCGGGCTTCGCGGATGATTCGATCAGCAGTAGATCCGATCAGAAGATCTCCCAGACGACTACGCCTCTGCCTTCCCGCCACGATGAGGGATACGTTTTCCTCTTGAGCGATTCTCATGATCCCAGGCACAAGAGGTCCTACCGAAACGACGGTCCTGGCCTTGATCCCCTTGGAACCGAGGTATTCGGCGTAGGATGAAAGCCGTTCGGCTGCCGTGTTATGGATGCTTGTGAGATTGAACACAATTCCCCACTCGGCTTCAGTATAGAGTCTGTTCACATCGATCATGTGCAATAAAACTACTTCTTCTAATCGACAGTTTCTTAGACAACAAATGGTCTTGAGAATTTCCAGAGAGAATTCCTCAAAATTTGTCGGGAACAGTATTCGCGTGAACATGGCCGTTTTCCTTCAACGCCAAAAAAAGATGGTGAACTGGTCAGGTTCCTCCAGTTTGAGAATCCGGACGCTGTAATTCGGGTCTTCAACGTCCACGTCGATCGGAGCGGACTTCGGTTTTCCCCTGAGTCCGATAGAATTCGGGCCATAGGCTGACCTGGAAGCTTGGGTCTGCGACAAGAACTGCCGGATCCGGATCTGCCACGATGGCATCTGGACCTCTCCCGGCTTTGCCACACCACGGAATCGGATAGGGCCTTGAGCGCTCGCAGCGAAATCTTCCAGAAGGGATTCCGCACTGGGCACAACAGTTACCATTTCGAGTCGGAGTGTCGTGGAATATCGCAATACTCTATCGGGAGTTACTCAAAATGGGACTTGGCGCCCTCATACGCCTTTTTGAGGTCATCCATCGCCTTGTCAACTCCGGTTTTTACGTCCCCCCAAGCTTTGGACGTAGCTGAGCGAAGTTCGGGGAGTTGTTGCTCCGTAGCCTTTTGCTTTTGTTTCAGTTCCGCAATTATTCCTTCTAATTTGGCTGCTGCGCCTTGTTTCGCAGTTTTGGCCTTTTCCTTGAGTTCGTCTATTTGTTTGGACAAGTCAGCAAACTGGGATTCCATTTTCTTCTGGTATTCCTGTTTCTGCTGCGAGGTGTACTCTCTTGCCTTGTCCAACGCCTGTTGAGCCTGTTTCGCGACTTCGTCGGAAGTCACGGGTCCTTTATCTGCAGCTATCACGCTTCCTTGGAAGCTTGCGAACATCGCCGCAGTAATCAACAGTGCCAAGAAAACATATCGCATCATAACAACCTCCCGGCTTCAAGATTGAAATCGGATTACCTGCCTTGCCCTTTTCCGACGGGAAAAAACAGCGGCTTGCGGCAAGTGGAGTTCTTCCAGCTTTTCACCTGTTCCGTTTTATTCGTCGTGTGGTTCGTCTACCTTTCGAATCTTTGTAGCACTAAGACCGATCTTGTCCTACTACACGTTGAGTCTATCTCGTTGCGACGAGCAAGACTATGAGCCCCGCGAGGACGATCCAGTACGAGTATCCCGCCAAAAGGGGAACAATTACAATATGAAGACCGGTCAGTAGTCCAAGAACTGCACATGCAAAAGCTATCCACCAAGTTATGGCCTTCCTTGGAAATGCCCGGAACCTGAAACGGCTAAACGGAGAACGATCCATTCGTAAGGAAAATGCTTTCATTATTCTTCTCTCCGTGCCCCTTACATAATACTTATCCATTCAACCCGGCCGAGACAACGGGCGAGTCATCGAATTCGTCACTGCCTCGCGTCACGCAGCCGTCGTCTCGATATTTACTCTATCCATGATGGCAGAATACGTATCCATTCAGTTATGGGTGGGAAAAAGGCTGCAATTGCGAACGCGACGTAGCAATCTGCGCCTTCAGGTATCGAGACTGCTTCGTCGTTTCACTCGTCGCAATGACAGCGGGGAGGCATGTTCCCGACTGACTGAATGATAACCAGAATACATGCTTTGGTGTTGACCGGGAGGAGGAAAATAAGATACGCTCAAAGGAATGATGAAACAGGCGTTTTCAGAAACGTGGCAACGGTTATGTATTTGTGGAGTCTTGCGGAAGCAGACAGGGGCATCTCATACTAATGCCCTTTCAAAGAAGGCAAGATTAGGGGAAGATTGACACAGGCAAGAGGCAAGGGGGTGCAAGTATGAAAAGGATCGTTGTGACGATGCTGATGTTTTCTCTTTGGTTGTCCTGTGCCGCCGGCAGGAATCCGGCGACTGCGGCGGAGACACCGCCCGTCACAAAGGTAGTCCTGTACAAGCACGGCATGGGGTACCTGGAACGAGAAGGGAAGATCAAGGGCGATGCGATGCTCTCCCTCGCATTCCGTGCCGATCAGATGAAAGACCTGCTGACAAGCTTCTTTGCCATGGATCTCGGTGGCGGGAAGGTATCGTCCGTCCGGTATGAAACCCGTGACCCCCTCTCCAAACAGCTTCAGGACATCCTCATCCAGGTGCCTGAGGAAGCAGCGCTCAGCCGTTTTCTCATGCAGCTCAAGGGCGCTCGGCTGACCGCAAAAGCAGCTGGCGAGACTGTCGAGGGGCGCATCCTCGGGATTGAGCCCGTTACCGAAGTCGTTAACAACCAGGCGGTAAACAAGGGTTACCGGCTGGTATTGCTCAGCGAGGCCGGCCCGATCCGCTCCTTGGATCTTTTGACGATCTCCGAGTTTTCCCTGGCGGACGAGGCACTCCAGCGCGATCTTCGCCGACTCCTCGACCTCTCCCTCGACAGCAAGTACACTAACCGGAAGAAGCTCACCTTGAACGCCACAGGCCAAGGCGAGCGAGACCTGCGCATTGGCTACCTTATCGAGATGCCCATCTGGAAGTGCTCATACCGTGTCATTTTCGACGAAAGAAAGAAAGACGCTCCTCCGCTCCTCCAGGGCTGGGCACTGGCCGAGAACAATACGGAAGACGACTGGAAAAACGTTACTATCTCTTTTGTTGCCGGTAATCCGATTTCCTATGTGATGGATCTGTACTCCCCGTACTACGTGAAGCGACCGCAGGTGCCGATCCCAGGCTTTCAGAACCTGGCCGTGGACTGGGGAGCGGTGTCGCCACCGGACCTGGCCAAGGAAGTCCCGGCGTCAGCTCCTGCGGTGGCGCGGGGAAGGCAGGTGGAGACCGCCAAGAGACGCGAGAGCCATGGTTACCGTGGCGGTGGTAGCGCGGGTAGTGCAGCTCAAACCATGGACCGCCCGTTCGCAGCAGCCCCTGCTCCATCCGCGCCCGCTGAAGGGGCACGGGATGAAAGTGACGCAAGACCTTTGGGCGAACTTCTCGCCGGCAGTTACGACGGTGGGGCACAGGGTGCCAAGGTTGGCAATCTCTTCAGCTACGAACCCAAAGGGAAGGTTTCCATTCCTCGCGGCCAGGCGGCCATGGTGCCAATCCTGTCAAAACAGGTCGATGGGAGGCGTCTCCTCTACTACAAGGCCTCGTTCTCTCCGGGAGCCACCAATGCTTTTGTCCTGCAAAATGCCACCGAACTGACCCTTGAGGCGGGTGCGGTAACTTTCTTCGAGGGGGGAACATCGCTTGGTGAGGGCATTCTCGGGCACACTCTTCCCCCAGGTAGTCAGGAAGTCATACCCTACGCCTTGGACGCCTCGGTGGATGTCACTCCGCAAGAGAAAACCCGTCGCGAACCGACTTATAAAGCCCGATTAGCTGACGGCATACTCACTCTCACTTCCGTGGAGACCAGAACAAACACTTGGAAGATCGTAAACCGCGGAAAGGACCCGGCGACCCTGTGGCTCCAGCAGCCCAGGACTTCCGGCTATCACCTGAGCAAGCCCGAAAAGCCTCTCAAGGAAGTAGGCAACGACTACCGCTTCGAAGTTCCGCTGAAGGGAGGCGAAACGCTGGACTTCCTTGTTGAGGAAAAGCGCGACGTACAGGAGAAGACACAGCTGGCGAACAGCAGTGAGGAGCAGGTCCGTTTTTATGTAGCCCAACCGTACCTGTCGACGGCGGCGAAAGCCTTTATGAAAGATCTGAGTGACCTCATGGCTCAGAAGGCGGGGTTGCAGCGACAGATCAATGAGTGGACGCAGCAGGCGCAGCGCTTGAGCGACGAACAGGGGAGACTGCGCTCCAATCTCCAGGCGCTGGGGTCACACCAGCCGAAAGAACAGGAGCTGCGGGCAAAGTGGGTTGCAGCGTTGGCCTCGAATGAAGATCAACTAGCGGAGCGCCGCGCGAAGATCGATGAAGGCGGCGGAAAACTGCGCCAGATGGAGCAAGCTCTCGCCAAGAAAGTGCGAGAATACAAAGACGAGTAGTGAGCTGCCCGACGTCAATTACATTTATGCACTGACGACAATTACACTTGTGCATGTTGATGGTTGATATCCAGGTCGGGTATTGGCGACCTGGTCCGGTACTCTAATCCTCCTTGTCGACCTGTGGCTTGTTCCCTTGGCTGAG
>DATHCX010000095.1:0-10240 GCA_035319325.1 Desulfomonilaceae bacterium
ACCCCATTACGCCCCATGGCCTGCGTGACACGCGTCACTCTCCATCGAACATGAACAGTCTCCGTTCGTTTTTCAATCCTGAGATTCGTGATCTTACACACAATCTCACAAAAACGCAAAAGCTTCTTGCCTGCTTTGTCATCATCCAGTCCCGCGAGGGAATCATCGTTTCGGAGTCATTGCGAGGAGTGAATCGACCCAGCAATCTCGATATTCAAGCGCACAGATTGCTTCGCATGCCCTTACAGCTCTTTTCCCGCCGTATCTGAACGGATACCGGGCTACCCGACCTGAACTTGACTTGAATAATAGCCTTCGCGTATGATAAAAATTATGGTAAATTTCTGTTGACACTCTTGGGGAGAATTGATATTGGCCCCAGCACAAAGGAAAACGTTAGTAGTTGTGTTGTTTCGGACAGGTTTTCTTTCACTGTACTCGGCCCGGTGAGGCAGGATTAACGAATCCCGAATACCTTTGAATCAAAAAGACATGAATGGATCTCGGGCTCTAAGCAGTATCAGTTGCTGTGCAACAGTTGTGCAAGCGAACAATACTGCCGGGAGTCTTCTCAGAGATTCTGATGCTGCATTCGTTTGAGACCCGGACTCCGACACTCGTGCGCCAGATGGATTGCGGGTGCGCCGGGCGGGGGTCGCCGGATTTCGCTGCCACGGCATAAGCCGAACCGGACGGGGGGTTTACTCCGCTGTACAGTCTTACCGTTCCATTCAGTGGTAGGCGAATGGTGAGAAAATTTTCGCATTGATTGCTTAGGAGTAAGGCAATTGGGTTTTCAGTTCACGAGACACCAAGAATCATGTGACGAATGGGAGCCTTCTTTCACCAGGTTGCACGTATCGCGAGACGTTCCCGAACATTTGCGAGATGGAGCTCCGGAGATTCTTTGGCTACCTCCGCATGCTGACATCTCACCCCCGATCGAATGCCTCAAACCTGCAATCACTTGCACGAGAATCGACGACACGCGGGATCGAGAAGTCTGCCTCGTTTCTACAGATGGGTACGGTAGGGGACATGCCCATTTTCCTCTTGGGCAAACAATCGATGGTATCTTACTGGAAGCGTATCGGGAGCAACTGCAAGCACCACTGGCCGCAAAGCTTCCGTTCAACTATTCGCTGGTTCCGAACTGGGTGAAGAACGCGGGAAAAGTGCTGACCAAAAGTCATATGGCGAGAAAACCAGACATTGATTTTCCGGGAGGCGATCCGGCATTTGTCGTCGAGTGGCTCAGCGAATTGGCCGCCTGGTGCGGCATAAACACGAAGCAAGGACGCCCGTTCTTTGACTGGCCGGACGAGTATAAGGCCGCGCTCTGCGTTTCCCACGACGTGGATACGGACTGGTTGTTTAGACATCCCGATTGGATAGAACGCATGTGCGATATGGAAGAGGAACACGGTGTCACGGGCGTTTGGTTTTGCGTGCCGTATTATTGCCGGAGCCGAACCGCAGAAAAGGGAATTCAACGATTACTTGACCGAGGCTGCGAAATAGCATGCCACGGGTATAATCACGATGCAAAACTGACTTTCCTCGACGGCCGAGCTCGGGATGCTCGCTTTCGCGAAATCGAGAAATTCGTCCATCAATGGCGTATTCGTGGTTTTCGCTCGGAATGGCTCCTGCGAACCCCGTCTTATCTGGAAAAGCTCTCTGAATTGTTTGAATATGATTCTTCCGTTCCCAATGTGTCTTCGTGCTTTACTAGCCGGACGAGAAACGGCTGTGCAACATGTCACGTGTACAAGACGCATAACGGAATGTTGGAACTGCCGTTGACCGTTCCCCAGGACGTGGAGAGGGACCTCGAAGGTTCGACGTACCGGGAATTCTGGTCTCAACAGGTGGTGCGTGCACGGCGAATTGTGTCCAAGGGCGGTCTGGTTATGCTTTCGCTCCATCCTCAAGGGCACCAGAGTGCGAATCGTGATGCGCTTGACGCGTTCGGTCTGTGTTTGAAGGAAGTCACCAAAATCAAGGGTCTTTGGGTGACCCGGCCGGACCGCATATGCGACTGGTTGAAGAGCACTGAACAGAATGTTTCCCGAGAAACCCCGCTGCCCGACCTGGCGCGTGAAACAAACATTCCGGATTCCTGCACATCGCCTGCCTGTGGAGGCATTTTCCCGTAAGATGAGTCGAGTCGGCAACAGAGCCGTTTCCATGTCGACAAATGTGCTGCCAACAGGTTAGACGAATGCGCTTTCAAAAAAGTAAGATTGGGGGGACCCTCTTTGTAAAGAGTGTCCCGCCCAAACCCCCTCCCAGAAACTTCTATCATGCGCCGGCATCTGCATTTCCGCTGAGGAAATGTAGATGCCGGCGAGTGCTAAAAGTTCTTGAGGTGGGGTTCGGGGAGGAACGTCTTACAAGAAGTTCCTCCCCGATTTCACGTATTTGAAAACACATTGGTATTAGACCGCCTTGGCAACGATGCCTATCCTGATGGCAAATGCATCAATCAGCGGCATCCTGGAGAGAACGGCGTCCATGAGTGACAGCAGGTTCACGGCCAACGCTCCTGCCATGTTGGGCACAAAAGAGAAAAGCTCGAGATTCTCGATCTCGAATCCCGTGTCGTTCAGCAGACGCCTCATATTGGACCGATTGCACTCCTTGACAACGTCGTACCATTCTCTCATTTCATTGATGTTGCGTATTTGGCTCCACTTGAATGCAGGGGAGCGGCCGTTCATATCGATAATGATGAAACGTCCCGAACTATGGAGAAGGGATTTGTAATTCGTCAATGCCTTGCGTTTGTCAGTATAATAACTGAAGGAATTAATCCCCACGATCGAGTCCAGTCCGTCACCGATAAATTCTTTGTCCAGGACTGCCGCCGGATTCTGGCAATCTCCGACATAATAGCGAGCTTCAGGGCTGCGGTTTCTTGCTTGTTCAATCATTTTTGAGCTGATGTCCATGGCCGCGACTTCCAGATTCCGCTTGCACAGCCAACTGGTGTACAGGCCGGTACCGCATCCCAATTCCAAAATTCGACCCTTCCTGGGAATATGGCGATCCAGGAATGGTTCATAGTACTTGATCCAATTGTAGAGTTGGCCTGCGGAAGCTATCCCGTGCTTAACGTCATAGACCGAGGCTACGTTGTCGTAATACGTGCGTATCAGTTCGTTATTCTTCATTAAAACACTTTCCGCGGTCGATCGGCATTCGTCAGATCTAAAGTATCATACCCATATGCTCGGAAACGAGAGAAGGGGACCTGTTGTGCACACCCATTCGCAACGAAGCTCGAACCATACCTCATGGTCAGATGCCCAGTCAATTCCAATTTTTTTCTTCAGTCTACGGCTTCAGGCTGAGCAAAACGGCCAACTGCCCGGACTTTGAGCAACAGTCCGCTGAAAAATTCTTTCAACCGGGACTGACGTGTGCTACCTATGTGTGCCACTGATTGACACCGATTTGCACGGCACGAAAAGCACGTTTCAATGGCAGGGATGACCGCTTTTTGCCATGGGTACGAGTGCTCATTCAAGAAAGTAAGATTGGGGAGACTCTCTTTGTAACGACTGTCATCCCAGACCCCCTCCCGGAAACTTCTATCATGCGCCGGCATCTGCATTTCCGCTGAGGAAATGCAGATGCCGGCGAGTGCTAACGGTTCTTGAGGAAGGGTTCGGGGAGGAACGTCTTACAAGAAGTTCCTCCCCGATTTCACATGTTGAAAGGGAAATGGTTTCAGGAGTGCGGGTTTTGTCCATTTTTTCGTCAACGGACCGGACTCGATGGGTTCCCACCGTGCGTGCAGTCTTCTGGATCACCGGAATTCTGGCCGGTGGCCTGGTGGCGTACGCCACTCGTTTCTTCCTGAACACGGACGGCGTGAATTACCTGGATCTTGGAGAAGCGTTTAGCGTGGACGGGTGGTCCGGGCTGTTAAATCTCACGTTGAGCCCCGGCTATGCCTTTCTCCTGGAAGCGGCCCGCACGGTTCTCCATATCAGCCGTATCGACGAAGTGGCACAACTCAAGATCGTCAATTTTGTCGGATTCATGGTCTCAATGGCCGCGTGCGAGACGTTCGTCAGAAGTGTGGATGGATACATTACGCAGGCAGAGCAGGAGGGAGAAGGATTCTTGCCTCTTCCCGAGCGGCTCGTCCTCATGTACGGTGCGTTTCTCATCGCAGCGCTTGCGTGGATTAAGCTTCGAACTGTCGCCCCTGAGCTTTTCGTGTTTGCCCTGGTGATTTTGGCAAGTGCGACGATCCTTCGGATCCGCGTAGCCCCGAAAGGATACCGAAACAGCGTTCTGTTGGGGTTATGCATGGGATTCGGATATTTGATCAAGACCTTTTTTCTGCCTTTTTCACTGGTCTTTTTTTTCTTGGCTGGTTTGTGCTCGGGATCTTTGAAAAAGGCGGTCATCACGGTGGCTGTGGGTATCTCGGTCATGTTGCTGACATGCTCCCCGCTGATATTCGGTCTCACCAAAAAGCTCGGACATTTTTCCTACGGTGAGGCGGGAAATTTCAATTACGCGAAGCTGGTCTCCGGCACAGGGACGCCCATTCATCCACCTTTGGAATTGAATCAGCGTCCGAAAGTGCTTTATTTCAAGGACGGCCCCGGCGGAACGTATCCCGGAGCTTACGACCTTGCCTACTGGTCGCTGGGCATGCGCCCGGCTTTTGATCCGGGTACCCAGATCCATATTTTGATGCGCAACGTGTGGAGGCTTTGCGCCCAAAGCCCCTGGTTTTTTGCAGTGGTAATCGTATGGTTTCTTGCACAGTCGAGGATCGGCTCCCTATGGATCCGCCCCGTGCTACCCCCATCCATTGTGCTCCTCTTGGCCCTACCGGCAATAGCCGGAGTGGGCCTCTTTTGCCTGATTGAAATGGAGATCAGATACTGCGCTCCCTTTCTTTTCTTGGGAATGGCCGCTCTGATTACGTGTCCCAGGTATGGATTCCATCGCGGGAACGCCCCCAGGAAAGCCATATTCGGTGCTTGGGGCCTTGCAGCGTTCATGATGATTTTGTGCATATCCTCGGTCGTTGACGAGAGTATCCGGGGCCTGTATTCGACTGATGGCAAGCTTTCCTACAAGGACCGATTCCTCGAACAGGTTAAGGTGAAAGATTTTCTCCGGAAAAATGGAATTGCAAAAGGAGATCGGATAGCCATCGCGGGAGCTCCGCACCTCTACTGGGCGAGACTCGCGGAGGCTACCATAGTGGCATCCATTCCTGAAACGGACGATTTTCTCGCAGTCGATCCGCTTAAGAGAAACGCAGCGGTGCAGTCGCTTGGGAGAATCCACGCAAAAGCCGTGATAGCGAAGAATCCCGGCTTCAAGGATCTCGAAAAAGAGGGTTGGGTGCAGGTGCCCGGCACTCAGGATTATTTTGTGCTGCTGTCCGGCAATAGAGCCTCGAAGGATGATACTGAAGGAGCACCACGCTTTCGCAGCGATCTACACGGAGGAAGCAGTACCGCGAATGATGGCTCATGCCGGAAATGCCTTGTCGCCGGGACTTTTTCCCGGATGCGGCCGATGGCATGTGCGTCACCTGCCCTATCGGGAATCGACTATTTATTGCAAACTATGAAACTTCCTTCTGCGTCGCACCTTTGCGAATCAGCTTGAATGCTAGGAGGACAGTGTCATGATAGCTGATGACGTGACTCTGGGCAAAAATGTTGTGATTTTTCACCCCGATCTGGTAAACATCTACGGATGCGAAATCGGTGATGGCTGCAAAATCGGCGCGTTTGTTGAAATTCGTAAAGAGGTGAAGATTGGCCGAAACGTCAAGATTCAGGCCTTCGCATTCATTCCCGAGGGAATTATCCTGGAAGACGGAGTATTTATCGGCCCGCATGTTGTTTTCACCAACGACAGGTATCCGAGAGCTCTGAATCCGGACGGTAGCCTCATGAAAGAGGGAGAGTGGGAACGCATGACTACCCTGGTGAAACAAGGGGTAAGTATCGGAGCCAATGCAACTATTCTGTGCGGAATAACCATCGGCGAGTACGCCATGGTTGCGGCGGGATCCGTCGTGACCGAGGACGTTCCTGCGCACAAGCTGGTATCGGGAGTGCCTGCCCGTATCCAGGGCGACGTTTTTGACCGGAAACGCAGTTAAGGGTTTGGCATGCCTGTCCTACTGACTTTCAGGGAGAAAAGATTTTGGTAACTGTGGGACTGTTGGGTTACGGGTATTGGGGCCCGAATCTCGTCCGCAACTTCAATGCTACGGATGGGGCAAGGGTGCTGAAAGTATGCGATCCGAATACCGATCGTCTGAGAAAGCTCGCTCAAACATATCCCGGTGTTGAAGGCACCACAGATCCGGACGCCATTATCAATGACCCGGCCCTGAATGCGGTTGCCATCGCGACGCCTGTTTCTACACATTACGATTTGGCCATGAGAGCGCTGACCGCGGGCAAACATGTCCTCGTGGAAAAGCCGATAGCCGCGACAGCAGCGGAAGCGTCCCGCATGATTGAAGAAGCAGAGCACCAAAAGCGCGTGCTGTTGGTGGATCATACGTTCGTGTACACAGGCGCCGTCCGGAAGATAAAAGAAACTGTCGATTCCGGGATGCTCGGCGAGATCTATTATTATGATTCCGTTCGAGTCAACCTGGGGCTGTTCCAGAACGATGTCGACGTGCTCTATGATCTTGCGGTACACGACCTTTCCATCCTGAACTATGTCCTACCCAACAAGCCTTGCGCGGTTTCAGCCACCGGAATGGCGAATTTCTCGGGAGGTCTGGCCAATGTGGCTTACCTGACTCTTTTTTACGAGAACCGCTGCATAGCTCACATGCACGTGAATTGGCTCGCCCCTGTGAAGGTGCGCAGGGCGCTGCTCGGCGGAAGCAAGAAGATGATCATGTACGATGATATAGAGCCCAGCGAAAAAGTGAAAATTTACGACAGCGGTGTGGATGTGGGCAGCGATCCGGAAGGGATGTACAAAATCAAGGTGAGCTACCGCACCGGGGACATGTGGGCCCCCAAATTGGACACGACTGAAGCTCTACACACACTGGTTCGTCATTTTATCGACTGCGTGGAAAACCATGAAACGCCTATCACCGGCGGACAGGAAGGCTTGTTCGTGGTGCGTGTCCTGGAGGCCGCGATGAAGTCGATGAAGGGCCGGGGCGCCACGGTGGAACTATAGGGTGTGACCCACATGACGGGAATTTTCCGGTCGAGACGTTCCGGTTTCGCGGCACACGCAGCAGGAAATGGAAGGAGTTGACTTGGTACCGTTCCTTGACCTCCAGGCGCAGTACAGGACCATTGCGGACGAGATCCAGGAGGCAGTCCGAAAGGTGCTTGAGAGCGGCAGATTCACCCTTGGGCCCGAAGTGGAAGCTTTCGAGGACGAGTTCGCCGCTTATTGTCAGGCCAAGCACGCCATCGGCGTGAACTCCGGAACCAGTGCGTTGCACCTTGCGTTGCTCGCTGCCGGTATCGGACCCGGCCACGAGGTAATCACTGTGCCCATGACCTTTGTGGCGACCGTTGCTGCAATAGGGTACGCTGGTGCTCGTCCGGTATTCGTCGACGTCGACGAGCGGTTTTACACCATGGATCCGGAAAAAGTGGAGGACGCCGTCACGGACCGTACGAAAGCCATCATGCCCGTGCACCTCTACGGCCAGCCCGCGGCCATGGACCGGATACTCGAAATAGCCTCAAAACATAAATTGGTTGTGATCGAGGACGCTGCGCAAGCTCATGGAGCTGAATATCGGGGAAAACGCGTGGGCGGCCTCGGGAATATGGCAGCCTTCAGTTTCTACCCGGGCAAGAATCTGGGAGCGTATGGCGAGGGTGGCATGGTCGTTACAAACAACGACGAATATGCGCATAAGATTCGCATGCTTCGCGATTGGGGCACCGAGACAAAGTACTACCACGAATTGAAGGGATTCAATTACCGTATGGACGCGATTCAGGCCGCAATCCTTCGTGTCAAACTCAAACGCCTGGATGATTGGCTGGAAGCTCGCCGCGTACGCGCCTCCTTGTACGGGAGGCGTTTGGCCGGAACCGGTCTGGTGGTTCCCAGGGTGATGCCTGATGTGAACCACGCGTATCATCTCTACGCGGTGATGACGCGAAATCGGGACGCACTTCAGGCTGAACTCGCAAAGAAGGGCGTTTTCACCGGACTCCACTACCCGGTGCCGGTGCATCTGCAGCAAGCCTGGGCGGAGCTAGGATACAAGCCAGGCGATTTCCCGGTTTCGGAAAAGATCGCCCGCGATGAAATTTCCCTGCCGATGTTTGCCGAACTTTCAGAAAGACAGATCGACGCGGTATGCGATGCGGCACTGGAATGGTCCAAGAGCTGATTCCTTTTTGGGTCCGGACGTCGAGATCCTTTGATTATAGGGATTCTCAAGAGTAAGGTCGGTTTTGTGTACGCGGAAAGATTGAAAGTTTGTCATTGCGAGGGCAAACCCCGAAGCAATCTCCAACTGACCAAAACTGAGATTGCTTCGTCGTTTCACTCCTCGCAATGACATGATTGCACGGTCGGAATGTGGGCGAGCGTCGTGAACGAATCCGATGGAGTTTTCGAGAATTGCTATAATCTGCTTGCAGGAACGAAGAAGTGTTGAAGGCACAAGGAATCATGAGCTTCGCGACGAAGTCCACAAACGGGAAATCGAACGCCCTGCCGAGCGTCTCGCTGTGTTTTCCGGCGTACAACGAAGCAGAGACTCTGGAAAACGTCATTCGAGATGCGCACCAATTAATGATCGGATCGGGAATAGATTACGAAATCCTGATTTGCGACGACGGTTCCACTGACGGCACCGGCCGGGTTGTCGACGCATGCGGCCGACAATTCCCGAATCTCAGAGTGTTTCATAATGCGAGAAATTTTGGTATCTTCTACACTTTTGAGTTTCTCTATTCCAAAGCCGAGAAGGATTTCGTTTTTCTCAACTCCACTGACGGGCAGTGGAATACGGCTATTTTGATTGACATGCTTCCCATGACAGCAAACTGGGACGTCATTATCGCCAGCCGAGTGGACAAACATTACGGTTTGGTTCGTTCCTTGATTTCGAGAGCCTTCAATGTGATTCCTGTGATGTTGTTCGGCATTCGCACTTATGACGCTGGTGCGGTGAAGCTCCTGAAACGGGAAATAGTAACCCGTTTCCCCCTCATTTCCAGGTCCCCTTTCAATGAGGCAGAGAGGCTGATCTATGCCGCAAGAGCGGGGTACCGCATCACCGAGTACCCGGTGACAACCGCTTCCCGCAAGACCGGACGCGCTCGAGGAGTAAAAACCGACGTATTGTTCAGAGCTATTATGGACGTGTTTCGGGTCTGGTGGGCACTTGAGCGGAAGGATCGCCCGCGGGATACGTGCCGGGAACCGAAAAACTGACGGGCTTCTTGTTCCCGGAAATTCCCTTTTGCTTGATATTGGTGACAATGCACTTAGCTATCATATCTGCCATCTCACCACTGTAATGTACTGCATCCACATAAAGGGGGCTTTTCGCATCTTTCTGAATACCGGCGCACCAGACGAAATCGTCTCCCAGCGCTCCTGACTCATATTCGGCAGCCATGAGTTTGTATCCCAACTGCAGCAGCGGCCCTCTCTTGCCGAAATCAACCGATCTGAAAATGTTATATTGCTGATCGTACTCATAGATCGGAACAGGTTGCCAAACGAACACGGGCTTGATGCCAAACGCGGCCGCTACGGAAACAATAATTTTCTTGTCTGTTCGATAGCGCTGTATGATTTTTTTTGCCGTTGTTTCGACATCCTGCGTCGAGTCTTCTGTGCCGTTGTTCCGCACTCCGTCCTGATTCTTTGATGTCACGGAAAACAGAAATTTAGTCACGGGCAGTTCTCGAACCAGCCGATCCCAAGAGGATTTGTCTCCTTCATCCATGAGTTTTTTCAGAGCCGCTGTGTGTGCCGGCTCACCTTCCGGAATGGCAAAATCATTCAGCCCGTCTATGAAAATCACCATGTTAGGAACATAACCCTGCACCACGAGCTTTTCGAACAGCACACGTTCCTGGGTGGCAAAGTACGAGCCGCGGCCGAAATTGTATACCGTTGCAGACGGGTCGATTTCCTTGCGAATCCATTGCTGAAGGTGTGAAGGTATTGTTTCGTCATCTGCAATGCGGTATCCGAAGGTGGTAGAGCCTCCGAAAACAAAAACAGT
>DATHCX010000096.1:0-4147 GCA_035319325.1 Desulfomonilaceae bacterium
TCACCTGGCCAGAGATGACCGTTATCACTGAAGATGTAGGCATGTACGCTTCGACGACGAAATCCACCGGGTCATCGTAACTGGCAGGTTCTATAACAGCCGCGGGAGTCGTCACCACGTACGGGCTGACGCTACCGCCCCCGCTCTGTTTGATCACCCGGAGAACCCCTTCCGCCACTTCTATGGCTTCGATCGGACCCGCTTCCGTTTGTCTCGAAGTAAGGAAAATAGAAGAAAACTCGCCGAGAAGATTCAGGATCCCGGTTTCCCACTGAAGAAACAGCTTGCTCTGCCCCTCTGTGGAGATCATGTTCCAGGCGTTCACTACGCTCCCCTGCGCCAGGTTTTCCGGCTCCCGGTCTGCTCCCGGCGTCACGCTCGCTTCTCCTTGGACTGCCTGAACCACTGCTCGCGGTGCCGTAGCTTGCGCGTAGGAGGAGTCTCCCACGGCCCACGTTACACACGCGGAGGCAATCAAAAGGGCCAATCTTATGCTCCAGGCTTTCGTCATTTTCATTTCGCACTCCCAAGTACACGAGTTGAATTGCAGTGATACTTCCGAGCAATGAGCCTCCGGACAGGATAAAGCCGCCTCTTCAGATCTCCCCCAACGCGGGGGCAAACGGATAGGCCCTTCGTCACGGTTTTTTAGTTAGAGCACCAGTTGATGTTTTGGTTCCATTCACAAGGCGGAAAAATGCATTCTCGAATGGCCCTTTATAGCAGTTGCCAAAAGAAATGTCCGATCGGTAGGCGCCCTATCAGGGGGCTGCCCTCACTCCGGACGACGCAAGGCGTTAAACCTTCGTTCGACAGCCCTCTGACAGGGCGGTAGAAACGGTCAAAACTTTTCACTGGCTATGAGCAGAACTCGGCATAAAGAGCACCAGTATCCCAGGATACGAAGCGTGGTGACCCCTTGCAGAATACTACCTGCTCGGGAACTTCATTCTTACGTGCGTCAGCGCTGGGGGGCAGGGTTGTCGGGGAG
Source organism: Desulfomonilaceae bacterium (assembly GCA_035319325.1). Taxonomy (GTDB): domain Bacteria; phylum Desulfobacterota; class Desulfomonilia; order Desulfomonilales; family Desulfomonilaceae; genus DATHCX01. Next base: position 992 of record DATHCX010000096.1, read on the forward strand.
AATGATACGAAAATCCCCCAGGGTGCACGATTCCACTTCCGGGCTCACGGTCGAACAGTCAAGCACATGTCCGCCCGTTTTCAGGTCAGCATCCAGAAAATGAAAGTGATATCCCGCCACGTTGACACCGTCCATATAGTCCGGGAAACGGAATCCCACCAGTGTTCCTTCCAAATCATGCCATTCGAATATCACTTGATCTTTCAGGGCAACACTCAGTTCAGGATACGGCGTCTTCTGTGCTGGAACGCTCCTTGCCTTCATGTAGTGAAACTTTGCTCTGATTCGTATTGCGTACGGCAGATTCGAGGAAGGCAGAATCTTGTCCAAAGCCTGCTGCAGATCGTCCAGGCTCCTGGTTCCCGGGAGCGTAACGGTTTTGTCGGGTCGGAAAAAGGTCACCAGAGCAAACGGCGTTTTCGCCGTGTCCGAGATCTCATACGGTTTGCCGTCAGTTTTTACCTGAAAAAATAGTCCGTTCAGAGCGACCATTTCACCGTCAAGGCCCTCCAGTGTTCCCAGTCCGAAATCGCCGAATTTCTTCACTTCCGAAAAAGCCACTGTGCCTCCGTACAACCCTTGCTTCAAGCTGGTGATGGTGAACACCTGGTACGCCGAATTGACCGCTTGTTCGGCACACAAGAAGTGCGTGGGCAAGAGAGCCAAGAGTACGGTTATTGCCAATATCCGCTTCATATCGGATAGCCTCCCTCATTCATAGACGATTATACCCGTGCATCGAAAAGCTGATTCACAGCTTGCGGTTCATGCGGAAACATCTCAAAGCTGGCTCTGTTCTTTCCGGCATTTTTTGCGGCATACATGAGGCTGTCGGCTATTCGTATCATCTCGTTCACGCTTTGAGGCGACTCGATGAAGGTGATTACCCCCATGCTGAACGTTACAGCCCACCCGGAATCCCGCATCACTTCCAGGAGATGATGCTGAATTCGACCTACCACAGCCTTCACCTGCTCGTAATTCGTCTCCGGAAACAAGATGACGAATTCATCGCCGCCCAGGCGGCCGACGAGATCCGTAGTCCGAACCCGATTCAGGAGCGTCTTCGCGACCGACCGAAGAAGCACGTCACCCGTGCTGTGGCCCAGCACATCGTTCACCGCCTTGAAATTGTCCAGATCGATATATGCCAGACTAAAGACGGTGTTGTACCGACGAGCCCGGTTGAGCTCATTTTCGGCAACCTCGTAAAAGGCCCTCATATTGGAGAGACCTGTCAACGGTTCGGTCCTCGCGGATCGACTGACCTCTTCAAAGGCCTTTTTCATCGCGGACAAAATAAAATTCACCACGAGAAAAAACGCGAGAGTTGCGGCGACATTCCAGTATGCTACCACCGGATCGGAAAAGACCTGTCCTGCATAATAATCAGTAATATATTCCGTGACCGTGGAGGCCACGGAAATGAATATCCCTGCACCCCTGCTCACGTACCAGCTTGCCAGGGCGATGGGAATCAAATAATAAACCGACAGGGCAATTTCATAACCGGTCACGTAATCGATCAGGCCGATGATGCCAACCAAAACGACAGCACAACTGACGACGAACGCTTTTGGCCGCGCTTCAAACCATTCGGAGAGATTCACCTTGACCTCCGTCATCGCCGGGGCAAATCCTTGGTTCCCAAGGCCTCGACCTGTACAGAGCAGCAACGCATGCGGTTGTTCAGATGCATGCCTTCTTCCCTTACAAACCGATATTCATGCTTGATATTGTAACGCCGTGCCCCATAATACCAGAAAAGAGTGCGTTTGCGGGATGACACCGGATGTTCTCTTTGAAGCATACCGTTGTCGCAGAGAAGAAATTCTGAGAGACTGCCTTCCTATGACTATATCACCCCCGGAACTGCTCCATGGGTTGCCCGAGCTCGTTCTGAACGAAATTCCCGTGGTTCCGAATGTCAATGTGCTCTCTGTGGATGCCGAGTGCTGGGAGCACATCGTGTGGCGGGATCTCACCGGAGGCTATCGAGCTGCGTGCAGGCAGTGCGCCGCGGACACCGAGTTCCTTCTGAAGCTTTTCGATGACGCGGGGGTGAGAGCCACCTTTTTCGTGCTTGGCGTTTTTGCCGAACGCTTTCCGGACCTCGTGAAGAGCATGGACGCCCTTGGGCACGAAATCGCGCTCCACGGTTTTTTTCATAGCCAACTGTTCACACTGACGCCCCCGGAATTCAAGGAAGACCTTCGAAGGGCAATTTTTCTCATAGAGGACATTACGGGGAAGTCTGCCATCGGGTACCGGGCGCCGGCATTCAGCTTGGATACACGTTCCGTTTGGGCCCTGCAGGTTCTGGCGGAACACGGAATTCGATATGATAGCAGTGTGTTTCCTTTTCGTGGTCGGAGGTACGGGGTTCCCGATTTTCCGCGGGGCATTGTGGCAATACGCTGGAAAGGGGGCGGCATCATTGAAGTGCCGCTATCCACGACACACCTTGCCGGTGCAAGACTGCCCGTTGCAGGCGGCGGATACTTCAGAACGTTGCCCCGATGCGTGATAAAGTGGGCTGTGACAAGCATAAACCGGGAAGGCATGCCCTTTGTCACATACATACACCCGTACGAATTCCGTCGCCAAGACTTGGAATTCGGACAGTTTTCCCCTTATATGAACCGGTGGGCGGTTTCGTTCAACCGCATCAAATTTAACCTGTTCAGGCGCACCATGAAAACGAAACTTCGGGAACTCCTGCAAGCATTCCCCTTTGCACCGGTGAGAGAGGTAATCAAGAATGGTCTCGAAGCCTGACGCGACGAGAGCGTATTTCGATAAGATCCCCGGTCAGTGGGACGCTCTCTACCTGCACGAGAACAGGACCAAATATTTCTTCAATAAAATTTTCCGGAGAGCCCTATTTGAACGTCACAGGCTCACCTTCGAGCAATGCGGCGATATTACCGGAGCCACGGTTTTGGACATCGGTTGCGGGACCGGGAGATTCAGCATCGAATTTGCCGCGCGAGGAGCCTCACGAGTAGTTGGAATAGACTTTTCCGCGGCCATGATCGAATATGCGCATACGCTCGCTCAAGACCATAACGTCGGCGATAGATGCTATTTTGTGCGGGACGACTTTCTTTCCCACGAATTCTGGCAACGATTTCGGATAGTGGTAGCTATGGGATT
>DATHCX010000097.1:0-19703 GCA_035319325.1 Desulfomonilaceae bacterium
GGGCCGGTGACCAGCAGTCCGGTCCGGTGACTCACTCCCATTCCCGAAAGAAAGGTCACATTTTGCAGCGGCCATAGAATGACATCCTTCAGGTACTCGACTTCAGCGGAATAGCCGGCCACGTGGTTCCAGCCCGCCGCAGAAAGGTCAACCTCGAAACTGCGGCCTGACGAGGGTCGCATTTCTTTGAACGCTTCTTCGAAATCCTGGGCCTCTACGGTGATTGCGTCCAGGAAATCCTGGGACAGTTCCTGATCGGTATCTTCAATTCCCGGGAGTATTCTCTTGAGTGCCTTGAATCCGGCCTCCTGGCACAGCGCCTTTATGTCTGCGCCCACGAACCCGTGAGTCTTTTCCGCCAATTCCATGAGGTCCAGACTTCCCAGGGGCATGTCCCGGGTGTGGATCTCGAGAATTTCCGCGCGACCCGCTTTGTCCGGAACCCCTATAAGAATCTCCCGATCGAATCGTCCCGGCCTCCGCAAAGCGGTATCCAGCACGTTGGGCAGGTTCGTTGCTCCAAGCACGATTACCGAGCCCCGGTCCTGCAGTCCGTCCATGAGCGCGAGCAGTTGTGCGGTTACCCGTTTTTCCACGTCGCCTTCCACCGTGTCTCTCCGGGGTGCCAAGGCGTCTATTTCATCAATAAAGATGATCGCGGGAGAATTCTTGTACGCTTCTTCGAAAGCGGCCCGCAGTTTGGCTTCGCTCTCTCCGTAGTACTTGTCCATGATTTCGGTGCCGCTCATGCTTTTGTAATAGCACCCCGTTTCGCCTGCTACTGCCCTTGCGATCAAGGTTTTTCCCGTACCTGACGGTCCGTGAAGGAGCACGCCTCTGGGCGGATCGATGCCCAGTTGAAAAAAAATCTCGGGATGCTTCAGCGGAAGTTGAACGACTTCGCGGACCTTGCGTATTGCCTCGTGAAGGCCGCCCACCTCCCTAAAAGTGGTATCGTGCCTCGAGAGATACTCCTCTCCCTCGGTGTCCACCAGCCGTATGCAGGTGGATCGCGTTATTTTGGACATGTTTTCGGGCTCGATGGCTACGATACGGAATGTGATGGGATCCCCCCGGTTGTTCTTCAACGTGAGGTGTTCCTGTTCGTTGAGAACCGCACCCTGAGCCCTCTCTAACATGGCCCGGATTTGCATGCGCGTAACGCTTATATGTGCGGGGACCTCCAGTACTATGCTTTGAGATTCCTTGCAGCAGACTTTCCGAATTTTGATTTGGCTGAACAAGGACAGACCGCCCTTGTCCATTGTCTCCTGATCAACCGATACCATGCGGGTATCTATCCACGGATTCGGGTGGCAGCGAGCCTGAACCACACACGGCCGTGGACCGAGAAGTTCGACTGCGTCTCCCTCCCCGACCTTAAGATGATCCATGAACGTCTTCGAAATGAAAGCCGTTGCAATCCCCGGATCTTCTTCCATCACTTTGGTTATGACGAAGGTATAGGTAGGATGTTCGTGACCCGAGCAGTCGCACCCCTCCCCGGAATGCCACTCACCCGGAAGATGATCGTTGCAATGACAGTCCATTATCCCCTCTCCTTAGAATGCACTATTCGCGCGTTCAAACAAAAGTGTTCGTGCCGCGACCGACACAATCGGCAACGGCATCGCGGACGTAGTCTCTCAACGAAGGACTTATGTACCGAATGTACGGACACCGTGGAGCCCACAACAGCGTGCTTCCGTTCTGGATGCGGTCGAAAACGGCAAGATGCGACCCCTGGCCGAACCAGCGGTCGCTGCTTTTCCCCGCCCTTTGACCCAAAGCAGCGACCCGCGGCACGAAATCAGGAACATCGACCCATATCGGTTATTCACGCCACTTTTGAGGCTTCCGCCTTGAGCCAGGATTTTAGCTCTTCGGTGATGCCGCAAGCTGCATTCTTGCATGCGAAATGGTGCACGGAAGCATCCACGAGTTCCTGAGGGGCTTCCACTTCCGAAATCACCTCGTAGTCCTTGTGACTCTGCCGGACAATAACGAGCCGCGCAGGTTTCTTGATCGCGTTAATCTTGAAATAGACACATTCTTCGTTGCACGATTTTGCGTGATCCAACCCCCTCGACCAATTGGTTCCCCATTCCAAATACCTGGTTACAGCCTCGAACGGATGGAGGTCCCAATCGATAAGCCTTGCTATACCTTTATCACTCAAGATTTCACGAATATTTTTCACAAGCCTTTACCTCTCTTTGGACGTGAATGACTGTCAGAGAGTTCCTACTGCTCTCTGTCGTAAGAGATGCGTCCCCTCATGAAAAAGATGCACACTTTTTGTATTTCGGACAAATTTTTCCTCACCCGTGCTCATTGGCCACATTCCGCCGGCTCCATACATAGACGCCGGTCTCCAAGCCAAGCCTTTCATTATTCGGTCAGTTATGCTATAATACTAACATTAAACTGCAAATTTTTGGGGCATGCATTGGAGGTTCCACAATGTCATTTTATAATAAAATTAGCGGAATCATGCTGATAATAGTGTTTTGCCTGACGAACAGCGCTTTCTCCGTGGGGTACGAACGGTACGATCTCGCAGAGAATTCAGGGGCGAAACGAAAAACCATCGTACAGACAGTTGATTACGATCAGGAAAGATCGTCGTTTTTCAAAAAATGCCCCGCCGTCCTGGATGAAATAGCTTTTTTCGTGAGAGACCTGCTGAGCCAGTTCGGATTAACGCAGAGTGGAAAGCCGTAATCGGCGGTTGCCTTCTCAAGGTGCAACCCGGCCTTTCGTGCGAGTATCCCGCGAAAAAAGGAATCCATGATGAAATGCATACACACTTGCTTTCTTGTTTTCATGTTCGTCGCTGCCACCTCTTTGTGTGACGCGGCGTCTTCCCCGAAAGAGCGGGACATCCATAATGACGCGCTTCTTGCCCTGAAAGCGGGGGACACCTCGGCTGCAGTGGATCTCTTCACTCGCGCCCTGAGCTTGGAACCATCTAATTACCGCTATTACAATGACCGAGGTGTTGCATACAAGAGAAGCGGAGCCCTGGAAAAGGCCGTCGCGGACTATTCCAAAGCCCTTGAAATCAAACCGGATTATACCAATGCCTTGAATAATCGCGGTGTCGTTTACACCCAACAGGGACTGTACGACAAGGCTGTACAAGATTTCACGGAAGCTTTGAAATTGGGCGAAATGAAGGGCAAGCTCCACATGAATCTGGGAACCGCGTTTGCCAAAGCGGGAGAGCATGAAAAAGCAGTGGCCGAGTTCGATGCCGGGGCTTCCTATCAACCTCTCGACACCATTGCACTGCTGATTCTGGCCGAATCCCTGGAGAAGATCGGCAACAACGAGAGAGCTCTGAAAGTCTATCAGCTGTCCCTTGGACTAACCACGGACACTGCGGCTATCCGCGACGTGCAAAGAAAAATGGCGGTCCTTGAAAAAACCGTGTTGTCCTCAAAATCGCCTTCCGGTCCCTCTACGAGTTCAAACGGTCCTGTTGCGAAAACAACTCAGCTTCGTGTTGAGCCGAGTAAAGACAGGGAAATCCTACTTGCTCAGCCGAAGGAGAACACCGGTCAGGCCGGGTCCCGTCAGCTACAGACTGCAAAATCGCAGCCCGTTCATCCTGCACCCCCCGTCGCTGCCGCAGTCCCCGACAAGGCCGCAGCGGAAACTCCCAAAGCCCTGGCTGGCCAAAGCCGCGCAAGGGCGCTCGAAAAATTTTCTCCAGCCTCCGCGGAAATCTATAATCAAGGACTCCAATTTCTGGAACAGTCGGACCCTGCCAAAGCCTTGATCCGTTTTGAGGACAGCCTGCAACTTGAAAAACGACATAAGAACACCCTCGGCATGGGCTGGAGCGTTTTGGAAATCGGACGGGTTCATGCAAGTATGGGAGACCATGCCCGGGCGGCAATTGCGTTTGAGGACGCCCTGAAGGTATTCACTCGGATAAAGGCTTCCGACGAGACGATTCTGACTTTATTGGAGGCTGCATCGAACAGAAAAAGACTGGGGCAAATGGATAAGGCACAAGCCTATTACGGCCGGGCAATGGAAGAGGCCAATTCGAGGGGTCTTCAAAACCTGGCGAAATATTTAGGAGATCTGGCTGCCGGGAAAACCCCCGTGGAAACCCCGAGCGTCTTAGCGGCCGATAAGCCGAAAGGGGAAAACAAAAAGCTGGCTGCAGCCCATCCGCCGAAGGTGGATGGAACCAAACCGCAGGCCGAAAAGCCGCTACCACGGGAACCGCTCGTGTCAACATCCGAGCCGGTGAAATATATTCAGATGAAGCAGACTGCTCCGCGGATCCTACAGACGCCCCCGATTCCGGAAAAAACTCGAGATCGGCCTCTGCAAGCGGAGACGCGGCCGGGACAGGATTCCGTTTTTACCAGCTCCAATTCGCAGAAGCTGGCGGATATCGGCAAGGGACCGGCAATCTGGGGAGAATCCGGAAAGTCGCCCAAAACGATGGGATCGAACGTTCGGACTCAAGAAAAGAGTACTCCAGTTCCCGGCAGCGTGCCTGAAATCAAACCTGACCGGGACAAGGCTTCGGCAACTCGGTCCGAAATCACCGGGACGCCAATTCAGCCCAAGGGACCGGTCCAGACTGTGACGAGTATAAGCGCGGATCTTGCTGAACTGAAAAAATATCGGGATGGCAACGATGACTATAACATGATGCTGGTCCTGGATAGATTAACCGAGAAATATTATCAGCAGAAAGAATATTCCAAGGCACTGCATGCCATTACTGCGTCTCTCGCATTTAGGGACAAGCTTTCCGTCTCCACGGGATTGGAGACAGCTCTGGAATATTCCGGTCTCATAAGAGAACAGGTTGGGGATCAAGCTGCCGCGCTGGAGGATTTCAGCCGTGCCATTTATCTACAGCGAAGCATGCAGGGCAAGACATCGGCGACCGAATCGGAGCTCCGAGCCAAAGAGATTGCGACGAGACTCGGAATGGACTATCCCACAGTTATCGCAGCGTTCCAGGTTCTCTGGAAGGCCCGCCGGGCCGGCGACAATCAGGCGGAAACCGAAGCGCTGTATCTGATCGGGAGGCTCTACGATAGGGCCGACAAGCCGAGCGAGGCCCTGAAGTATTACGAGAGGTCCTCCGCATCGATGCTTGCGGACAAAGCTCGGATCTATGAAAAAATCGGCAAGGCGGACCTGGCAGAACAATCGTACATCCAGGCCCTGGAAGCGTTCAAGAAATTCGATTATTTTCGGTACTTGGATATGAAAAAGAAATGGAAGTCGAAGATCTTATCGCTGCATTGATGCTGCATTGGAGTGGAAAAGGAGTATAATCGCTGTCATGGTTCAGGATTTGAGGCTCCTGAGACGGGCAGAACGTGTCACCAGGATGACGTCTGTCTCGGAACGGCGAGCGAAAGGATTGGTGGGGGCTGGATGGAGCTACTGGACATTGTTTGCGTTGTCGTGGTGACTGCAAGTACGATCTTCGTGTTCATCCTCATGACGGGAACTCCTGTTTATTCCAGGTACGGAAGGTGGAAGGAGAAGAGAGCATTCAGACTACGGGACAGAAGAGACGCGGGCATGAAAGGATGACAGGCGAACCAAACAAAGCCTGTTTCGCGCATTGAGCCACGTTCGGTCTTCTCATGTGAGCGGTACCCCATGATTCTCAAAATTCTCACAAGTGCCTGGTTCGCATCCCTCGTTGTGGCTGTTGCGACGTTGTCGCTCTATCTGCTCTACAGTTCGGGGCAGGCCACGGAAGCGGCTGTAGGAGGCGGGATATTGGTGGTGGCCGTTATTTTGATTCTTGTGGGCAGCAGGAATAATTCATCACGAGAATAGTGCCGGTGGGAGAGAATCTTTCAATTTCCGGTAGGAATTATTTTGAAGACCGATGTTGTCAGGGACTTGTAACCTGGTACGTATACGTGAATTTAAGACTGTTGCACCCATCATAACACACCCGATGACCGTATGCGTTGCAAGCTTGATCAGCCTCAAATCCGATATCGGGCGATCTATCCACGGGTACCATAAACGCAAAATTCCCCACAGTATCGTCACACAAACATCGACAGGTAATATGACATTTTGTCCACACCTGCCCCGCGTGGAGGGGCGAGGACAGACCTAAACCCAACAAAACGAGTATTCCTAACATTACGAAACTTTTTCCTGCTTTCATCATGGCACCCGCTCTGTTTCAATGAGGCAACTTTACCACAGCCCGCAGAACCATTGCAACATGATTAGCGCCCCAGGCAATTTATTGTGAAATAACTTGATGAATTCTTGTCAACATGCTATAATAAATTAGTATATTGGAGGTTTATTATGCGAAAGATGCTGTCTGCGTCCTGCTGTATACTAATCTTTTCCCTGTGCGCCGTTTCACAGGCATTCCCGTTTGGAGAGGACATTTTAGCTCTCTCCGGCCAGTATACGTTTTTCATCAAACCTGTACCCGGTTCCAATGTCACGTATTATCAAAAAATGGTACCGTGCACCGCTACCGACGAGTGCCCGGTTCCCCGCCGCGTGGCTCCCGTTTTTCCCGTGCCTGTTTCACAGGTTCGCAATCAGCCTGTCACCAGGACGGAGATTCCCGTGGGATGCGCGGAAGGTTGTTCTGACTGCATAAAATGCCGTCCCAGGCCGTCAACTTCGGCGGGGGTAGGCGAGATGGTCGTTCCACGGATGGTGCCTTTCCCTGTTCCGGGTGTGGAACCGGTTCCCAGAACCATTACCCGGAAAATAATGCTGCCTCAATGGTTCGAGGTACGCGAAGAGTCAAAAGAAGTAAGAAAAGTGCACAAGATTCGATAGGGCTTGCACCCATTTTCGGCGCGTCCCGGTTGTATTCGGACGGTCTGCATGGTAGTGTACGCCGTCCGATTTCTGCGTACTGGAGTTGTGAATGAATCTGAGCGAGATCATAGATCGCTTTGCAGAGGATATCCCCGGCCACCCTGCGCTGGTGTTCGAAAATCAAACGATTTCCTACGGTGAGTTGCTGAGAGCTATCAACAGGTTATCGAATGCGCTCGTGAAGTCCGGAGTGCAGCGGGGAGATCGAGTCGTCATTCTGATGGGGAACCGTCCGGAATTTGTGGTTGCCTATTTCGCTTCCGTGCGGATCGGTGCAATCGCCGTCACCCTGAATCCGTTGTCCACTACGTATGAGTTGAGCCATTATTTCGCGGACAGCAAACCCGTCGCTGTGGTTTGTAAAGCGGACCAGGTACCCAAATTGGAGTCAATTCGGGACGCCGCCGAGAGCGTCAAGCTGATCGTCAGCACTGAATCCGTTGACGGTGCGGTTGATTTCAAGGAAATTCAGAACACCTTTTCCGATCAGTTCACAGCTCTGGACCTCCAGCCGAACGATCCCGCAGTGGTTATTTTTACGGCGGGATTGCTTGGCAGGGCACTGGGCGCAACCCTCAGTCACGGAAATCTGGACAGCAATTCGAATATGCTGCGGGACACGTGCAACGGAGGTCCTCAGGACCGTGGATTGGCACTCATACCGCTGTTTCATGCGTTTGGGGCGGCGGTAAATCTGCTCGGTACCACGAAGGCTGGCGGTACGGTGTACCTTGTAGAAAAGGTGGATTTTCCGAAGTTGATACCCTGGTTGAAAGAGGCGCAAATCACGTACACGGGGCTGGTTCCCATGGTGTATTACGGTCTGCTGTACCACCCTTCGTGCAAAGACTTGGATCTCAAGTCCATGCGGATCGCGATCAGCGGCGGCGCGCCTCTCTCCATGGAAATATATGAAAAATTCTGTGAAAAATACGGGATAGACATTTATCACGGCTATGGATTGACTGAGGCTTCCCCTGTGGTGTCGTGGAACAATATCAATATTCCGAACAAACCTGTGAGCGTGGGCACACCAATCCCGGGCGTGAAAGTGGACGTACACGATGAACACGGTAAATCCCTGCCTCTGGGCACTCAAGGAGAAGTCGTCATTCAAGGTCCGAACGTGATGCTCGGATACTTGGGAAAACCGGAAGAGACGTCCACGGTAATCCGCAACGGCTGGTTGTACACGGGAGACATCGGATTTTTGGACGAGGATGGATATCTGACACTCACCGGACTGAAAAAGGACCTCATTATAACTGCCGGTTTCAACGTTTACTGCCAGGAAGTAGAGGAAATCCTCATCAGACACCCCCATGTCGCCGACGTTGCGCTCGTGGGCGTTCCGGACTTGATGCGCGGCCAGGTCATAGAGGCGCTTGTCGTCCCGGAACGGGGTTCGAGACCTGAAGAGCGCGACATCGTCCGCTTTTGCAAAGAGTTCTTGTCCAGGTACAAGTGCCCGCGCAAAGTGACCTTTGTGAAAGAGATAGTACGGGATGCTCACGGCAAACCCGCAAGTTGGACCTGATCCGCAACCCGCGAGAACGCCGCGGGTCCGCCGTCATTTCTTACGAATGGATCGGTGCAGGTGATCCGGGGATTTCAGAAAAAATTCACAATTCGGTGTGCATCTCGTGAATGAGGTCCCGGAAACCGGCAGGTGCGAGAAGAATCGTGTTCCGGATGCGAGGGATTCGGAATGGAACTAAGCCGGAAATTGGTGGACCTTATTCGACCTGAAGACTTCCGGGGCGGACCGGATTTCAGGAAACGCGTCGAGTGGCTGATGCTGTTGCGGTTGATGGTGACCACTCTGCTGCTCGGCATGACCATTTTTTTTCAACTCCGCGAGACGCGGGAATTCTTCGTACATCCGACCATTCCTCTTTATGTTCTTATCGGGACCATCTTTCTGCTGAGTCTGATCTACGCCTTTTCTCTACCCTTGATGCCAGATCTCTGGGTGTTCTCGTTCGTTCAGGTCATGGTGGACGTGATCTACGCAACGGTTCTCATTCATTTCACGGGCGGCGCTTCCAGTGTTTTCACTCTGCTGTACATGTTTCCCATCATTACGTCGGGCATATTGCATTTGCGTCGAGGCGCTCTGGTAACGGCTTCCGTTGCGGCCATAAGCTTCGGTGTCCTCGTAAATCTTGAGTTCTACGATCTGATTCCGCACAGTGTCTGGCCCTGGGTCAGCCCGTTGAGCCGCAACACTCCAGGATACCTCCTGTGGGTCCTTGTCGTGCATTTCACCTTTTTCTTCCTCATGGCCTTCTTGTCCAGTTCGCTTGCCGAACAGCTCCAGAAGGCGAAGACGTCTCTGAATCTGACTGAGATCGATTACAAGCAGTTATCCGAATTGCACACGAACATTGTAAGATCCATCCCCAGCGGTATCATCACCACCGATGAATTCGATCACATAACGTTTATCAATAACTCGGGCGCTGCATTCCTGGGGACGAGTTTTGCCTCCATGGTGAACACGCCGCTGATAGCAGTATTTCCTTTTATTGACGACGGTAATGCCGTGAGTAATGTGCGCAGGGAGTCTTTTCTGACTGTCAAAGAAATCAACGGTGAAACCAAGCATCTGGAACTTACCGTCTCCGATTTGAAGGGCCAGGATGCCATTCCCAGAGGACGATTGGTCGTATTCCAGGACGTGACGCAGATACGGAAAATGGAAGAGCGGGTGAAACTCAGCGAAAAGCAAGCCGCCTATGTCCGGATAGCAGCCGGTATGGCACACGAAATCCGAAATCCCTTGGCCGCAATCCGAGGGGCCACCGAACTTCTTACTCAGACGCCCAGCGTTTCCGAATTGGAAAAGCGACTCATGGGAATCGTCATCAAGGAATCCGACCGCTTGAATTCACTCTTGGGAGATTTCCTTCTCACTGTGGGCAGTCAGCAGCCCAGCAAAGCCAGAATTATGCTCACGGACGTCGTGGAAGAGACCCTACGTCTGTTTTCACAGGATGAGCAGAGGTCCAGGGGCTTGAAGCTGGAAACTATGATCAACAAAGGGGTAGAGGTGGAAGGGGATCGCACCAGGCTCAGACAGGCCATGTGGAATCTGTTGGCCAACGCACTGGAGGCTGCTCCTGACAATGACGTCATTCGCGTGATCCTGGAAACGGATCAGGATACCAATTCCGCAGTCTTTCGAGTACACGATTGGGGATGCGGTATTCCTCCGGAACTCATGACGAGGATATTCGAGCCGTTCACCACGACAAAGGAAAAGGGGACCGGTTTGGGTCTCTCCGTGGTTCTTAGTGTCGTGCAAGCGCACAACGGGACGGTCGAAGTGGAGAGCACGTCCGGAACGGGCACTATGTTCACGGTCAAAATACCGCTTGCACCGGCAGAAGTAGGCGCAGGAGGAGCAATCGACAATGGCTGATCGCCTCCTTGTAGTGGATGACGAACCAAGCATGAGAGAATTTCTCGAAATCATGCTTTCTCAGGACGGTTATGAGGTCAGCACGGCCAACACCGGAGAACAGGGGTTCAAGATCTATTGCGAGCAGACGCCGGATCTGGTGCTTACCGATGTAAAGATGCCTGGAATGAGCGGGTTGGATTTGATACGGGAAATTCATTCCGTGGATCCCATGGTTCCCATCATTGCAGTAACCGCGTACGCCTCTGCCGACGACGCGATTCGAGCGGTTCGAGAAGGCGCATACGACTATTTATCCAAACCGTTTCAGGTGGAAGACCTCCGTATCATCATTCGGAACGCTCTGGAAACCAGACGCTTGAGGCAAGAAAATCAGTATCTGAAGCGCTCCATAGAAGAAAAATACCGATTCGGCGAGATCATCGGCAAATCCTCGGAGATGATGGAAATATTCAGCCTCATCGAGACCATAGCCCCTTCCAAATCGGGTGTCCTGATCATGGGAGAATCGGGGACCGGAAAGGAGCTCATAGCGAAAGCCATCCATTACAATTCTCCCAGAGCTCATAAACCGTTCATAACCATCAACTGCAGTGCAATTCCGGAAAATCTCCTGGAATCGGAGATGTTTGGCCATCTGAGAGGATCTTTTACAGGAGCCATTGCCAATAAAGCAGGACTCGTGGAAGCCGCCGATGGCGGAACGCTGTTCTTGGACGAAATCGGAGATGTTCCTTTATCGATTCAGGTGAAGCTCTTGAGATTCTTGCAGGAGAGGGAATTTCGCAGAGTCGGTGGCACTGATGACAAGAAAATCGACGTCAGGGTCATTGCAGCAACAAACAAGAAACTCGAACGAGAGATGGAACTCGGCAATTTCCGGGAGGACCTGTATTACAGACTGAACGTCATACGCTTGCGGATTCCCCCTCTACGGGAGAGGGAAGAGGATATCCCCCTCCTGGTGGATCATTTCCTGAAGAAAATCTGCAAAGAGCAGGACAAGTGTATTACGAGAGTTTCTTCCCTGGCCATGAGGGTTTTGTGCAACTATCAGTATCCCGGAAACATCAGAGAGTTGGAAAATGTCATCGAACGATGCGTTACGCTGGAACAATCCGATCAGCTGACCGCGGAAAATATTCCTGCAAAACTCGTTGAAACTACCCAGTCTCCACCCGCAGACGAAGCGGATTTTCCGGCCGATGGAATCGACTTGAATCTTACCATGGAAAATATGGAACGGAAACTGGTCACCAAAGCGTTGGAAATAACTGGCGGAAACAGATCCAGAGCGGCTCGCCTTTTGGGGGTAACGCAAAGGTCGCTCAGATACAGGTTGCTGAAATTGGGCATGGAGACGGAAATAGAAGCGACACTTGATTAGGTCACGAGGAAATGAGGACGTTTTCCTGATACAGGGCCTGGTTGGCTCCGGCGGGGGCCGCTCGTCCCCCCTGAAAACTGCTTCCTCCCATGCCGCCGATCCCAGGAATCAGGCTTTTCCTAGATCGGTGACGGTGCTGACGAATCGTGTGTTTTGCTGTATCGAAATCGAAGAATTCGGTGGTGACTTGGCCGAAAAAAGAGGGCGCCATGAAGGATTATGCAATTATTCTCGCTGCTGACCTCCCCACGTCGAACGAAGTGCTCGAAATGGTTAAACGTGTGGGAAACATGGTGGATGGGATAAAAATCGGTGAAGCAACCTTGCTGGAGTCAGGGAAGGACATTCTGTCCAGGATCAGGGATATCATCCGGGAAAAGCCGCTCCTGGTAGACCTCAAGATTGCGGATATCGGATTCCTCAACGGCGACAAGTGGCAGGGGACAAATGCAAAGATTATTGGAAGCATAGAAGGCTCGGGAGCAACCCATGTAACCGTCCACGGGTTTCCCGGGCCCCTGTCCGTAGCCGAGGCGACAGCAGTGGCCCGGCAAGCGGGAATCGGAGTTCTCCTCCTGCCTCTCATGAGCCATGCGGGAGCAGGTCTGTTTTTTTCAAGACCCATGACACGGTCTGAGCTGCATTACATCTCCATCAAAGCAGGAATCGATCTCAAGCTTCCTGAAATCGCTGACTGTACGGATGCCACTGAAGCTATCCTGCTCCTGGGGGAAGCTCTCGGGGTGGAGGGATACATCGGGCCGGCAACTCGCCCGCTGGATCTGGAGCGCTATCGCAGGATCACGCACCGTCCGGTATGGTGTCCGGGTTTCGGCCGCCAGGACAGGCAAGGAAGGGACCTGGAGGAACAGCTCAGACAATGGTCCAGAATCGTGGGTAAGGCTTCGGCCGCAATAATAGGATCCGCCATATTTGCCGCGGCAGATCCCGCTGCTGCTGCTGCCGAAATCGTTGAGTTGCGCGACAGGGTTGCTGGCGCATAAGCTGTAACCGAGACTGGTGCAGCCCGTGCATCTCTGGGAAACGGCTGCAATCAAGGAATTTGTCTGATGGCCCTTTTTGGCAAAGATAAGAATCGAGCCCTGTTCGAAGCCGCTGCAAAAGACCGACACGATTTGTTGCAGGACCTCTTGGCGAAAGGGGCTGATGTCAATGCTCGAGACGAATCCGGAGCTACTCCGCTTATAAAGGCGTCGCTTGCGGGACAGTATCGTACAGTGAAAATGCTTCTGGAAGCCCGGGCAGACATCAACGCACGAGACGACAAGGGATATACCGGCCTTATAAGCGCCACTATCATGGATCGGCAGAAGGTTGCCAAGCTGCTCGCCGCAAAGGGTGCGAATCTCGAAACAGCGGATATCGAAGGAAATACCGCTCTAATGGCCGCGTCTTACTATGGTCATGCAGACATGGTGACGAACCTGCTGGACATGGGCGCGCGGCTGGAAGCGAAGGCGAAAGACGGCAAATCAGCTCTGCTCATAGCGGCCTCGGCGGGGCAGGCTATAGCCATGAACAGGCTTCTGGAGCGCGGAGCCGACATCAACGCGCAGGATAACGCCGGCTGGACGGCTCTCATGAGAGCTGCCGCGGACTCCCATCTGGGGATCATGAACCTTCTCTTAAAGCGGGATGCCGACCCCAATGCGGCGGATGCGGCAGGACGAACCGCGTTGATGAAAGCCTCTCATAAAGGTCACAAACCTGTCGTCGATTTACTGCTGGACAAAGGAGCAGATCCGGACTGCCAGGATCGTGCGGGCTGGACCGCTCTCATGGTGGCCGCGGACAAAGGGCACGCAGCAACCGTAAAATCATTGCTGGACCGGGGGGTGCAAAGAGACCTTCAGGACAGGGCCGGCCGCACGGCTCTCATGTGGGCCGCTCGGGCGGGTCGTGTGCAAGTAGTTGATATGCTTGTTAATCACGGAGCCGATCTGAACCTGGAGGATCGTGCGGGACTTACAGCCTTGATGTGGGCTTCCCAGGAATCGCACGAGCAGGTAGCGGAATTGCTCTTGGAACGGGGAGCCCGGGTAACCACGTTGGCTGAAAAAACCATCGTGGTAATGATCAACTCCACGGGAAGCGGCCGGACGGAAACCCTCGAATTGACCCTGGATCGGGGCTTTCTTGTTGAATCGTCCGGCAACAAGAAATCCCGGGATGTGTTGCGCGTCGCCGCATCGGGACAGATCACACGTTTGGAACGACTTCTCAACCGAGAGGCAGACGTAAATGCAACAAACGTGTACGGGCACACGGCCCTCATGCGAGCCGCTTTCAAAGGCCATGGGGAGGCAGTGAAGCTGCTCTTGGATCGAGGCGCGATCATCGATTCGGCAGATAATGACGGCAAGACGGCACTCATGAAGGCGTGCTCCGGCTGCCGCACGGAGGTTGCGGCAATCTTGCTCGACCGCGGGGCCGATATAAACGCAACGAATGCTCACGGCCTTACCGCATTGATGAGGGCAGCATACAAAGGTTGCGAAGATACCGTGCGATTGCTGATAGACAGAGGAGCTGACCTCAACATTAACGATAAGGCTGGTATGACAGCACTGGCATGGGCTTCGGTCAAGAATCATCCCCGAGTTGCGGAAATCCTCGTCGCCTCGGGAGCAATTCCAAATATTCATAAATTGAACATGGAAACCGTCGTCCTGACTCGTGAGCAGCCCGGAGCGACCACCACGCAATTGATGCCTGAAGATATAGCTGAAGCAAATGCAGAGCCGGAAAATGTGGAAGCTCTCATAGAAGCCTGCATCAGAGGCTCCGTAAACGATGCAAAGGCCCTGTTGAATGCGGGTGTGGGAACAAACGGTCAGGACAAGGCTGGTCGGACCGCGCTCATGTGGGCGTGCTACAAAAACCGAAAGAGAATCATTCGCCTTCTCTTGGAACGAGGAGCTGACGCCGATATTCAAGACAACGGCGGCCGTACCGCTCTCATGTGGGCCGCTCTCTATGGCAATCGGGACGTGGTGGAATTATTATTGGATGAAAACATAGACGTGAATTTGTGCGATGATCACGGACGTACGGGTTTGATGCTAGCCTGCATGAGCGGTAACCCTGAAACGGTAAAACTCATTGCTGCTACGGGTCCCGATCTGAATGCAAAGGACCGCGACGGAAAGACGGCTCTCATGTGGGCTTGCGACAAGTTTCATCTAGGAGTCATCGAGATGCTTCTCACGTGGGGAGCCGATATAAACGCCGAAGACTTGTCTGGCAAGACCGCCTTGTCAAACGCTGCGGAGAGGGGTTTCGGGCACATAGTCGATCTTCTGAAACGCTACTCGTAACGTGTGTGGCACCTTCGGAACCCGCTGATGCATCTCCGCAGGAAAAGAGGTCATGAATGTGGCCCGGTTAGACGCTATTCGCCTTCTGATCATCTCAGGCATGCTTTTGACGATCGCCCTGATTTCGCATTCCGACGCGGCTTCTCCCGTGATGACGAACGGTGATCGGACGAATATAGCGGAAGAGGCCGCGAACCGATTGCGGGCGTGTCCCGGGTGCGACGCAGACGTGCTCCCGGGCAAATGTAGATCCGGATTTGTCCCGGACTCCTTTGAGTCGGGCACCAAAGTTCCCTTACAAACGGGAACAACGATATATCCGGACGCATCAGGAATCGGCCGTGCAGACAGGAGCATACTGCAGAGCACGCGCAGTTTGAACGACAGTATCAGACGGATGAACAACAGCATTAACAGAATGCGCACGATACAACGACGTTTCTAATACCCATCGTTTTCGTGTCAGTGCGAGAAGCGAGACAACGAAATAATCTCATACGCATTCGCCACAAGATTTATGAGATTGCCGGGCTGGGGGCTCTCCTGAGCGACGTGATGAGACGGCTCTGCGTCGTTCGCAGCCAAGGAGTACCCCAGTGCCCAGAATCGAGTTACCTGTAAAAAAGCGTATCCGTATCAGCACCTGAGTACAGGTTTTCTTAGATCAGGTCGCACATTTTTGTCGGAGCAGATTGTTGCGCTTCGCTCGCAATGACAGCCTTTTCCAGTCCGTAACTGAATGATTGTCAAAAAGGTATCTGTTCACTTGCCGGGGGAAAAAGGCGTTTCAATCCCCGATATGCGCGACCGGCAACTGATTGCAAAAGAAATTCGTCCGGGGCAATTGAAGTCGAAGCTTACCCGGCGGATGTGTTTTGCATATAAACGGGGTACCCGTTGAAGTTTGCAACGCAATGCCCTTGAATTGTCTTTGCGAATCCGTTAAGAATTAGTCGCTCACGCGGCTTCTGCACCTGTCAGATTGCGGAAGCGTTTATCAAGAAGATAATTCCAGTGTAAGTTCAGAGGGTTCAGTATGGACGATACTTCGTTTGGCATCACCATGACCGTCATTGGCATGGGCGGCACGTTCATCACCTTAGGAGTGATCGTCGTCAGCATTCACCTCCTTAAGAAAATCTTTCCCATACCGGACGAGCATGGCCTCGGACATAGCACGAGAACGGAAGGTCATTCCAAATGATTGAAGGCATTATTGCGGGTTTCGGTGGCATGTTCGGAGGGTTTGAACATCTTTTCGGCAAAGGGCTGCCGAATCTGGTCATGCTGATTATCGGAGGAGGCTTGTTGTTCCTGGCAATCAGTCATGAGGTGGAGCCGCTCTTGCTGCTGCCCATAGGGTTCGGATGTATTCTGGTGAACATGCCCTTCAGTGACGTGATGGATAGTGGGGGGGTCCTGAAATTTTTCTATGACATAGGGATACTGACCGAAATTTTCCCGCTCCTCATTTTCGTGGGGATCGGTGCCATGACTGATTTCGGGCCATTGCTGGAGAATCCGAAAATACTGTTGTTCGGCGCGGCGGGGCAGTTCGGGATATTCTTGACACTCATTCTCGCCCTGATGCTGGGCTTCACGCAACTGGAAGCTGTATCCATAGGCATCATAGGTGCTTGTGACGGCCCCACGGCCATTTATGTGACTTCACAATATGCTCCGCAGCTTCTCGGTCCCGTATCCGTTGCCGCATATTCTTACATGTCGCTCGTCCCGATCATTCAGCCGCCTGTGATGCGGCTTCTGACGACGGACAAAGAGCGGAAGGTTCGCATGGGTGTTGTACGGGAGACCGTTTCCAAGAGGACCCGCATACTGTTTCCCGTTTTCGTGACGATCATAACCGGCCTGATTGCCCCCAAGGGTCTCCCTTTGATGGGAATGATCATGCTGGGGAATCTCATGAGAGAAAGCGGAGTTGTAGCCAGGCTCACGGGAGCTTCAGAAAACGAAATAGCCAACTTCGTCACTCTATTTCTGGGACTGGCCATCGGTGGTACTATGGAGGGCAGTGTCTTCCTGAAAATCCAGACCCTGGGCATTTTCGCGCTGGGTTTTACCGCCATCGTTCTTGACACCGCGGCCGGCGTCCTTTTCGGCAAGCTCATGTATGTGCTCAGTCACGGGAAAATCAATCCGCTGGTGGGCGCGGCAGGTATTTCTGCCTATCCCATGGCTGCACGAGTGGTCCAGACGCAAGGCCAGAAATACGACAAAAAGAATTTCCTGCTTATGCATGCGATGGGAGCCAATACGGGAGGCCAGATAGGTTCCGTAATGGCTGCCGCATTGATGCTTTCCGTTCTGAAAGGGATGGGCATAGTGCACTGATACCAGCGTGCGTTCAGAGAAGTGATACCTATGCGCGATCAGACAAGTGACGGTGGATGAAGCCTGTCATGCCGGGTCTCCGAAGCAAGTCACACGCATTCGCAATAAGATTTGTGAGATTGCAGGGCTGGGGGCTCTCCTGAGCGCAGTGATGAGACGGCTCTGCGTCGTCCGCAGCGCAGGAGTGCCCCTAGCCTGTGCCCAGAATCGAGTTACCTGTAAAAAAGCGAATCCGTATCAGGCCGCGCCGTTCGCAGCGGAGGAGATCTGGCAGGACAGGCCGTGAATCAGCCTCTCAAGGTTACGCCTTTGAAAGCGCATTGGTATGACGTGCTCCGGGACACAGATGATGGTTGCAGGCGAGCGCTCTTGAGGGGCGGCGAATATCCTTTCAGCCTGAAACGTTTTCTCCGGCGCAGCAAAAAGGAACCCTGGTGATTTGAAGACCGTGGTCGCCCTCAGGTAAGGTTTCTTTGATTGCTTCAAGCAGATTAACGAGGTCCACCGGTTTTTTTACCATCCGGTCGAATCCCGATTCAGACACCTTGGCCTGTTCTTCCAACTGACCTCCCCATCCCGTCAGGAGTATGCACGGAACTTTTGGAGTCCTTTTTTCGTCGCATATGGCTTTGATCCTCTTGCCGACTTCCCACCCGTTCATATCGGGCATCCCGAGATCGCAGACTACCAGGTCTATAACATTGTTCCTGAAAAGTTCGATTCCCTGTTCGCCGGATGTGGCTATCAACACATGTTGGCCGAATGCCTGAAGCCCTTCCTGGATTAGCTTCAACACGGATTCCGCGTCATCGATCACCAGGATCGTCAACTTTGCGTTTGCCGCGCCCTCTTTGTGCTCCGGCGGCAGTTGCGGCTCCTCTTTGCAATACGGTAATCGTGCAGTGAACGTGGCGCCCTCCCCCTGCCTGCTTTCCGCGGACAGCTCTCCTCCATGACTGGAAACAATCCCGAAACTGCCGGCCAAACCCATTCCTGTGCTCAGATATCCCTTCGTGGTATAAAACGGCTCGAAGACTTTGCCCAGGTCTTCCCGGGGAATTCCGAGGCCATTGTCGGCCACCTGGAGAACAACGGAATCCCGCACCCTTGACGTAGTGATCCGGAGCTCGCCACCGTCAGGGAGCGCTTCCACTCCGTTCTTGATGAGGTTTACGGCCACCTCGAACAATTCGCTCTCTCGTCCTCTTATCGTGCATTTCGGTGTGAGATCCTGCACGAGGTTGACCGCGATCCCCTTCCGTTCTGCGGTCGACTTCCACCAGACCTTGCTCATTTCTATGGCCTGAGATAGAGTTCGAGATAGGTCGAACACTTCTCCTGCAGCATCATCAGGACGAATCCGTGCGAAATTCTGGAGACGGGTCACCATATCCGAACCGAATCGTGAGCTCTCCCGGATCTGATTCATGTGCTTTAGCGCTTCAGCAACGTTTCCACATTCGAGATTCATGCACGCAAGTTGAGCGCCACCCATGACGAGCTGGAGAAGATTGTTGAAATTGTGAGCAACTCCGGTGGCTAGCTCCCCCACCGCTTTGAGCCTTTCGGATTTCAAGAGCACTGCTTCTTTCCTCTTGCGCTCCGTGACATCGCGGCATATGCCTCGAAAACCAATGGCATGCCCCCCCGAGTCTTTGATCAGCGACACCGACGCCTCGACATGTGTTCGAGATCCATCCGTTCTGATGATCTCCCACCCAATCAGCTTTGCCGGCTTCCCGGTCGCGTAGACGGAACTGAATATTTTGAAGACTTGCCGGTGATTCTCTTTTGCGGTGAATTTCTTGTAGTTCGCACCGATCAGCTCCGATCGTGAGTACCCCAGGATTCTGCAGGCACAATCGTTCAGGAACAGTATGGTCCCGGCCTTGTCCACCTCGTAGTACCCTTCTTCGATGTTTTCTATGATGGTTCGATATTTTTCTTCGCTCTGTTTCAGAGCTTCTTCCGATTTCTTGCGACTGGTGACATCTCTCACGATGGCCATGATGAACATGTGGCCGGAAATTTCCATGCTGGTCAAACTGACTTCCGCATCGAAGGCGAAACCGCCCGAACGACGGAATTGCCATTGAAAAATTTGTGTCTTGCCGGTTAACGCGGCTTCAAAGTAACGACGGGTCGCCTGGCGAGAGTGACTGCCGTCCGGTTGTTTCTCCGGAGAGAACTCGTGCAGTGTTTGTCCCAGGAGCTTGTCCCGTTTTTTGGCAAACATGGTCTCCGCACCGCGGTTGCACTCAATACATCGCCCGTCCTGCAGGAGGAATATTGCCAGATCGGCCGCGTCGAAAAGAGCGCGATAGCGCGTCTCACTGGCGTGGAG
>DATHCX010000098.1:0-71873 GCA_035319325.1 Desulfomonilaceae bacterium
AAAGAGTAACATTGAAGGGCTGGTTCACGGCCTGTCCTGCCGGATCTCCTCCGCTACGAACGGAGCGGCCTGACTTCGCTTCGGAGACCCGCCAGGACAGGCTTCATCCATCGTCACTTGTCTGATAGCGCATTGGTATAAATGTTGTTGTTGCGAGAGGGGATGCGAAACCTTTGGGGTCATTTCTCCGGAAGCCTGCAGCGAGTCTTTTCAGACGCGGCATCTGCACCTGCCTCCGACGGGGAGTTCACAGGAGCAACGCCGTGAGGTGACGGAATGGCTCTAGAATTCCTCGATGGGAGGGACCAGACTGTATACGTGGACTTTTTCTTTCACGTTCTTGAACGTCATGGGCCCCCGATCGAAGAGCATGATTTTTGAGCGGACTCGACCGGCGGTTTCCGGTCCCACGAGTATGTCTCCGTTGATTGCGGCCGAAGCGAAGCGGGAAGCCAGGTTGGTGACGTGACCCGATGCGGTGAATGTCATTCTTGTTCCGGACGCGCCCGCGAATCTACTCATGCCCACCGACGCGATTCCTGAATTCAAGCCCATATTTACCGTGATGGGATAGAACATGCCCTCCAGCTCTTCGTTTATTTCTTTGGTCCGCCGCCTGATCGCTAGGGCCGCATTAGCGGCATTCAATGCATTTTCTTCTTCCTGTCCGAGAAAGACCGCCATGAGACCGTCACCCGCAGTTTCATTCACATCGCCCTTGAAGGAGTAGATCACGTCGAGAAAACTGGAGAAGTACTTTTCTATGATGAAATTCACCTTTTCCCGGGTGAACGCTTCGCTGATGCTCGTGTAATCTGCCATGTCCAGAAACAGTATGGAAACGTCAACCTCGGTTTTTTCAAGTGCCGGCGCGTCGGGGTTTTTTTCCACGATCCGCCGTACGGTTTCGGGGACGAAGGTGCTGATGTGCCCCAGGATGCGTTCCAGGGTGAGTTTTTCTCTGGCCATAGTGGAGTGTTTTCTTGCGTTTATGATGGTGTTGGTGGCCAGTTCCGCGAGATCTTTCAACAGCGTGAGGTCTCTGTCATCAAGGATAAAACCTGGCTGCGCCACCACATTTAGTACCGCGAGAGGCTCATCTTTATCGAAAATGGGGAGGGCGATTTCGCAAATGGATTCCCGGCATCCTTCCACGGCTATCGGCCCGAGGTCCTTCGCATCGAAGGCGCACTGAAATATCAGCGGCTCGACGAGCGACCTCTGCACGATTTCCTTGCCTCGCTTGCACATATGGCAGTTAACCTGGTCACGTTTGACCGTGCAGTGCAACGGCCTGGTATAGTCGGGAGCTGCCGGATCCAGCAGTATCAGGCAGGCCTCCTGAGCATGGGGAACCGTTGTCTTGGTTTCATCACGTATGATTTCCAGGATGTCTCCGATATTGAGAGAAGCGGTAATTTTTTTGGCAACTCGAAAGAGATTCTCGAAACGGTCCCTATACATGCTTGGGCTCTCGCTGTTCATGTTCTTCTATCCCCGAGACTTGGACTTGCTGTGGTCACAACACCGACTCCCGCGAACATAAGCATCCGTATACAGAGTGAGCATAACACGATCTCGACGGCATGCTTTGACTTAAGTCAAACGCGAGTCATTCGACCCTTGACAGGTCCTCGACCGCACAACGGGGGCTCACACCATTTCGCTTTTAAATACCTGAAATCGGCTTCATTTATACCGGTTCTCGAAAATTCTGTCGGATTCGTTCACGACTTTCGCCCACATTCCGACCATGAAATCATGTCATTGCGACGAGTGGAACGATGAAGCAATCTCGTTTTTTAAGAATGGGGATTGCTCCGCTGCGCTCCCCCTGACAGCTTTTCCCGCCCGTAACTGATGGATACGTGAAATCGGGTGCTGCACTTCTTCTATTAAGTTCCTCCCTATTCTCACATTTTCGAAAGCCCATCAGGATCAGTACCAGAATTCGGGATATCTCCGGCCTTTCGGGATGTTGTTGAACAGCAGAGCCACGACGAGCAGCACCGCCGCTCCGACGCCAGCGGGCACCACGGCGTACAGAAAACCGAGAGAGTGCACCTTTTCTCCGCCGATTACAGCGATCAAGGCGGTGGCGCCGCCTGGAGGATGAAGCGTCTTCGTTGCGTGCATGACCGCTATTGCTGTCGCTACCGCGGCTGCCGCCGCCAGCACGGGCTGGGACTGAAAAATGGTAAAAGCACCCACTCCGATGAGCGCGGAAAGAACATGACCGCCGAGCAAGTTCCTGGGTTGCGCCAGAGGACTCTTTACGGCCCCGTACACAAGGACCGCGGAAGCCCCGAACGACCCGATCATCAGGACGAGATCTGTTCCGTCGAAAAACAAGGATTGGAGGATTGCCACGACAGTGATCCCTATGAAGGATCCCAGCCAGGACAAGGCCACCTCGGTAAGGCTAACGCCAGGGGGACTCTTGGTGGTTCCTTTCATCTTCGCGAAATAGCTCATCTGTCCTCCGGAACCAACGACCATCTCAGCGCATCAGCTCTCGAAACAATTCCGATCATCACCCCTTTTTTGTCCACTACAGGTGCGCGATTTATCTTTTTTTCCGAGAACAGAGAAGCCACGTCCATGATGGGCGTGCCTTCGGTCACGGTGACGGCCGGAGAAGTCATGATGTCCCGTGCGTTTTTGGCCCGGTACGGAGCAGCAAGGCACCCTTTGCCCAAAAGACATTGCGCTACCACGCACATGAAGGTGTCCGCCGACCCCGGCCCCATGACCGCGAGAAAATCCTTTTCGGATATGATCCCCAGGACTTTGCCCGCATCGTCAACGACGGGAACGCCGGAAATCTTCCGATCGGCCATGAGCCTTGCAACTTCCTGCAGCGGCGTTGCCTCGCCGACGGATACCACCTGCCGGGTCATGACGTCAGCGGCTTTCACCGATTGTGTCAATCGCGTGACCGCGTGCCTGTACGCCTTGAGGTAGACCTCCTTGAAGTCTCCCGGGGTAATGTCAAGATATCCCGAGACGTCTTTCATGGCATCGAATATGTCGTCGTCGGAAATATCCACCGCTACGCATGCATCAATCCTGGCAGTCATGTTTCACCCGTATTTCACTTCCGCGTAATTCCACTGTGAAGAACCGAGTTGGCAATCTCACCTGACTATCACCAGCGGTATTTGCAGTCCGTGTCTCACCGGCGATATGGTGCTTCCGAACAAGAGATCGCTGATACCGCGGTGTCCGTGGCCAGCCATGACGAGAACGTCTATCGACTGTTGCTGGGACAGACGAACGATTTCCTTCGTCACGTTTCCGAATCCAAGGAAATATTCCACTTCCACTCCCCGGTGTGCGATGGAAAACGCAAGATTTTTCAAATAGTCCTCGTCTTCTCGTGCCTCCGTGTCGTAGGCATCCGGACCGAAAACCACTCCGCCGGCTCCTTCCACCACATGGAAGAGACAGAGGGTCGCATCGTGTTGGCGAGCCATGGGAAGCGCATGACTGAGAACCTTCTTGTCATCGTCTGTATGTGCGACTGCAACCCCGATCCGTTTGTACCGCGGCACATCCAGGTCCAATGTGTCTTCGGGAGCGCGAATAAAATGGCTGAGCTTTTTCCAAGCCGGTATTGCATCCTTCTTCGGCAGGTGAACGAACGGTTTCAGGGTCACGTACAGGAGCAGCACACCCAAGGCGGCCACAGCGGGAAATACCACAACGTATATCCAGATGGGCTCCTGACTCGTGCCGATCCATTCCCCCAGTTGATCGGCCACCAGTTTGAAATTGAGTCCCACAATCAGCGCTGTCACTGTCCAGGCTATGAGCTTTACCCAATACTTATTTGTGAATTCCCCCATGGTTTCCTTGTCATTTGTAAAATGAATGAGCGGAATAACCGCGAAGGGAAGCTGCAAGCTCAAGATGACCTGGCTCAATATGAGAAGCTTGTACGCAGAAGCATCCCCTACGAAGGCAATTGTGAGCCCTGCAGGCACAACCGCCAGCATTCTGGTGACAAGACGACGCAGCAAGGGCCGTATCCTGAAATGGAGATAGCCTTCCATGACGATCTGCCCTGCTAGCGTTCCCGTAATGGTGGACGCCTGCCCCGCGCATACGAGACCGAGAGCAAATGCAACCCCTGCAAGCGAGGTTCCCAGCAGAGGTGACAGGAGGCCGTGAGCCTGTTGGAGCTCGGTGACTACGATTCCATTCTTGTAAAAGGCTGCGGCAGCCACGATCAATATGGCCGAGTTTACAAAGAAAGCCGCATTCAGAGCTATTACGGAATCAACAAAATTGTACTTGCATGCCTGGCGTTTTCCCTCAAGAGAATGGCCGTACGCACGTGTTTGCACCAATGCTGAATGGAGATACAAATTGTGCGGCATCACCGTTGCACCGATGATCCCTATGGCTACATACAGAGCGCCGTCCGGCAAACCGGGCACAAAACCGGCGGCGACCATGCCCCATTGCGGCCCGGACCTCAGTACTTCGAAAATGAAGCACAGGCCGATTACGGTGATGAGAAAGAGGATGAGCCGCTCAAACCGCCTCATTCCGAAATTCTGAATGGCCAACAACATGAGCGTATCGAAAGCGGTTATCACCACGCCGGCGATAAGGGGGAGTCCGAACAGCAGATTCAGGCCGATAGCCGTTCCCAGCACCTCTGCGAGATCGCACGCGGCTATGGCGATTTCAGCCAGAATCCAGAGGCAGTAATTTGCAAAACGAGGGTAGTTGTCTCTGCAAGATTGAGCAAGATCCCGGCCGCTCACAATTCCCAAGCGCGCGGCCAGGGTCTGCAGCAAGACCGCCATAGCGTTGGACATGAGCAGAACCCACAGCAGAGAGTACCCGAAACGGGCGCCCCCTTCGAGATCCGTGGCCCAGTTGCCCGGATCCATGTATCCCACGCTGACGAGATACGCAGGCCCGAAAAACGCGAACATGCGTTTGAATATGCTCGCCCCTTCAGGGATACTTACGGTGCGATGTACTTCGGATAAAGAAACACTGCTCTTTGCCATCATATGCACCAATACGGCCGCGCTCGATCAATTAGGACCAACGTTACCAAAGGGGAGGAGGTTTTACAAGATTCACCCCTTTTGGAAGCCTGATGCCCGCTTGCAGCAGTCATCCGAGATCAGAGCGCCAAATTGGTATTGAAATGGACAAGCCGGACGGGTAAGGTAGACCGGAAGATGGGAACGCGGCCGGAGAACCATCGGCCGAAGCACTCCGCGTGTTCTTTACGCTTTTTTGCGAGGGAGCGCCTTGCAAGAGGAGGCGATGGACAAAACCAGAATAGTTATCAGCGCTCGGGAAGTGCTTTGCGACGTCAGGGCCGGAATGGACGATGAAGCATTCATGAAGAAGTACAACCTTTCTTTCAGACAGCTTCAGCGACTCTTCAGGAAAATGATCCTGGCGGGATTCATATCGCCTCAGGAACTTGCCAAGAGGCTCTGTATCACCCGGAGCCAGGTCATGGAAGCAATTGACCAGATGAACAAGGCAATACTTGAACTGGATGAGTAAATTCAGTCGGTTTTCCCCGCCACAGATTTTGACGCTCTGCGCCTCCTTCGATCCCAAACGTAACGCGCAGGCATACCCACGACCACCAGTCCGCTCGCTACTGCCCCGAGGATTATGGCAGACACCGGAAAAAGCGACATGAATTTCAAGAGAAACGAAGTGAGCCGCTTTTCCCAGAGGGTTCTCGTAGTTCTGGCAGCATATTTCGTGTAAGTTACGTATTTCAGAAATCTTGCGGGACCGGTTTTTTCCAGGAGTTTTCCGCCTTCTCTCCCATACCGTACCGCCGAGTCCACTGCAATTGCAGCAAACGGATCTTTCGGGAATCGCTTCAACACCTCCACGGGAGTGTCGCCTCCCAACTTGAGAAACTTGCCGGTCTTGTTGCCGTATGCCGCCGCAACTGTTTCCATGACTCTCAGATCCTTCACGGATCCGGATCGCGAAAGAATCGTAAAGAAATCCTGCATCTTCATGCCGTTCACGCGTGATATGTTGTACACGGCATCCGTGACCGGAGTTATCATCTGTATGTCTTTTGCCTGCACACTTTCCTTGAACAGTTTTGTCAGGGATCGCTCGAGGGATTTCGGCAGCTTGCCCAACTTTTGCGCTGTTTTCAACAGAGACACGGAAACTTTCGCCGGCGATGCTGCGCCCGCACTTGCGTACGTGATCCCGGAAGCGACAATTCCCACGCCAGCAAGGGCCATAGTAAATTCGTCCGCGTGTTCGCCATAATAGAATGTGTTGAGCGCACCCTTGATGAGATCTCGGATATCCCCGATAATGAGAAAATCAGAAACCGTCGCGGACACCAGGGATTCCGGGCACGCGCCCTTGCCTGTAAGCACCCCGCTGGCAATATCAGTACCGATAAAGGCATAGGATTGCCGCTTCCTCCGCAGCTCGCCGTAAAAGACTCCTATCTCGGCATCCTGTTTCACATAGTCGTACTCCATGAAATATTCGAGGTACTCCATGGCCTCGCAATAGTCGCCCGATGCCGCCAACTGTTGTGCTTTCGGAAGCGGATTTACCTCCCTGAGCGCCTGAAATTGCCTGATGAGTTCGAGTTCCTCTTTTTGCACGATGCTGGTTATACACAGTACAAAAACGAACACTGTGCAACAATAAACAAGCCCTCTTGTGAGAGTCCGGGAAAACAACATAGGTTACAACGCCTGATCGATCAGCAGAATATGGCCGTAAAGGCCCCAACGAATAGCCAAATTTTCCACGCTGCCGTATACTAAATATAGTCGTTTTGGACGTACAGTTAAAGCGCCCTGCATAATTTGTAAAATACCGAAATACGAACCCGGTGCGACTTGCTGTACCTCATTCGCAGTATTCGAACCCGACGGCCGGCCAAACTTGTGGTACCGGATTGCCATTCACATTCTCCCGTTCCCGGGAATGATTGTGCAAAAAAAGCGGTATGCAGAATGAACAGAATCCCCGTCTCCACGTACAGGCTCCAGTTCAATGCGCGCTTTCGGTTCGACGATGCTCGGGAGATTGTGAAGTATCTGTCAGCGCTCGGCATTGATTACGTGTACGCGTCCCCCATTTTCAAGGCCCGAACAGGGAGCACTCACGGATACGACATCGTGGATCCCAACCAGTTCAATCCGGAACTGGGCTCGAGCGAAGAATTCGACGCTCTGGTGGCCGGCCTGCAAGAGCGAGGCATGGGCTGGCTCCAAGATATCGTACCGAACCATATGGCCGTGAGCTACGACAATCACATGTTCGTTGACGTCATGGAGAACGGCGCGGGATCCGAATACTACAACTTTTTCGATATCATATGGGACCACCCCCACCAGAGTATCAAAGGACGGCTCTTGGCGCCTTTTCTGGGGAAATTCTACAGCGAGTGTCTCGAAAACGGAGAAATCCAATTACGGTACGACACGAACGGATTCACCGTAAATTATTACGATCTGAGATTTCCCGTCAGGATAGAATCGTACGCCACGATTCTCGGCCACAGACTGCAGGCCCTGAAACAGAAAATGGGAAGAAATAATCCGGATTTTATTAAACTTCTCGGCATCCTGTATGTCTCCAGGACGCTGGAACCGGGGTACGAAACCGGGGAACGACGCGACCAGACCAGGTTCGTGAAGAGAATACTCTGGGAGCTCTATTCAACGAACGGCCGCTTCAGGACATTTCTGGATGAGAATATTGCCTTGTTCAACGGACCGACTGGGGAGACGGATAGATTCAATTTGCTGCATTCACTCCTGTCCGAACAGCTCTTCAGATTGTCATTCTGGAAAGTTACCACGGAAGAGACTAATTACCGGCGCTTCTTTAACATCAACGGCCTCATTTCTCTGAGGGTGGAAGATGAGGACGTGTTTCTTAAGACTCACAAATTGATATTCAATCTCGTGGCTGAAAACACCATAAACGGACTCCGAATAGATCACATCGATGGCCTGTACGATCCTACCGCGTACCTGAAAAGATTGCGCGACAAAGTGGGAGACGTGTACCTTATCGTGGAAAAAATACTCGACTCGAGAGAACGGCTACCGGAAGCCTGGTCCGTTCAGGGGACTACGGGCTACGATTTTATCAACTGTGTCAATGCATTGTATTGCGATAGCGCCAACGAACGGGAACTGAACAGGCTGTATTCAGCGTTCATACAATTCAAACCGTCTTACAAGGACCTTTTCCATGACAAAAAAGAACTCGTCATTGACAAGGACATGTCCGGAGACGTGGATAATCTCGCGCAGCTTCTGAAAAGCATCTCCGCGAATGACAGGTACGGAATCGACATCACGCTCAACGGGCTGAGGAGGGCCATCGTAGAGGTCCTGGCATGCTTTCCCATTTATCGGACATATCTGAGCGGCGATTATGTTCGCCCCGAAGATTGCGAGTACATCAACGAAGCGGTATCCATGGCGAAGTCAAGACGACCGGATCTCGTGTACGAGCTGGACTTCATGCAGAGATTTTTCTGCCTGCAATTCGACAGCAGCAGTGTAGACGAAGACAAGAACGACCTCTTGGACTGGGTCATGCGATTCCAACAGATGAGCGGTCCGCTCATGGCTAAGGGATTCGAGGATACCACTCTCTACGTATACAACAGGCTACTCTCCCTCAATGAGGTTGGGGGAGATCCCTCGAGATTCGGAATTTCCATCAACGAATTTCACAACTTCAACAAACGGCGCTCGGAATCGTATCCTCATTCCATGAATGCCGGCTCCACTCACGATACCAAGCGAGGGGAAGACGTGAGAGCCCGAATCAACGTGCTCTCCGAAATTCCCCAGGAATGGGAAGCACGCATCAGAAGTTGGAACAGGATGAACAGATCCCAAAAAAGGAAAGTGAACGGCGCGGCGGCACCGGACAAGAACGACGAGTATTTCCTGTACCAAACCCTTATCGGATCATTTCCTTTCCGGGAAGATGAACTACCCGCATACGGAATCCGGCTGAAAGAGCACGTCATAAAAGCGATCCGCGAGGCCAAGGTCCATACGGGATGGCTCAAACCGGATTCCGCTTACGAGGATGCGTTTGTTTTCTTTGTGGACAAAATCCTGTTCGGAAACACCGAAGCGAACCTGTTCCTCAAATCGTTCCTGCCATTTCAGGTCAAAATAGCTCAT
This sequence comes from Desulfomonilaceae bacterium, assembly GCA_035319325.1. Lineage (GTDB taxonomy): Bacteria > Desulfobacterota > Desulfomonilia > Desulfomonilales > Desulfomonilaceae > DATHCX01. Next base: position 9,192 of record DATHCX010000098.1, read on the forward strand.
TACGGCATTTTGAACTCCCTTTCCCAGGTATTCGTAAAAATGGTCTCCCCGGGTATACCGGATTTTTATCAGGGCTCCGAGTTGTGGGACTTGAGTCTCGTAGACCCGGACAACCGCCGGCCTGTGAATTTTGACGAGAGGCAGCGATATCTGGCCGACATTCGAGAACGCGAAGAGCGGAACATGCCGGATCTTATCGACACGTTATGGGCCCAGGCATCGAATGGCGCAATAAAGCTCTTTCTGATCTACAGGATACTCCGTGCCAGACACTCTCACAGAGAACTCTTCGAGGCAGGCGCGTATCTGCCGCTTCAGGTTCGCGGCACGTTCAAGAATCATGTGGTGGCATTTGCGAGAAAACATGAAAACACCTGGGCACTTGCGGTGGCAACGCGCTTTTTCACATCGCTGGTGAAAGACGGCGAGCTTCCCCTGGGAGGGGAAATCTGGCAGGACACCCACGTGGTGCTCCCAGCAGGCTGCCCTACCCTGTGGACTGACGCTGTGGACTCGAAGGAGGTCGATACGGAAAAGGCCCCGACCGTGGGAGAAATACTGCGCAGCCTCCCCGTGGCGCTCCTCCTGGGACGTGACCGCACTCATTAGCGATGGGGTGCAGATGAGGAAGATCTATCGCAGTTCCCGAAAAGTGCGTGGGAACACGGAATGTTTAACCGAAACCTCGCCCTTACGTGTCTTCATCGTTACTGTGCTGCTGTAACAGGAATTTGCGTACCTTGCCCAGTGGGGTGCGAGGAAAACTTTCGCAGAATATTATTCTTTTCGGAAGCTTGTAGCTCGCGAGCCTCCCGCGACAGAAAAACAGAAGATGTTCTTCGGTCACATCGACTGCGGGCTTGCAGATCACACATGCGTGGCCCACTTCACCCCATTTCGCGTCCGGCTTACCTATGACCGCCACATCCTCCACAGCAGGGTGCTCCCTGAGAACCCTCTCGATTTCTGCGGGATACACATTTTCCCCACCGGAAATGAACATGTCCTTGGCCCGGTCCACGAGATAGAAATAACCGTCGGCATCCATACGCGCGAGATCGCCCGTCCTCAGCCAGCCCCCTCCCATGACCTGTTCCGTTTGGACCGGGTCCTGCCAGTATTCTTTCATCAGGATCGAACCGCGCACAGCGATTTCTCCTATTTCATTTACACCGACTCGCCGTCCGGCACCGTCTACCAGGGTCACCTCCGCGTGAAACACCGGCCGACCAACGGTGCCGGGCCGCTGGAGGGATTCTTCCTCAGAAGCCCAGAGCAGGATGGATGTTTCCGTTTGCCCCATGATCTGTCGCAGGGGAAATCCGTTATGCCAACATTCCAGCAGCAATTCCGAGGTCACTTTTTCCCCGCCGATGGCGCATACCGAAAGTGAAGCCAGATCCCGTTTCTTGTCAGGGTCCACGTCGAGCAACGATCTGTACACTGCGGGCACGCCGAGGAGTTTTGTCGCCTGGTAGTGCTCGATGTCGTAGAATGCCTTCACCGCATTGAATCTGGAATGAATCAGCAGTGTCGCACCCTTGTACAGGCAGGGCGACGCCTGTATGAATAACCCCCCCGAATGGAACAGCGGCAGAAGAATGAGCATTCGATCATGGAATGATAACTGGAAAAAAATCTCCGCGTTCAAACAGTTGAAAAACGTTTTTCGGTGGCTCAGTACCGCGCCTTTCGGACGTCCCGTCGTTCCGGAAGTGTACATTATCACGTGAGGCTCTTCAGGGTCTGCCGGCCCCAGAGACGGAGTGACAATAGGCGTCTCATTCAGGTACTGCTGCGTTTCGGTCTCATAGTCCAGCATCCGGCCGCTTGCACGGGCCCCACCTACAAGCGCTGCATACAAAGGCGGTTTGTACTCATCCAAGTCAAGACACCCTACGGTTGCCAGGAAACGCGGAGAAGATATCAGGAGCCTGGGCCGGCAGTGTCTTATGAGATAATCGATTTCAGGAGCTGCCAGACGAAAATTGAGGGGAACGAAAATGGCCCCCAGCCGCGCACAAGCCAGGTATATCTCTATAAATTCGGGACAGTTTTCCAACAAAACCGCGAGGCGGTCTCCCTTCTCGATCCCGAGAGACTGCAACCAACATGCTGTGCCGTTCGCGGCACGATTCAGTTCCTTGTACGAAATCTGCCGGTCTTCAAATATGATTGCCGTTTTGTCCGGGTGGAGTTCACTCCATCGCTGAACCCACCATGCAGCGTTTACCGATTTGACCATGGAGCATCCTTCAGCTGTTCCTGATTCAAGAGTATGGTCCCTTTCGCAGGATTCCGATTCGAAAGAGTGCAAGGTTCCCGCATGACGTGTGCCGGTGACATGAAATCCTCGATAGTATAGCTCATTTCTTTTGCACAGTAAGAGCCGGGGACCGACCTCACATGCTGGTGGCCTTTCAACCTGGTGCGGTCGGGAGGACCCTCTGTGTAAAAAGTGTCCCACTTTCAAACATTTGAAAACAGAACGCTATCAGTAGTCCTTTATCTCCCGCTCACTCATCAGTTCTGTGCACCCGGTTCATTGCCTCAGCTTTTCTGCGTTCCAATTCTGCCACCGCAACTGCCCGTTCCAGAGTGAGTTGTGCTCGCTTGTAAACCGGCGTGTCTACCATGCGGCCGTCCAGGGTGACTGACGCACGTCCCCTGGACAATCCGTCTTCGAAAGCTGCCACCACGCGGGACGCATGCTCCACCTGGTGTTCAGACGGCGAAAACACGGTGTTCAGAATGCCCACCTGATCGGGGTGAATGCAAAACGCACCGGTGCTCCCCAGGTCGCGGCCGCGCTCCGCTGCTTTGCGAAACCCGTCGAGATCGCGGAACCCTGCAACGCTTCCGAGGATTCCCATGGGCCGTATTCCCGCAGCCTTACTCACCGTGACCATCATGCAGAAAGGAAAAAACAATTCCGTGCCGTCCGGGGACGCTTCCACTCCCAGTTGCAAGCAATAATCATCGGTACCGATGCTCATGGATTCAGTGCGAGTGCTCGCTCCTGCGAGTTCCTGGAGCTTCAACATACCGAGTGGACTTTCAATGTGCAGAGACAGTCGGATCGAGCCACGGGTGATTCCCCGTTTCGCTTCCAATTTTGCAATGTGTTCGTCCAGCGCTGAAATCTGATGCGCGGATTCAACCTTGGGCAGGAATATCCCTTTCACCCCCGGAAGAACCGCAGCCTCCACATCCGGAGTGAGGAGAGACGCCTCGTTGTTCACGCGCACAAACACTTCCGCTCCGCCTCGGGCTGCCAGCGGAATGGAATCCTTGAGCAGTTCACGCGCCTCTTTCTTTTGGTCTAGAGGAACTGCGTCCTCCAGATCGAGCATGACAGAATCGGCGCCTCTGGTGTATGCTTTTTCCACGAATTTCGGCACATTAACCGGCAAAATCAGCAAAGATCTCTGGATCTTCATGTAGCTGCCCTCGCAGATAGGGTTTGAAACGAGAAACGATTTTGCCTCAATTTGTTTCCGGTTGGGAGAACTTTCTGTGAATTCTTCAGCAAGGCAAACCGAAAAAAATTCCTGGCCGTACGAGGGTGGGAAAGAATTTCGTGCATCCGGAAAAGGGAGATGTGCTATAATGGGGTCACTTTTAATACCCGTTTGCATACGAGACCCGCAGACAGATGAAGCTTGTACGCATTTTCGCATTCGTTTTTGTCGTCATGTTCGCCTTCACGGCGGGAGCATTCTGCCAGTCGTGTGCAGTCCAGGCCTCGCCGAGGAACTGTGCCGTAGTGATCGCTCCAGAGAGAATCTGCGTGCTACCCGTCGCTCCGGAAAGAGTCTGCGCATTGCCGGTGGCGCCCGAGAGAGTGTGCGCCTTGCCGGTAGCACCGCAGCGGGTGTGTGCTTTGCCTGTCGCACCGAAGAGAATCTGTGCACTTCCCGTCGCACCCCAGCGGATATGCGCCATGCCGGTGGCGCCGGAAAGAGTGTGTACGATGCCTATCGCACCGGAACAATTGTGCACGGTGTGGAAAGGTGGCGCCTATCGGCAGAAATGCCGCTGAATCCAGCTTCAAAGCTGCCAGTCTACCACGTAGGCTTCTTCTTCCGTCTTGTAATTATCATCTTGCAGATGGGCTTCCGAGTCGAATAATGCCCCGCAATGGGAGCAGAGGATCTTTTGTCCAGGTTCGTGCAAATCGTCGATAATAAGGCGATCACCGCATTCCGGACATTTCGCTTTCATAGCAGGACCTCCCCTTGTGTCCGAGCCGGAATTTCAGCTATCAACCGTGTTCAGTAAATCATCCTCCGACCCGCCTGATCCGTCCTTTCAATTGTTTTAGCCGTGGCAATGCGCAAATGTCTTTAGTTCTTGCGACAATCCCGGCAGTCAGGTGTTCCGTTCTCGGCTTTCCACCACACATGGGTCCTATTGTATTCAGGAGGGTAGCCAGAGGAATCGACAGTCGCCGGTCATTGCGAGGAGTGAAACGACGAAGCAATCTAGATACTTAAAAGCAGAGATTGCTTCGCTGCGCTCGCAATGACAGCCGTTTCCCGTCCGTAACTGAGGCGTTACGCTTTATTCCCAAATACTCTTGCATGGATTACAGAGTCTGATACAGTTCAGGCCTTGAATTTCTCGCCAACAGGAACGTGCGTGAATCAGCTCATTTCGGAATTGTCCCGCGTCTGCAAGGATTACCTTCTCCAGGAAAAATGGCTCCTCGCGCCGTCCCTGCGTATAGGGCACCAGTGGCTCGATTCGGTTACTGTTGCGGGTCAACCGGCAGTCAACGTTCGAATCCGAACTCTCAAAGGCCTCGCGCTGGAACTCGCAGGACCGGAGATGGCCCGTCTGGGAGTGTCCCCGGTAGCTTCTATCGGAGCGCAAATCATTGCGTGCTCAATTCTGGGACGACTGCAAACGGCGCCCTCGGGCTACCTCGCTTCCCTGTCTGCCGGCCCCACCCTGGCGCAGACGCTGGCCGCTGCGCTAAACACACTGCGGCTCGCGGGCTTTGGTGCTGCCGAACTCGATCCATCGTGTTTCGAGGCGGTTCAGAAGGGCAATGACCTTGTCTTTGCCCTCAGGGAATATCAGTCCATGTTGCAAGAGAAAAATCTCGTGGACTACGCCGAGGTCCTGCATATGGCAGAAGCTCGCCTGGCAGACCACTCGGCCATTCCCAAAAACGTGCTCATTCTGGTTCCCGAAGACCTGGACTTGGTTCTCTTGGAGAGACGACTGCTCAAGGCCCTTCCAGGCTCGAAGCTCCTGACTCTTTCCGTCGATCGACATGCGGTGAAATCTTGCGGCCCGTTCGTTGAGGAGAGCGACGCCAATTTGTTGCGGTGGATGCTCTGCCCTGCAGCTGCGCCACCTGCGAGAGAGGACGGAACGGCCGAGATATTTCGGGCGTTTGGCGAAAGAAACGAAGTTCGGCAGGTCCTGAGAACCTGCATCTTACGCTGCTACAGACTCGATCATGTTGAATTGCTGCACACTGATGCCGGTACGTACATTCCCTTGATATATGAATCGTTTGTCAGCTTGATGCCTGACGGCGCAAGAACCGACGATATACCCGTTACCTTCGCAGAAGGAATTCCGGCCCGCTACTCGCGCCCGGGCCGCGGATTGATCGCCCTGATTGGATGGATTCGGGACGGGTATCCGCAGACCACTCTTGCACGGATGATCCAGGATGGCCTGTTGGAAATTCCTGGATTCGATGCGGAGGAATTCAGTCTCACCAGTCTGGCGTCCGCGTTTCGCCGGGTCTCCGTGAGATCCGGTCGCGACAGCTATGCGCCGGCACTGACGGAAGCCGTCGCCGGACTGGAATCGCCGCCCCTGAAATCGGAAGCAGGTAGACGACCCAAAACAGGGCGAGCAGCGACTTCAGAGTCGAAACACCTGAAAATCCTGCTCGATTTCATTACTTCCTTGCTCGAAATCTGTCCGGCCGAAACGACTGAAGGTTCGGAACTCCTCAGGACTGCAGCCGAATTTCTTGAGCGATACGCTGCCCGGGATAACCAGCTTGACAGTTATTCGCTGAATGCCTTGCTCGCAGAAATTCGAGAAATGCTCTTCTGGACGAATGAAATATCAGAGCACGTCAGTCTGAATTTTCACGACTGGTTGACGAATCTCCCGGGTCGCACACGGGTTTGCGGGAGCGGCCCTCGGCCCGGCTGCATGCACGTGGCCCACGTGCTGTCCGGAGGACATTCGGGCAGAATACACACCTTCATCATCGGTCTTGATGACGGCCGGTTTCCGGGCGTGGGGCTCAACGATCCGTTGCTCCTTGACCAGGAACGAGAAAAGCTTTCGCCGGACCTGCCCAAATCTGCCGGTGAGTTGGGCATCAAACTGAAAAAATTTGCAGCGATACCCGCCAGATTGCGAGGAACCGTCACGCTGGGATTTTCGTGTCACAATTTCGCGGATGATCGGGAGATCTTTGCCAATTCGGCCGTTTTTTCTGCTTACAGACTACTTTCCAACAATCGGGAAGGCGATCAGGGTGACATGCTGAAATGGCTGCCACCTGCAGCGTCATTCGCTCCCGAATCCTGCGATGCATGCCTGGATGAAAGCGAATTGTGGCTCTGGCGTTTGTGCGGCGAGCAAAGAGTCGAAAACGCCAGTGAGATACTCGGATCCCGGTTTCCGCATCTGCGACAGGGCATAGTTGCGTCCCGGGCAAGGGCTGGGGCGGATTTCACCGTGTACGACGGACTTGTCCCGGAACCGCCCCCCGAGTTGGACCCCTGCTCTCCCCTGGGACCGGCCATGTCCGCGAGCATGCTGGAGACCATCGGCCGCTGCGCTTTGAACTATTTCTTCAAGTACGTTCTGGAATTAAGACCGCCGAACGACCTGACGCCTGATGGCACACGGTGGCTGGACCCACTGGAATTCGGAAATCTGTTGCACGAAGTCTTTTATCGTTTCATGAGGGAACTCATGTCACAGAGGCGGTCGCCTCTGGTGGGTCGGGACCGGCCCTTGCTCGTGAAAATCCTGCATGAACAGGTGGACAGCTTCGCGAAAAGGATACCCCCGCCGAATTCGAGCGCTTTTCGGAGGCAAATCATACAACTTACCCGTGCCGCAGACATTTTTCTCATCGAAGAAGAGGAACTGTGTCGGTCGAGCAAGCCCGTATTTCTGGAAGCTGCAGTCGGAATGCGACCCTATGACCGCCCCACAGAGCTCGATACCCAGGAACCGGTGATCATTCCGATATCGGGAAGCAAAACCATTCGGGCTCGCGGGAGAATCGACCGGATCGATCTGCTCGACGACGCTTCCGGAGCAGTTTTTTCCCTGTGGGATTACAAGACGGGCAGCCCCCTGAAATACGATCAAACGGATATTTTCGCTCAGGGACGAATTGTCCAGCACGCTTTGTACATGCAAATGGCCGCAGCAATGCTGCGAAAAAGGATTTCCGTCAACGCTGAAGTGAGACATTTCGGCTACTTCTTCCCCGGCACCGGCGCTAAAGGCGTTCGCATCGTGCGACGCAATGAGCACATGGATGCGGGAAAGCGGATCATAGAAGATCTCTGTGAGACTGTCGCCAGAGGCTGTTTCATCGCAACGGAGAATTACAAAGAGGACTGCCGGTTTTGCGACTACCTTCCCGTCTGCGGGGACGTGGCGCGGGTCGCCGATTGCGTGAAACGAAAGTTGCAAAATCCCGCCAACGTCGATCTGGGGGCCATGAGAGCACTGAGGAACCGTGAAACGTAGTACGTTCAATCCACCCGACCAGGGCGAGAGGGACATCATCCTTCGGGACGTGCACAGAACTCTCCTGGTGGAGGCCGCTGCAGGAACGGGAAAGACCACGGCAATGATCGGCCGCATGGTCAACCTTCTTTCCACGGGCACGTCCCGCGTGCAAACCCTGGCCGCAGTGACTTTCACCCGGAAAGCGGCAGCCGAACTGAGGTCCCGTTTTCAGGTTCAACTGGAAAAGGCTTACGGGCAAGCAGATGGGGTTTCGAAGCGACTCCTGGGTGAGGCTCTTGCGGGACTGGAACGCTGCTTCATCGGGACGATACATTCCTTTTGCGGCCGTATGCTCAGAGAACGACCAGTGGAAGCGGGCGTGGACATCGCGTTTGAAGAGGTTGACGAAAATGATGACGGACGCATGCGGGAGCAAGCGTGGGACCAGTACGTAGCAGAGCTTTACGCTGACAATTCTCCCACCCTCGAACGACTGGAAGAACTCGGCGTAGAAATCGGACAGCTTCGCACGGCTTTCATGAAATTTTCCGACTATCCGGACGTGGATGCGTGGCCCGCACGAACATTACCGCCTCCTGATCCCTCTCGTGCACTAGAGCCGCTCGAACACATGATCCGCCACATGGAGGATGTCTTGCCGTCGCTTCCGGATCACTACGGAAACGACAAGTTGATGCCGAAATATCGCCTGTTGCCACTGATGTTCAGGCAAGTACGCAGGGACCAGCTTCCCGATCTTATGGAAATATTTGGCCAATTCAAATCTGCTGTTCCCGTCCAAAAACTCTGGCCCGGGGGAGCGTCGCAGGCAAAAGAAGAGGAAGCCTTGTGGAACGATTTCACCGAGAATATTGCAAAGCCTCTGGTGAAATCCTGGCTGGAATACCGGTATGAACCGCTGCTGGCAGCAATTCGCCCGGCGGTAAGCCTGTACGATCAATTGCGAAAACGGGCGGGGAAGTGCAATTATCAGGATCTCCTGATGCACTCGGCTCGCCTTCTTCGAGACAAGCCCGCCATACGCGAATATTTTCGCAGCCGATTCACGCATTTATTGGTGGATGAATTCCAGGATACCGATCCCGTTCAGGCCGAAGTGCTTATGTATTTAACCTCGGACGATCCCAGGGAAACGAATTGGCGCGCATGCAGACCTGTCGCGGGGTCCCTTTTCGTGGTGGGCGATCCGAAACAATCCATCTACCGATTCCGCAGGGCGGATATCGTTACGTACAACCAGGTGAAGGACATTATCGAGCAGAGCGGCGGGCAAATTGTGCATCTGTCCGCAAATTTTCGCACAGTCGGTCCTCTCGTGAACTGGGTCAATAAGGCGTTCCAAAATGATTTCAGCGTTTTTCCGCCTGAATGCTCCCCTGAGTACGTCCCTCTGATTTCCGCGAGGGAGTTCGAAAGCGACTTTCCGTCCGTGGGGGTTCGGGCGGTCGGAATACCGAAAGACATAAGAACAGTCGATGCTGTTGCCGAATATGAAGCGGACCTGATCGCTCGCTGTATTCGGAACGATCTGGCAGCCCAGATTCCGGTGCCCAGGACTTCAAAGGAAAAGGACACAGGATTCGCGTCAGCGGCTGAGCCTGGAGATTTCCTCATTGTCACTCCCAACACCGCTCACCTGAGCGTGTACGGACGCAAACTTCAGGAACTGGGAATTCCCCACCAGGTGACCGGCGGCAGTGCGCTGAATCAGGTCACGGAACTCCGGCTTCTCAACACGTGCTTGAAAGCGGTCATGGACCCGGACAATCCCGTCGCGCTGGTTGCGACGCTCAGGAGCGAACTGTTCGGAGTCAGTGATGCGGCTCTGTTCAAGTTCAAGCGCGGCCGCGGCCGTTTTTCGTTCAACGCCGCAGTGCCCCTCGAACTGGAAGAACCGGACGCCGGGACGTTCCGGGATGCATTCAAGCGCCTGAAACAGTATGCCTTGTGGCTTGCCACGTTTCCTGCAATCTCGGCCGTAGAGAAAATCATCAACGATTTGGGGCTGGCAGCGCGATCTGCAGTGGCAGCGGGCGGTGACCTCCAGGCGGGGAGCCTGTTGAAGGCGGTGGAATTGCTCAGAGATTCTCAGCAGGCTTCCTGGACGGCGGCAGACGTGGTGGATCGCCTCACCCGCGTAATCGACCGGGAGGAGAATCACGACGGCATTCCCGCGCGATCGCACCAGGCCGGCGTAGTCCGGGTAATGAACCTGCACAAGGTGAAAGGCCTGGAAGCACCGCTCGTTTTTCTCGCGGACCCCACCGGTAAAGTGACGAGGGAGCCAGACCTGCACATCGATCGCTCCGGCTCGGAAACGCTCGGATACATGATCATTGAAGGATCTGTTGTGGGAGCTTTTCCGGCTGTGCTTGCCAAACCCGAGCGTTGGGATATGTTTGCCGGAAAAGAGAGCAACTTCAGCAAAGCGGAAGATCTGCGCCTCCTCTACGTTGCTGCAACGCGCGCCGGGTCCAGCCTGACCATATCCCAGCGGAAAAGCTATCAAAACCAGAATCCGTGGGCATATTTCGATTCCAAAATGCGCGGTTGCGAGCCCATCAGGGATCCCGGGCCTCAAGTACCACTCTTTCGGCCTTTCATCACGATTTCGGAATCGGATGTGGCGCGGGCCCGCGGCGACATGGAACGAAAATGGGATTTCGCCGCCGAAAACACGTATGCAGTGGAAGCCATGAAAGCAGCATCCGTGGTTCGGGGGAGATTCACGTATTCCCAGGGTGAGCACGGCACGGAATGGGGCACCCTGATACATCTCTTGCTGCAAACGACTATGGTGAACCCTGAACCCGACCTGAAAAAGCTTGCGGCTGCGGCGATCGAGGACCAAAATCTCGATGCGGCATTGGTTGCAGAAGCAGTCGAAACGGTTCTCGCTGTAACGCGTTCGCGGATCTGGCGCAGGGCGCTTGCAAGCGAGCACACACTCGTAGAGGTGCCCTTTCAGATAATGGCCGCGACCGGGAACCGGGACGCCGCGGCCGTGCCGACGATCGTCAGGGGAGTTATAGATCTCGCTTTCGAGGAAACCGATGGCTGGGTCATCGTAGATTACAAGAGCGATCGGGTAAGCGAAGCGCATTTGGATCGCGTTGTGGAACTTTATAAGCCGCAAGTTCTGAGCTACAGTGATGCGTGGGCCAGCATCACCGGTAGCCCGGTAAAAGAGAGAGGACTGTATTTCACGTTTCTGGACAGATACGTCCCCGTATGATCGTATTATGGGCGGAGCAGAGCTCATTGAACTGTCGAAACCAATCCGTGGCAACACCCGCGGCCAGCTGAGAACGACGCATGTCACCAATGTCGAAGACTCCGGAAACAATTCTTGTAAACGGGTTGATCTTTGCCGATCCTGCTTCCCCGAACGTGGTTCCCCACGGCAGCACCGTGATTTCCGGCGCGCACCTCGCACAGGTGAACCAGCCTCTGGAGGATGATCAAGCGCTTACGGCGATCGACTGCTCGCACTGCCTTATCATGCCGGGACTGGTGAACGCTCATACGCACGCGGCCATGAGTCTGCTTCGCGGGATCGCGGATGACCTGCCACTGCAGAAATGGTTGCATGATTTTATTTTCCCCGTCGAAGAAAAGCACGCCAATCCGGAATTCGTCTATCTGGGAACGTGCCTGTCTGCGGTGGAAATGGCCCTGGCAGGAATCACCACGTTCGCTGACGGGTATTTCCACATGGAACAATCCGCTGCAGCAGCTCTGGATGTGGGTCTACGCGGAGTGATTGCCCAAGGCATTCTCGACGTGCCAAGCCCGGACGCACCTCAAGCCGGCTCATGGAAAGATCGCGCGCGCACTTTTCTGGACCGCTGCCCGAAGGATCCTCTCATCACCCCCGCCCTGTTTTGCCATTCGCCTTACCTGTGTAGTCCGGACACGTTCAGGAAGGCTCATGAGATGGCGCGTGAACGCGGACTGCTCCTGTTTTCCCACGTGTCCGAATCCCGCGGGGAGGTCGAGGATATCACGCGGCGCTATGGGGCCAGGCCGCTGGAATACCTTCATCGTGCGGGCGTGCTGGGAACACATTTCGTCGCGGTTCACGCAATTCATCTGTCGGAAGGGGAAAAAGACCTTCTTGAAGAAACGGGAACGAGCGTGGTCCACTGCCCCGAGTGCAACATGAAGCTGGCTTCGGGAGCGGCGGCAGCCTGGGAATTCGTGCAACGGGGAACAACCGTTGCCCTGGGGACGGATGGAGCGGCAAGCAATAACAACCTCGATGTGTTCGAAGAGATGCGTTCCGCTTCGCTGATGGCAAAGCTGGTTACGGGCGATCCGGAAGCGCTCCCCGCTGCGGCTGCCGTACGAATGGCCACCGTGGACGCTGCGAAGGCGTTAGGGCTCGACGACCGCATCGGTACCCTTGAACCGGGAAAGCTCGCGGACCTAATCGTTGTCGACTTGGATCGTCCCCACCTGGTTCCGCTTTACGATCCGGTTTCGCAGCTCGTCTACTCCGCCAGAGGATCGGACGTAAAACACGTTTTCGTGAACGGTAGACTCATCGTACGGGACGGCCGGATGACAACAATCGACGAACGGCAACTACAGTGGCGAGTCACCGAGATGGCAGGCAACATAAGCAAAGGTCTCGGTCTTACCAACTACAGGGATTCTCAAAAGTAGTGTCGGTTTTGCTTACGCGAAAGGATTCGAAGACTGTCATTGCGAGGGCGAACCCCGAAGCAATATCTAACTAGCTAGTACTGAGATTGCTTCGTGGTTACACTCCTCGCAATGACATGATTGGCTGGTCGGAATGTCGGAGGAAGTCATGAACTAATCCGACAGAATTTTCGAGAACTGCTATATGGAGCACACGTTCGAAATGGCTGAAAAAATAACCTACAAAGATGCGGGAGTAGATGTTGAGCTTGCCGAGAGAGTGATCGGTTCGCTTTCCCATCGGATCAGGTCCACTTTCAGGCCGGAAGTAATCGGGAAGATGGGCGGATTCGCGGCAATGTTCAGGCCTGAATGGAGCAGGTATGACGATCCGGTGCTGGTTTCGGCCACGGACGGTGTCGGGACGAAACTGAAAATTGCGTTTCTCACAGGCATACACGATACGGTGGGCATAGATCTGGTTGCCATGAACGTGAACGATCTTCTCGTCACAGGAGCGGAACCGCTTTTTTTTCTGGACTATTTCGCTACAGGGGCCATACGCCCGGAAATCGTGCAAGCGGTCATTTCCGGAATAGCCGCCGGATGCGAGCAGGCGGGTTGCTCGTTGATCGGGGGAGAGACGGCTGAAATGCCTGATTTTTATGCAGCGGGGGAGTACGACCTGGCGGGTTTTTGCGTTGGCATGGTGGACCGCAGTCGAGCGGTGGACGGTACATCGATCGTACCGGGAGACGTCGTGCTCGGCGTAGCTTCGTCGGGGCTGCACAGCAACGGGTACAGCCTCGTCAGAAAAGTGCTCTTGGAGCTTGGGGGATTTTCCCTGGACGCGACCATTGCCGACCTGGGAAAGCCTCTCGGCCGGGAGCTCATCACTCCCACCACCATCTACGTCAAACCGGTCCTGCACGTGTGCTCGAGCGTTCAGGTCAAAGGCATGGCTCACATCACCGGAGGAGGTTTTGTGGGGAACATTCCCCGCGTCTTGCCCGAGAACTGCGCTGTTCGCATACGCAAGAATTCTTGGCGCGTTCCGCCTATTTTTAGCCTCTTGAAAAAAGAAGCGCGTCTGGACGATGACGACATGTTCCGGACATTCAACATGGGAATCGGTTTCGTGATTATCATCCGCGAGGACCTTGCGGAAAAGGCGGCGGGCATGCTTCGCGAACAGGGGCTGCCGACATGGGCCGTCGGCGATGTGGTGGACAGAGAGCACGGGCAGGAACAGGTCGTTTTCATGGAATGATCTGCGATGATGTCCCGCAAATAGAGTTCAAATCACCGACTTTGCCGTCACGCGAATCAGTGTCATCGCTAGCAGCGACGCGACGAAGCAATCTCCAGTCCTTATTCTACAACTAAGCGAGATTGCTTCGCTTCGCCCGCAATGACACATCCGGCTTCCCCTGCTCGATGAAAACTTCCGGAGAGGCTCAGATGTCCGGTTATGTAAGTTGTTTGTGATACACCACACTACGATCTTTGTCTGGTGACGTACCATGCGCACACCGGTTCTCATAAGCGCGTGCCTGGCAGGACTCCACACGCGGTACGACGGCACGTCCCGGCCGCATCCTGAACTGGATTTCCTGGCCAAGAGGGCGATACTCGTTCCCGTCTGCCCGGAACTGTTGGGCGGCCTGGGAATTCCGCGGCCCCCCTGTTATTTCAGTGGGAGAGACGGTGTGGGGGTTCTTGCGGGTGCGGCCGTCGTGGTGGACGCGAACGGTGTGGACCGCACCCCTGCTTTCGTCAGCGCTGCGGAGGAGGTCGCCCGAATAGTGAAGCTGGTTCAAGCCGCGCTCATCGTTTTCAAGGAAGGCAGCCCTTCCTGCGGTCTGAGACGGGTTGACATCGACGGGATAAAACAGCCGGGCTGCGGAGTGGTCACGGCCTTTTTGCGGGCTTCAGGAATCCCCATAATCTCCGAGGAAGATCCGCTGCCCCCTGTCTTTCAAAGACTGATGCGATACGTGTAAACACGATGCAAATTCAGGAACTGCTCTCTTACATACAAAGGAACTGCGGCCGTTTTTCCGATTATCTTTCCCACGCTGACCCCGACCTGACACACATCCTTGTCAGCGAAATTCTGGATAGCTCAAGCCCGAGGAGCGCCTCGGGGAGAATCGACGATCTGCTGTCTCAAGCACCCGGCACCATAGACACCATTTTCAGGGACAGCATCGCAGCCAGAGTATTTCTCGCAGCCGTTTCCGGTTCCCGTTTCCTGTTCTCGGTTTTGTGCCGCAATCCGCAACTCCTGGAAGAAATGTTTCTGTCCGGGGGCTACCTGGTGAGAAAGACTCGACCCGACAAGGAACGGGAGCTGGCAGGACGGACGGAAACCGCTGACAAGACGACGGATCTGGACAAGATTCTCCGCGTGTACAAAGAAGAAGACTATTTGCGCATCGGTACGCGAGATTTGGCAGGGTACGCGGACATTCCCGAAGTTATGGCCGAGCTTTCGGATCTCGCGGGCGCCTGCCTCCAAACGGCCGTTGACTTTCATTGGCGCAGGCTCGTACACAAGCACGGACGGCCGCCGGTCAGCGGTCATGATACGGGGTTCGTAGCAATCGGCATGGGAAAAGTGTCCGGAAGAGAATTGAATTTTTCGTCGGACCTGGACCTCATCTTCTTGCGCGGTCCGGAGGAAGGCCGTACGAGCGGACCGGAGAGTGTTTCAGTCACCCGCTTTTACGAATCCATGGCACAATCGGTGTCGCGATCGCTGTCGGAAATAACGGAAGACGGCTTCGCGTTCAGGGTGGACCTCCGGCTGAGGCCGGAAGGAGACAAGGGAGAGCTGATCCCGTCTCTCGACAATGCCCTGGACTATTATCTCGGCTGGGGTCGCACCTGGGAACGGGCGGCCCTCATGAAAGCGGTCCACCTTGCAGGGGATCGCAGCCTGGGAGCCATCTTCATCGAGGAATTGGAGCCGTTCGTTTACCGGAAACATCTCGATTATTCCACCATCGAGGAAATGCGGATCATGAAGCTCCGCATAGAAGCTCAGATCAAGAGAAAGCCCGGCATCAACATCAAGTTGGGACAGGGAGGAATCCGGGAGATCGAATTTTTCGTTCAGGCATTGCAGCTCATCAATGCGGGCAGGACCCCTCGGGTCAGGTCCGCATCGACTCTGGAGGCGCTGGATCTCTTACGGGAGGCAGGTCTGCTGGACAAGACGACAGCTGCAGATTTGCGCCAGGCGTACCTGTTCTTCAGGAAGACCGAACATCGCATCCAGCTCAATCACCAGGTTCAGACTCACGAGCTCCCCAGAACCGTAGAGGATCAGGAAGAGCTCGCCAGGAGGATGGGATACAGAGATGACGCCCTGAACCGATTCTTGTCCGATCTGGACCGGTACCGGCGGATCGTGGAGGACCTGTTTTCAGGTATGTTCTATCATTCCGGGGAAGATGTTCTCGACCAGGTCTCGCCCATGGTCCGGAAAATAATCGAAGCCATCGAGGATGAGCCGGCGGCCGAGATTCTTTTGAAAAAGGCGGGATTCCGCGATCCGCCTGCCTCATATCCCATTCTGAAAGGTATCCTGTCGCCTTCTTCGAAGAAGATGTCCACGGAAAAGGGCCGCGGACTGCTCCAGCGACTCGCTCCTTTATTCCTGGAAGAGCTTGTGAAGGTCCCGGAACCCGGAAACGCGCTCATAGCACTGGACAGCTATATCGATTCGCTCTACGCGCATTCCACCTACTTTTCCACACTTCTGGAAAATCCGCCCACGGTTCGTTTCATTATGAAAATCCTGGGTGAGAGCCGTTTTTTTACCGATCTGCTCATTCGGCATCCGCAAGCGATCGATTCACTCATCGCGAGAGGCGCAGACGAATACCCCAAGAAAAAGGAATCACTGGAAAACGACTTGATAGAGCGAATTGCCTACTCGGAAGATCTGGAATCGGATCTGGACATTCTGCGACGGTTCAAAAACGAAGAAATGCTCATGCTCGGCGTTCATCATCTCGCAGGCGAAATCGATTCGTCCGCAGCCCGCAGACTGGTGGCTGACCTTGCGGAGGTGTGCCTGCAAGGCGCTGTGGATATCGCGGGAAAGGAGATGGCTCGCAAGTTTGGGATCCATGATTTCGTGGATTCTCTGCCGTTCGTGATTCTGGGAATGGGAAAACTCGGCGGAAGAGAGATGACCTACCTCTCGGATCTGGACGTGATTTTCATCTATGATTCGCCCCTGGACCAGATCGGCAGATTCTCGAGCCACGAATGGTTCAGCAGGTTGGCTAGCCGCATCATATCTATCCTCAATCTTCCCACCTCGGAAGGAACGGTCTGGGCCATAGACACCCGTCTGCGGCCTTCCGGACAGAAAGGACCCCTTGTTTCATCGCTTTCATCGTTCAGGGAATATCACCGAACTACCTCCAAAATTTGGGAAAAGCAGGCACTTATTAAAGCTCGCCCCGTGACGGGTCCCAGGCGCATTGCCCGGGAAGTGTCCGAAATCATCCGGGACTGCCTCATGCGGACCGAGCTGACGTATGCAGACATCAAGGAAATAGCTCGCCTCCGGAAAAGAATGGAAGACGAACTCGCGCAGGAAGACAAGCTCCACGTGGATCTCAAAACAGGACACGGAGGCCTGGTGGACGTAGAATTTTTCGTTCAGGCAAACATCCTCAAAAATGCGGGACATTTTCCGGACATAATACGCCACAACACTCTCGAAGCCCTTTCAGCCCTTCGCGACACGGGACTCATAGATGAAATCTCGTTTGAGGCTCTTGATTCCGGATACCGGTTTCTTACCGGCCTCGAAGACAGGCTCCGCATCATGGAACACAGGAGTATAGACAGGATGCCCCTCGGCGGGGAAAAGCTCAAAGGTTTGGCGCGGCGGTTGGGTTATCAGGACTCGGGGGAAACTCTCGTTGGTGACTATCTCAGGATAACCGGATCCGTACGAAGCATTTACGATTCTTTTTTCAACGGGAATTCGGATCCTACTTGAAATGATCCCAACCGCCCGGCTTCAGAATGTGGCGGCTATCGTCCTTCTTGATCAATTCCATGTGGGAACCCCGGCAAAATTCACCGATGGGGAACAACGGGAGACCATGCTCCTTGAAGCTTCGTTCGATGCCAGAAAGCCCGTCCGGATCCACCGCGGCAAGAAGCACGTAATCCTCTCCGCCGTTCAGTATCCAGTCCAGCAGATCTTTCCCCATGATGGTCCCAGCCTGACGCAGCGCATCCGAGACGGGCAATTTGTCTTCGTAGACCACCGCAGCCACTTCCGAATCCCGGCAGATGTGACCGAGATCCGAAGAAATCCCGTCCGACACGTCGATGGCCGCGGTACACGCACCGGATGCGGCCAGGATTCGGCCTTGAAGAACATGGGGAACGGGCTCCAGATGAGCACGGACGAGCACTCCGGCAACGTCCGGAGGAACACGTGGCCGCTCCAGCAGTATTTCAGCACCTGCAGCAGATTCACCCGTGGGTCCGGTCAACACAATGAGGTCATTCGGCCTGGCTGTGTGCCGGAAAAGGACTTCGGAAACGGGGACCAGTCCCGTCAGGGCAATGTTCGCTACAAAATCGCTCCTGGACCGGGTTGTGTCCCCGCCCAGTACATTTACCGCAAAACTGCGGGCAAGCCCGGCCATACCCGCATAAAAAGCTTCCAGCCAATCCAGGCCGATATGTTCGGGAACGGCTATGCTGACGAACGCATCTCTGGGTACTCCTCCACAGGCCGCAATGTCGGAAATATTGGTGGCCAGGACCTTGGCACCGATACTCTCGGGAGTAGCCCAATCCATGAGGAAATGGACTTTTTCCACAAAAAGATCCGTAGTTACAAGTAGATACTCCGGTCCGCCGATGGTAATGACCGCGCAGTCGTCGCCGATGCCCTTGACCACTCCTTCACGCCTGATTCCGCCTAGAGGAGTAATACGGTCTATGAATCCGAATTCCCCAACATCTTTAAGTGTTCGTGTCATCGCATGTTGGCGGCTCTTGAGCCATGCAGCCGATGCGTTCAAGCCATCGGAACCCTACAGAGGTGACCGACGAATAGCCCGAAGACATGACCGATAACTCGTTGTGTCAATTTTGCGGGGGAACAGGTGAATTCAGGAAAAGGACCTCTCAAGCTCTCTCCCTGGATCAAGAATTGTTGATGGCCACATTGGCGGCCCCGACCACACGGTCAGGGCCGTCTCTTCTCGTCCACCTTGTCATACCGTTTCGCTTTCCAAGATGTATCGTGTCGGGCATGTCTCCTCCGCTGCGAACGGCACCGCCTCACTGCGCTTCGGGGACATGCCCGCCCTCGCCCCAGCGTGCTTGCCTATTGGCGAAACGCTATCAGTTTTCGGTCATGACGAAATCGTCATATTCCACTTCGAACCGCAATTTATGGTTTGCTTCTTCCTGGGCCAGTCCCAGAAAAACCGAACGCAGATTCTCATTGTCGGTAGCGCCGGCCAGATCCGTGTACATCTTGAAAGCCTTTTTCTCCTTTTTCATGGCTACAACCAGCGCCTGCTGGTAGTCCATGTGGCCGGACGGTTCCACATCCACCAGATAATCCGACAATTTGAGATCCAGGACTTTTTTCTGAGCGGACATGAGAAGCTTACCTTCTTTAATGTCTGTCAGCTTCCTCTTGTGTCCCATTTCTTCTCTCGCGAAGCTCTGGAATATGGCGCTCATCCACGGCCTATCCATGCGAGTCGCCAGCTCCGTATAGAATTGAGCGGCTTCTTCTTCCTGCCCTATTGCGAAATCCAGGATCTCGTCAACCGATTTCCACTGCTGCATATCCAACCTCCATTGGTTTCCTTGCCGATCGTCTCTCCATGGACCCGAAGGGTGAGTCTCGTCCGTGCACCCATTTGAACTTACGTCAGTCTTTTCACTGCTGCAAGGGCTGCGTCAAAATCCGGTTGATCGGCAATTTCTTTGACAATCTCCACGTATTCCACGTTTCCCTTGCGATCGACCACGAATACGGCTCTGGCCAGGAGTCGCAAGTCCTTTATGAGCAGTCCGTACGCGGAACCGAACGAGGCTTCCCTGTGGTCCGAAAACGTTTGTACCTCCTTGATGCCAGCGGCACCGCGCCACCGCGCTTGAGCGAACGGGAGATCCATGCTGATGGTGAGAATGGCCACATCCGAGCTCAGACCCGCCGCTTCCTTGTTGAACCTCCTGGTTTGGGCGTCGCACACCGGCGTATCCAGCGACGGAACGGCAGAAATGACGCACACTTTCCCGCGAAACGAGGAAAATTCCACGGGTTTGAGAGCAGTGTCCACAACGGTGAAATTGGGGGCCTCATCGCCCACCGTGACCGTATTTCCAAGTAAAGTTATCGGATTACCTCTCATCGTTACCAGTCCGGAACGTTCGTTCATCGTTTCTTGTCCCCTTTCGCGAAATTTTCTTGAGTTTCAATAAGCCTCATCCGAAAGCAAAGATTCTTTGCTGATCTTTTCTCTGAACAGCACATACACCCAGCCCTGGTACAGAATGACCAGAGGGATGAATATCAACACTACTGCGAGCATGATTTTGAGCGTCATGGGCGTCGAAGACGAATTGAATGCGTTCAGGCTGTACGCAGCATTCATGCTTGACGGAAAGAGATTCGGATACAATCCCACGACACCGAACATGGTCGCACCGAATACGGTAATTGCAGAGGCTCCCCATGCCATCCACCAGGACTTCCTGACCATGAACAGTCTGGTGAGCAGCAGAGCGATGACCGTCATCAGCGGGATGCCGAAGAGAAGCGGATTCTTCAGGTAGTTGCCGTAGAGTGGCGTGGCAAACCAGCTGGCCGCGAGGAATACCACCGCGACAACGAGAACGACAACCCACAGGCCCGAAGCAACAGCTGCGGTCCTTTCGTGCAGAGGTCCCTCGGTTTTTGCCGCCAGCCACATAGCGCCATCCAGGCAAAACAGGAACAGAAACAAGACCCCGCCCAAGATACCGTATGGATTGAACAAACCAAGAAGAGTGCCCTGGAACACACCCTTGTCATCAAAGGGGATGCCCTGAAAAATGTTGGCGAAGGCCACTCCGAACAAGACCGACGGAATGAGGCTTCCCATAAATTGACAGGTGTCCCACAGGGTTCGCCAGGCAGCGCTATCAATCTTGTTGCGAAATTCGAAAGATACAGCCCTGATGATCAGGCCGAACAGAATGAGCAGCAGTGGGGCGTACAGGGTGCTGAACATCACCGCATACGTGACAGGGAAAGCGGCAAAGGTGACTCCGCCCGCGGTGACGAGCCAGACTTCATTTCCGTCCCAGAAAGGACCCATTGCGTTATTGATGATCCTCGTATCCGTGTCTTCTCTGGACAAAAAGGGCCGCAGCACAGCCATGCCGAGATCGTACCCGTCCAGCGAAAAATAGATGGCCCATAATATACCCCAGATCACGAACCAGACAGTTTCAAGCATGAATCTCTCTCCTCCTATCCGACGGGCCTTCGGGTAGAGGCTGGGCAGGTCCTTTTTTCGCAATGGTTACCATGAGCGCAAATGCCACGAGCCCCAGAAGAGAATACAGCACTATGAATCCGGTCAAGGAAATCGCCACGTGTGAAGCAGGCACGGCCGATGCCGCTTACGATGTTCTCATGATCTCGTAGACGATCCACGGTTGACGCCCCAATTCAGTCACGATCCAGCCCAGTTCCGACGCCAGATACGGAAGCGGAATGGAAAACAACATAATCCACAAGAACCATTTATGTGCATCGAGCCTGTTCCTGACAATCCATCCGATCACGGTCATGGTCGCGAACATGAATCCCAGGCCCACCATGATTCTGAACGACCAGAACACTTCCGCGACCGGCGGTCTGTCCTTCTTGGGCCAATCCTTTAGGCCTTTGACTTCGGCGTTCCAATCATCGTACAAAAGGTAACTCAGTCCTTTCGGTATTCGCAGGGCCTCCACGAGATTACGTTCGTTTTTTTCGTCCGGAATGACAAAAATGGAAAAAGGGGCTCCCTTCATGGTCTCCCATTGGGATTCCATAGCAGCGACCTTCACCGGCTGATCCCGCGAAACCTCCTTGCCGTGAAAATCCCCGATGATCACTTCACCCACGGCAAAAATCAGGGAAAACAACAGTGCGAGCCTGAAGGATTTGGTAAAAAATTCTCTGTTGCCATTCTCGCGAAGGAGATGATACGCACTGACCCCCATGACAAAAAAACCGCCGACTATATACCCCGCGAAGGTGACGTGAAGATACGTGAGTATTGCAAACGGTTGGGTTATCACAGCCCAGAAATCGGCCAATTCGGCTCTGCCGCTTTTCAACACATAGCCTACGGGGTGCTGCATCCAGGAATTCGCAACCAGAATCCAATACGCGGACCCGCTCGCAGCAAGTGCTACCAACCAGATGCAAAGAGCGTGAACCCTGGGGGAAAGCTTGTTCCATCCAAAAAGCCAGATCGCGATGAAGGTGGACTCCAGAAAAAACGTTGCAGAAGCCTCGATCGCGAGCAACGAACCGAATATGTCTCCCACATACCGGGAATATTGCGACCAGTTGGTCCCAAATTGAAATTCGAGCGTCAATCCCGTTACAATGCCCACGACAAAATTGATGAGGAATATCTTGCCCCAAAATTTTGCCATTCTCTTGTAGTCTTCGTCGCCGCTTCTCACATAAACGGTTTCCATGATAGCCACGAGAACCGACAGGCCCAGGCTCAACGGAACGAACAGAAAATGAAACATTGTGGCGACTGCAAATTGCAGTCTCGAAAGCGTTACGACATCCATCAGAACCCCTCACTCGTCAACGGCAATCATTCAGTCTCGTACGGGAACCTTCGATTCCGTCGCATTGCGAGCAGCGAAACGACGAAGCAATCTCGATATCTCAAAGCAGAGATTGCTTCGTTTCGCTCGCAATGACAGCCCCTTTCCCGCCGATATGTGAATGGATGCCCTGAACTTGCCATTCTCACCCTTGTTAATTATTCGAAAGGAAAAGATAAGAGGCCCAACATCATTCATCCTGAACAACAGGCACTTTCGCATCCGCTCGCTTTCATACCAATGAACTTGCGGGCATGGGTGCCGCGACGCTGTCTTGGCGGAACCGGGTTCGCTAATCCTCGTCAAGCGCAGCCAGAGCCTCCCTGGCAAGTTCCTTCACCCTATATTCCTGAAATCCCGAATCTCCAAAGATCCTCAGTTCAGAATCATCCTCGAGCAGTGCCGCCGTCTTCTCCCTGAGATACCGGGCCCGGAGCAAGCCGACAGCACGGGCTGCGAGCCCCCGCACGAAAGGATCACTCGATTCCAGATACGTCACGAGATACGGAGCAGCACCGGAAATCTTAGCCGGTCGGAGCTGCGCCAACCGCACCACCCCCCACAGCAAGCCCCGTTGAAGCAATTCGTACTCCAGAAAATTACCATCCGGATTCAAATACGAGATGAAAACCGAAGAATACTCCCTTGCAAGGACTTCACTGCGCACCATTATTTCGGCCATGGATTCGGGCGCTCCCCATCCAATCCCCCCCGATTCGTCGTTCAAGCTCCACATGAACCGTCGCATGATCACTCTGGCTCGTTCCAGGTGCTCTTCCGCCAGACCGGCTACGACCAGTCCCAGGGAGATCACCGCCCGCCAGCGCACCAGTTCATCACGATGCATCAGGAACGATATGAGCGGATTCACGACCTGGTTGCCCGGCAGCTGAAGAATATCTGCAACATGCCGAGGCCAGTCTCTAGCAGTCAAGAGACCGAGAGCCTTTTTCTTAATGGTTCTGCTTCGGCCGGACGAAACCTGTAGAGAATTCAGAACTTGCGAAACCACACGCCCGTCTCCAGTCGCACTATGTCATCAGGATGGGAACTGCGGGAACTTCTGTCTGCGCCCCTTCCCTCCTCCAGAAATTGTACAGGAAAATGGGAGAAAGGGATATGCACCTGAACGGTCGGCCGCACCTACAGTTTTCCGTCGGGCTCGCCGAAAGCACCGTAGGCCCCTGAAAGTGCGGGCGGTACGGGACGACGGACCCCGTGCCACTATGGGAGACCGGCCGTCCCGTCAACAGTGGAAATTGATTATGCCGGATTCTTGATTGCCACGGCCAATTCGCGGCCTAGCTCAACGCACTGTTTCAACCCCTGATGCTCGGGAACGTACTGGATGCTGACTCCCTGATGGACAACCTTGACTTTCATTTCTTCCAGTGCCTTCGTCATCAGGCGAACCGATTCCCCGCTCCACCCGTACGAGCCGAATGCCGCCCCTATCTTGTTCGATGGGCGCAATCCCTTCATATAACACAGCATGTCGGCCATGCGGGGGAGCATGCCGTTGTTCAACGTGGAAGATCCCAGTATGATTGCGCGGGCATCGAGCAGTTCGGTGATGGCATCGCTGCGGTGGGTGCCTGCCAAATCCATGATTTTCGTACAAACCCCGTGTTCGGCCAGGCCGTCGGCAACGGCTTTTGCCATCATTTCAGTGCTGCGCCACATGCTGTCGTAGATGATCACGGCCTTTTGCTTGGGAACCTGCTGTGCCCACTGCGCATATGCGGAAACGATCTGCATCGGGTTATCGCGCCATATCAATCCGTGATCGGGAGCGATCATATCTATCTTGAGCCCCAGTTTCTGGACGTCCGCTATCAGCTTGAGAACCAGCGGCGAATAGGGCAACAGTATGTTCGCATAATATTTCGTTGCATGGTACATGAGTTCGTGGCTGTCCACCTGGTCGTTGAAGCGCTCGCTCGTGGCCCAGTGTTGTCCGAATGCATCGCTGGAAATCAGAATCGCGTCTTCCTTGAGATAAGAAAACATGCTGTCAGGCCAGTGCAACATTCGCGTCTCGATGAATTGAACGGTTCTCTTCCCGAGGCTTATGTCCTGTCCGCTTTCCACTACGTGGTACGGCCAGTCTTCCCGGTGATAGTGTTGCAGTAAAGCTTTTTTTGCTCTCGGCGAGCAAATGAGCTTTTCCGGTTTGATGATCTCCATCATCTCGGCTACCGAGCCCGAATGATCGGGTTCCACGTGGTTGACCACGAGATAGTCGATCTTGCTTGGGTCGACGACCTTGTATATGCAATGTACAAGATCCTGTTTAAAGGGCTTCTTGACTGTATCAAAAAGGGTCACCTTGTCATCCATGACAAGGTAAGCGTTGTACGTTGTCCCCTTATTGGTAGAATAGCCGTGAAAATCGCGGATATTCCAGTCGATAGCCCCGACCCAATGAATGCCTTCTTTCAGTTCAACATTTATTCGCAAGGTTCTCCTCCAATGTAATCAAGAATGGTCGGGGTGATGTCTGCCCCGCCCCCGTTACCTGCGTTCCGATTCGCTATCGTGTTCCTGGAAATGGATTCGGCTGAAACTCCCCGAACCCATGGGAAACGGAGAGCGGGGAGATGTTTCATTCAGGCGAAAAGCTATCCTTATCCGCGCCGCACACCGGGCATACCCAATCCGCCGGCAAATCGTCAAAAGAAGTCCCCGGGTTTACGCCATTATCCTCGTCGCCAACAGCCGGATCGTAAACATAACCGCATACCTGGCACACATATTTCTGCATGTCTTTCCTCCTCTGGAGATATGTAGTTCGGCAAGTGCCGATTCGCAAAACTTGTGCAAAGTGATCGGTGAAACCGTGTTGCAACGCCAAAAGAGCGAAATGCGAATCCCGGAAACAACCGAGCACGCAAACACCCGGAAAAATTCCCATTCAGGAAAGGAAAACCACCGAGGTGTTCAAGAGAATGAGAGAAATTGCGGCACCGGGAAGTACGATGCCGGAGCAATCTCCGGTTTACCGGAGACGACCGGAGGATGTTTACTCCACGATACCATCTCCGATTTTTCTTCCCACCGCACGACCGTAGTCCTGAGCCATCTGCCGGCCGCCCTGCAACAGTGAGGATTTCAATCTCAAAGGACTGCCTACCATATTCATTTTGAGTACGTGCTGCATGGTCTCGTAAATGCGGTCCGGAGCTTCTCCGCTCCATCCGAAGGCGCCGAAGGAACCACCCGGCTTACCTTCCAGGTTTAATTTCGCAGCGAGAAACAAAAGCGTTTTCATCGCTTGCATCATCTCCCCATGGTATGTTGCAGAGCCGAATACGTAGCCGTCGTACCCTTCCAGATCGTCCTCTTTCTGAAGCTGGTTCACATTTACTACTTTTGCCTCGGCGCCGCCAAACCGAATGCCTTCCGCGATATAATCAGCCATATCTTGCGTCTGACCCGTTCTGGTGGCGTACGCTACCAACACCTTGGGCACGGGAATTCCTCCTCTCTTTGGGTGACCAAAAAATCCCGATTCGTCTTCGGTCCTGATCGCCGGCTGGCTGCTGCGAACTCTACTTTTTTCGTGCAGCTTCCAGGCCCATTTCAAACGCCTGCTTCACGTAATCGGGATGTTTCAGTATGTCTGCCTTAGCTTCAACAGACTTGAAAAATACGCCTCCTTCATAGCTCATATCCAGCGCGTCGAAAAAATACTTTGCCGTGAGCTGCGCTCCTTCGAACAAATTTCCGCCTTTCGTCGCTCCTACGGCGATGAGGAATCCCCTTCCACCATCGTAGGCTCTTCGCCGCTCCGGCGTCTTATCCAGCATTCTCTTGCACCACATGGCCTGGCATCGGTCGATCACCATCTTCGCCTGGGCCGGTATCCCGTAAAAAAACATGGGTGCTGCCAATATGATGACTTCCGATTCCAGGAGCTTCGGGTATACGAGCTGCATGTCGTCTTGCACGACGCATTCTCCGGTATTGTCACATCCGCCGCATTCCACGCAGCCGGCAATGTTCAGATCGCAACATCGTATGGACGTTATGTCCGCGCCCGCTGAACCTGCCCCCTTGAGAGCCTCATTCAACAGAATGTCCGTATTCCCGCCCTGTCGCGGGCTGCCGTATAGTCCCAGGACCTTCATGTAAGTCCTCGATTCCGTTTCATTCAGACCTGCTCACGCGACGAGCGCCTGAGCCGGTTGTCTTGGAATTATCCGAGCCTCGGATCCTGCCCCGATCCTCCGCAATCCGGTATGTAGCAGCTGACATTGACGAATTCGCACTTCTCTTTGCACCCCGGACATGAATCCGGCGGAGGAGTTCCCAGGTTTTCTTCAAAAGTGTATCCACATTTGGGGCACTTCCAGGTGTTCTTTTCCATCTTGAGTCTCCTTGATTTTGCAGGATCATTTCCCCTCGATCGGAGCGGGTCCCGCTTTTGATTTCGTTCCCCTGAGGAACTGCAGATGATCGAGCATGTGTTGCACGTTCTTTGACATGGACCAGCGACCGTCCGAGAACACTCCGTGGTCCGAACCGAGCATTGCGGACGCGAATCGCGTGTTGTTCGCAAAGAAAAGCCACTGTTCCACCCACAGTTTCTCAACTGTTTCGTCGAACAGGCTCGTATTGTCGGCGAGCTTCTCGTCCCAGGCCTTCTGTATGATCTCCGTGGCGGTCCGGGTCATCTCGTTGGAGGTCCGTATGGTGTTCTCGAAACGCTCCCAGTGCCCGTTGACCCAATCTTTGGCATGACAGGACTGGCAGACCTTTTGCAAGGTTGTCCGTCGCTCGATCTGTTCTTCGGGAGATATGAGGAATTCCGCAGCTGGGGTTCCGTCCAGCGCGGTGGGCAGGGGCTGCCCGTCCTTGTTCCTGATGATGGACGTGTCCGGCGATTTCGGATGAGGGTGCGCATAGATCAGGCCGAGAACGCGCCAGGGAAGTCGGTCGTTCATCTGATGAGTTCTCTTGGCCACCACGTCGCCCTCTGTCGACACCACAAGACTTACGTGACAACCCGCGCACGTGGGAGCCGTAAAATCCTTTCCCACCGTCCACGGGATTTCTGAAAACTTCCATTCATCCTTGAGGGAATAAAAAAGAGCGCCATGAGTGCTCACGGAGTACGCCTTGTACGCGGGAACGTCCAATCCTTTATGGCACTTGGAACAGGTATACGGTTTCCGAGCCATGTGTATCGAGAACTGGTGCCTCGGATGGCATGCGGAACACGAGCCGTTACTCCCGTCCGGATTCAATCTGCCCACTCCCTGATTGGGCCAGCCGGCCAGCACGGGAAATTCCATTTCTCCGGCGTCAGTGTCCCGCGTTTTCTTTCCCTTAACCTCAAGGACAGTGCCGTGGCACACGTAACACGAATCCGCTCCCGTCATTTCGTCCGGTTCACCAACAGTCGTTTTCATATCCTTGAGCGACTGGACGCCGTTAATGCTTTTCTCAAGCTTCACGAAAAGAGGGTTGTTGGCGAGATTGGAGCGCGCATGGGACATCATGTTCTTTTCGTACTGCACGGCCTCGGCTGCATGACACGTGGTGCAGTCCTTCGGGGTGACGGTCAGATGCACTTTACGGTCATTATGGCTGAAGACGTCCTTGTGTGTTTCAGGGTTCAACATGTGACATTCCGCGCAGCCCACGGCATGCCCCATGAGATTTTCCGGGATCTTCTCCGCGGACACCCGCCGCTGGAGTTCGGGTTTCTTGAGCGCCTCGGCCGGTGTGATTGATGCGTGACGACTTTTTTTCCAGTCTGCAACCATCGCAGGCGTAGTTGTCGAGTGGCAGCCGATACACTCTTCCGACGCCGAACTCAATGCCGCGGCCTGACCGTGAACCGCGCACAAAAGGCCGGTACACGGAACAAACGCTATTGCCGTCAGGAAAATGAGAGCCAGGTACGTGAACACAACCGTCACCTTCCTTCACGTCCGGGAAACCGCATGAGAACCACGTCTTATTCACTTCGGCAGTTTTTCGAGTTCCTGTGCAAGATTCTCCAGACGAGGCATTACGTTGATATCGTGAACATCGATGAAGCGGACGTTTCCCTGTTTGTCCACAAGGAAAAGAGCACGCTCCGATGTCCCGTCGGATCGCAGCACACCGTACCGTTGAGCAACTGCGCCATGTGGCCAGAAGTCGGATAGCACCTGGAACCATACGTGGCCCATTTGCCCGGTCCATGCATACAGCGTGGGAATGTTGTCCACGGTGATGCCGAGCAATACGGTATCATTCCCGTCGAACATGTCCTTCGCAATATTGTAGCCCGGCCACTGCTGCGAACACACCGGAGTCCATGCTGCCGGAACAAAGGAAATCAGCACATTTTTCTTCCCTCTGTACTGCCCCAGCGAGATCTTTTCCCCGGACACAGAGGGCAAGGTGAAATCCGGTGCAGTGTCACCCACTTTGAGACGCGGGGTGCTATCGATCGCTTTGAGCTGCCCCGGATCATAGGTGGACACGGCCGCATCTTTGCCGAATACGGAGGAATAACAAGAGACCAGAGCGATGACCAGAACCCCGAGTACCGATAATTTCGTCTTGTGGTTCATCACGAATCCCTATTCTTGCCCCACCATCCCCCTCACGAAGGCTTCGACGTCGGAGATGGCTCCCACGTGGACGCTCGTGACCGTGATGGTCTTGTCCCCTTTTCGTTTCAGCGCAACAAACGTGGGGGTACGGATCGGCTTGGACGTGGCCTTTTGCACGCGAAACAAATCGTCCGGAAACAGAGGAAACGCTATATCGTATTTTTTCCTGAAAACATCCACTTCAAACGGCGTATTTCCGACACCTATGCCGATGAGTTTCACCCGTGTTTTCAAATCGGGCTTGTTTTCTATGTACTGATGAACCTTGTTCACGTTATGGGCCTCTGCCTGGCAGATGGGGCAGTACATGCTGAATAGTTCCAGAATTATGATATCCGCCTGGATCTGATGCAGATTCAAGGTCGCTGTCCCGGACACGCCCAGGTATTTTTTTTGGGCCGCACTGTCCGGAACTTGGAGCTGAATTTCGTCCAGCACATGCGCATTAACGGTGAAAGCCGCTGCCCGGACGAAACCCGCGGTCGCCACACACAGTGTGACCAGACAGCAGAGAACAATTCGTTTCATGTGATCCTCTCGACCAAAAGAAGCGGTTCACCGAAGCTCAACCGACCTGTTGCCCTGCAGGCACAAGAGGGCGAAACATTTTCTTGGTCGCGCCGCAAATCGGGCATTTCCAATCCTCCGGCAAGTCTTGGAAAAGTGTACCTTTTGGAATCTTGCCTTTGCGGTCTCCTTTCTCGGGATTGTACAAGTAACCGCAATTCGATGTCTGACATTGATACATGCATTTCTCCAGTTCGGTTATCGATGAATACTGCATCCCCCACGCTGTGGAAGTCCGGGGAGAAGCTTCGATCTGTCTCCCCGGGAATTTTTTGGGTCCTATTCACTTGAGGAAGAATGTGACCGCTATTGCGAGGGCACAAGCCCGTGGCAATCCCCTGACCGTTAAGAATAGATTGCTTCGTCGCTTCACTCCTCGCAATGACACTGGTTCTATGAACCGATTCGTTGGCAAAGGCATAATTCCGTTTTTTCTTAACGTATCAGGATTTCCAGAGGCCATGCAAGTTACAGTACTCTCGTGCGGTCCATTCGCCCGTCACGGGAAACACTGCTTCCGGTGTCTGGCCCGGTTTGAGAAATTGCTTGTAGCTTTTTCCGTCTGAGACAATTTCGATCCATTCGATGTAATGCTTCTCTTCCATGGGATGGGGAACGCTTCCCACCTTCACGGTAAGCCCTGACGCGCTGGCTTCTTTCACGGGCACGTGCTTTTCCCGGGCAGCATCTACCGTGTTTTCCACAAACAATTTCATGGGCTGGCCGCAGCATACCAATTCCCCGGCGCCGCCGTGAACCATTTGCACAATGTTTCCGCACACGTCACATTTGTAAATCTGAAGCAGTTCAGTCATGGTAACCTCCTGTCGTGTTTAAAGCACATTTGGAATCCGGCGTTCTTGACTAGGGTTTCGTCAGTCCCGTCCGCTTTCGACGCACATCATTACCAGTTTTCCGCCAGAAGCTCGTAATAGGCCTGCGGATGAGCACATGCGGGGCACGCTTCCGGAGCGCTTGGGCCTTCGTGTAAATATCCGCAATTTATGCATCGCCAGACAACGGAGGAATCTTTGCGAAATACCGTGCCGGCTTCCACATTCCTCAATAGGCCGAGATAGCGCTTTTCGTGCTGCTTTTCCGCAACGCTTACCGCATCGAATATTTTGGCGACGTGTTCGAAGCCTTCTTGCCTCGCAGTCCGTGCAAATCCCGGATAGAGCTCGCCCCACTCAAAATGCTCGCCGTCCGCAGAGGCTTTCAGGTTTTCCGCGGTAGAACCCACAATTCCGGAAGGAAATGGAGCATGGACAATGACGTCTCCCCCTTCGAGCAACTTGAAAAACCTCTTCGCATGCTCTTTCTCTTGATTCGCAGTTTCTTCAAAAATCTGAGCTACTTGAATGAGCCCCTCGTTTCTCGCCTTGGAAGCAAAAAACGTGTATCGGTTCCTGGCCTGAGATTCTCCTGCAAACGCTGAAAGAATATTTTTTTCCGTGATCGATCCCTTCATGTCCGGCATTGAGCGGCCTCCTCCTTTTCTGTTACAAACATTCGGAACCATGACATCTGCATGTGCATACGCCGGATTCCCGAAAAATTGTCCAAGTTTTTTCAACCACCTTCATTATAGCGGCCCGAACTGGTCCCGTCAGCTTCGGCCCGGCAGGTGCATCCTCCCCATGCGCGCTCCCAGGGCAAAGGACTGCCCGCAAGGGACTAAGTTTCGGTCGTTTTCCCCAACCGACCATTGCCCCTGTTTTTTTCCGCGTCAGCGCGGCATGCAGGGCAAAGACCCACAAATTCCAAACGATGCCACAGGATTTCATAGTCGCTGAGCCCGTTCAGCGCCTGGTCTATCGAAGGAAGAGCCTCCAATGGCGCGTCTTCCACACGGTGACACCCTATGCAACGTATATGGTAGTGATTCTGGATCCTTCCATCGAACCGCTTCTGAGTTCCAGCCATTTCCAATTTTTGAATGAGCCCTATATCGGAGAGAAATTCAAGGTTTCTGTACACAGTGCCCAGACTGATGTGAGGAAGGCGCTTGCGTACCAATTCATAGATCTCTACAGCCGTGGGATGCGTATGTACTTTTCTGAGCTCTTCCAGGAGAATGTTTCGCTGCCTCGTCATGCGCAGCGATTTTTCAGGGGGCATTTTCGATCCTTTAGTAATAGTAATTATTCCTAAATCATTAATACCCCCCTGGACGCCTGTCTGTCAAGAGGATCCCAACCGGCGGAGCATTCACCCACTTGCGCATGGGAACAGGGCGTCATTGCGAGCGAAGCGCAGCAATCGCCGCTCTTGATGATCTACATTGCCGGCTCGTGTCACTCCTCGCACCGCCGAAAGTCAGGCACTTCGCCGCGCGTCCGAATGATTGCCCCGCGCAGCAAAAATTGTCTTCCCTCCATTCTGCGCAGCCTCTCACGACACGTCGAACAAAGAAATGAATCTGAAGTTCAGAGAATCGAACAAACCCTGATCGGTGAGTTTCAATTCGGGAATCGGGGTGAGCGCCATGAAAGAAAGCGTCGCAAACGGATTTTCCAGTTTGCAGCCCATCTCGTGTGCGGCTTTTGTCAGTTTGTCCAAATTCTCACGAACGTCCTGGATGCTCCCGTCGGACATGAGCCCTGCTATGGGCAGAGGCAACTCCGCTACAACCGTAGCGTTCTCCACGGCCGTCATTCCGCCCCCCATTGCTGCAGCATGACGGGCGGCTGTCAACATATCCTCGTCGTTGGTACCCACGACAACGATATTATGCGAATCGTGGGCCACTGTGCCGGCAATGGCACCGCGTTCCAGACCGAACCCGCGAATGAACCCCACTGAAAAAGCCCCTGTGCCCCTGTGCCTTTCAATGACCGCCATTTTGAGAATGTCCCGGGCCGGATCCGCAAAAACGTTTCCGTTCGACACTAAGGCCTGTTCCACGACTCGTTTCGTCACGATTTGTCCCGGAATGACCTGAATAACGTTTATGGCACTACCCTGAGCCGCCACGGACAGGTCCCGAACCTTGGCCCAGTTTACATTCACGCTGGATGGCAGATGCGCGGAGGACGCTTGGCCCCGATTTCCCAAAAAGTGTCCGTTCCGGGCAACCAGTTGTCCGGATGCGTATACCCTCTGGATTTTCAGGTCTTCAAGGTCTTCCGCCACCAGTACGTCTCCACGATACCCCGGCGCGACCGCTCCGTAGCCCTTGAGCCCGAAATAGCGGGCAGCGTTAATAGACGCCATTTGAATTGCCCTGACTGGATCCATTCCTTTCCTCATGGCCTTGGCCACAAGTCGGTTGATGTGTCCCTGTTCCATGATGTCACTCGGTTCCAGGTCATCCGTGACAAAGAAACAGTTTCGAGAATTATGATCGTTTACCAGGGGCAGCAGAGCGTCGAGGTTCTTGGCCGCGGAACCTTCCCTGATCATGATGCGCATGCCCCCGCGAAGTTTCTCCCGCGCTTCTTCCAGCGACGTGCACTCATGATCCGAACCGATTCCTGCCGCGAGGTACGCGCACAGGTCCTTGCCGGTCAATCCGGGTGCGTGGCCGTCCAGGACCTTGTCCTGGAACACGCGTATTTTCGCAAGGATTTCGGGGTCGCCAAACAGTACGCCGGGATAGTTCATCATCTCGGCCAGTCCCAAAACCCGATCGTTGTCCCGAAACACCTCCATGTCCTCGTGTGTGAGTTCTGCGCCCGAGGTCTCGAAAGGTGTTGCCGGTACGCAGGAAGGAAACATGACGAAGACGTTCAAGTGGAGATCCGCGCTTGTTTCCAGGATGTAGCGTATGCCGTCCAGTCCCATTACGTTGGCTATCTCGTGCGGATCCGCCACAACTGTCGTGGTGCCGAGGGGAACCACATTCGCAGCGAATTCGGGGATGTTGAGCATGCTGGATTCCAGGTGCAAGTGCCCGTCAATGAAACCCGGCAAGATGTACCCGTTATCCAGGTCCACGGCTTCAATCGCTTCGTAATCGCCGAATCCCACAACCCGACCCCGGTGAATAGCCACCGAAGCGGGATGAATTTCACCGGAAAGGACGTTTACGAGCCTGCCGTTTTTCAGGAGCAAGTCTACCGGTTGCTGCCCTAAAGCCACCTGGATACTGTCAGCCAGATCCATTTCTTCCTCCGCGCCGGATTCTCGTTCATGTGCAGATCTGATCTGCCGTCTCCGAACTTCGCTCAAAGTCTAGACGCTCGCTGTTTCTATCGCGTGCCTGCACGCGCAGTCTTCGTACGTGATTGCAGGAAGCGCCTTGAAGAAAATTTCTTTCACATTCTTCACGTTCTTGCTCATGACGGTCGCGATCATTTCCCAGGTAACGGGTTCTTCGCTGGTATGCCAGGCATCGTAATCCGTGCTCATGGCCGCCACCGCGTAGCACATGCCTGCCTCTCTCGCGAGGACCGCCTCCGGGACCGTGGACATGTTGATGATGTCACAACCCCACTGGCGAAACATGTGGCTTTCGGCTCGAGTGGAGAATCTCGGCCCTTCGATGGTGACCACCGTTCCCCGGGAATGATGGGGAATATGTTGCGCGGCCGCTGTGTCGATGAGAATGTTCCTCAAGCGCTCGCAAAACGGATCCGCCATGGACATGTGGACTACCTGGTCCCCTTCGTAAAACGTACTCTTGCGCGTCAGGGTGCGATCGATGAATTGATCGGGAAAAACGAGGTGACCGGGCTCGATTTCTTCTCGCAGGGAACCGCAGGCAGTGGTCGCGATCACGTGAGTCACTCCAAACTCCTTCATCGCCCAGATGTTTGCACGGTAATTTACCGCTGACGGCATCAGGCGATGCCCTTTTCCGTGGCGCAAGATCAGGACGACTTCAACATTCCCCGCTTTGCCTGCAACCAGGTCATGCGAGAGTGGACCAAAAGGCGTTCCTTTCTTGAATATCCTCACATCGGTAAGGAAATCGGGATCATCGAATCCGGACCCCCCGATCATTCCGATCTTTATCACGGTCTACCCTCCCTGCATTCATCACGAAAAACGAGAACGTCAGATTCTAGAATCTCAGGATTCGTCGTGTCAACAGAAAGCCGTGGCACGCGTATCCCCGGACATTCGAGGTTGCCACAGTTGAAAGGAAGCACTGCCCGGCAAAAACTTCTCAGCCTCTCCAAAATGAGCGTTCTGCCGGAGGCACGGTATCCATTC
The DNA here is from genome assembly GCA_035319325.1 of Desulfomonilaceae bacterium. Lineage (GTDB taxonomy): Bacteria > Desulfobacterota > Desulfomonilia > Desulfomonilales > Desulfomonilaceae > DATHCX01. The sequence goes on from DATHCX010000098.1 coordinate 43,820, forward strand.
AGTTACGAGTGGGAAAAGATCGTCATTGCGAGCGTAGCGAAGCAATCTCGCCTTCAAGTATCGAGATTGCTTCGTCGTTTCACTCCTCGCAATGACAGCGGTTAGGCACTTCCCCCAAGTAACTGAAGGGTTACGAGGCACGCACGTTTTTTATTGACATTCCGTAATCTTATCAACTAGATTTCCGAATGTAGAAGGATTTGGTCCATGTTTGGCTCCAGTGGAGGGGAGGATTCCCTGCTCGCACGGTACGTTTATTATTCAGTTTCGGCTGTCGTCATTGCAGTACTGCTGATGTTGAATTATGCACCAGCGGGCGCTCAGGATCCGTCTGCAGGGGAGGCCATATTTTTCGGTGTAAAAAAGTCCGATCGTGTGGGGAAACTGTCAGCCAAGCCTGACGGCAAGCCTGACGCGGTTTTCGCTCTGAATCTCAAACCCAGGGCGGCAACGGGAACCATTGCGGAAGTGGAAGTCCGATCCATTGAGGGACAGCCCGGGATCTGGAACACAATTCCCGGAAAAGCGGTTGGAGCAGGTTATGTAGGAGCGGCCCGGGCAAAGACGCCTGCCGACATCATCAACAAGACTCCGGGTCCGCTAAATCTGAATGGCAAGCAGGAAAACGATCTCCTCCTGTTTGTCACGGATGACGGTGCGTTTTCCCACCCCGACCGGCACTATCAGATCAAAGTCTCGTATTCGGATGGAACGTCCATCGTGGTTCCGGTGAGGACCGAAATCAGCTCCGCACCCGAAGACGTTCAGGTGAAGCCTGGGGTTTTTCCGGTTCGCATGTCCGCGGTTCTCAAGGGAATATCGAACTATGATGCGGTGAACCCCACCAAACGGATAGGCGGTGACGATGTTGCCGACGGCCTCTTCGAGCTCAAGGTGGACGCCCCGAACAAAGAGATTACCGCCATCGAAATCAGAAACGTGGATGGGGTGGCCGGCGTTTGGGATACAGTTCCCTCGAGCAAGAACCCTGCAGTTGGGGTCGCGTTGACCTCCGATCCGGTGCATCTCCTGAATAGTAAAGACTCCTCTATTGCCATTAAGGTAAAAGACCGCGTTCAACTGAATCTCTACGTTGCCGATAACGGGGGAATCGCGGGGGGAGCAACGAATTATCGCATCTCCGTCACATTCAGTGACGGCGAGATTTCGTGGTGTCCGGTTCAGAAGGATACCAAGAAAGAGCCCCCCACCGCCGCGACAAAAGTGAGCTTCTTGCCCACCTGGATGGGGTTTATGCCGACAGACGCGGTGGGGCTGTATCCCGGGCTGAAGCCGGACGGCCAGCAGGATGCCGTATTCGGGCTGGATATTGACGTTTCTCCGAGAAGCACGATCACCGGAATAGAAATCAACAACGTGGACGGTCCTGCCAAAAAATGGGCCACAACAGGCACGTCGCCCGGTGCGTGGGGGCTTGCCGTCGCGTATCAGACTGCGCCCACCGCCCTGCTGAACAAGACCGACGGCGCGGTGAGCATTCCCATTGACGGTCGAGCACAGTTTTTCGTGTACGGAGCGGATCCCGGCGACCTTGCCACGACAAGTCAGAAACTGCGTATGATTGTTCATCTGTCGGACGGATCGTCGTACCAGCAGCTGATTACGAGGCCGCCCGCATCCACCTCCACCGTCGTCCCCGGCGTTGAAGAGCCCGCGAAGGCAAAGGGACTGATCAACTGCGAATTCAGGGGGTTCATTGCCGACCTGGTGAATACGTCCACCAGGCCCGGAAAAGACGGGTATCTGGACGGCACCTTCATCATGAAGCTCGAAGTGGAAAACAAGAAGCTCGCCAAGGTAGACATCAGCGGAACCGACGGCGCGGTGCGCTGGTCCAGCGATCCGAAACCTCCTCTCATGTTCCTGGGAGTGGCCCTGTATCCGAACATATTCAAATTGATAAACGAGAAGGGCGGAACGTTGAACACGCCCGTTTCCGGGCGCCGCACGTTGTACCTGTACGCTGCTGACAACGGAATGCTTTCGGATCCCAGGGCACGCCTTTCCGTAACGGTTACCTTCACGGACAAGACCACGCTTTCAACTGAAGTTGCAAAATAAACGGTACCCGACGCGCTTTGCTTGGGCGGGAAGCCCTTTCGCTCCGCGCCCCTCAAGGAGTTTCGTTCATGAAGGCCATGCTCCTGGCGAAGACCGCCCCGGTGGAAGACCGGCCTCTCTCAATGGTTGAATATCCCCAGCCGGAGCCGCAACGAGGAGAAATTCTCATCCGGGTGAATGCCTGCGGCGTGTGCCACACGGATTTACATACCGTTGAAGGAGATCTTCCGCTCCCAGTCATGCCGCTTATCCCCGGACATCAGGTTGTCGGGACCGTGCAGAAGCTGGGGCCCGGGTGCGCCAGTGTCACACCAGGCGACAGAGTCGGCGTGACCTGGTTCTTTTCCAGTTGCGGCTCCTGCCGCTTTTGCCTGGAAAAACGGGAAAACCTGTGCACGTCAGCTCGATTCACGGGATACCATGTACATGGCGGATACGCACAATTCATGGTTGCCCCCGAATCGTCCGTGTTTCCGGTTCCCGCTGTATTTACGGATTCCGAAGCTACCCCCCTGTTGTGCGGTGGAGTTATCGGATTTCGCGCCCTGAAACTCAGTGAAGTTCGACCCGGACAGAACCTGGGCCTGTACGGCTTCGGAAACTCGGCCCATGTGGTGGTGCAACTGGCGGTCAGGAAAGCGTGCAGGGTCCACGTTTTCACCCGGAGCGCCAAGCATAGGAAGCTTGCGGAAGACCTGGGCGCCATATGGGTGGGCACCGCGGATGAAAAGCCGCCGGTTCCCATGAACTCGTCCATTATCTTCGCTCCAGCCGGAAATCTCGTGCCTGTGGCCTTGGCAGCGCTGGACAGAGGAGGCACTCTGACCCTGGCAGGTATCACAATGACGATGATTCCTGAAATGGACTACAACCTCATCTATGGCGAACGAACGGTCCGGAGCGTCGCCCATACCACGCGGGAAGACGCGAGGGAACTTCTGCGCGTTGCAGGTGACATCCCCGTGAAGACCGTGGTGGACGTCTTTCCTCTGGACCAGGCAAACGAGGTGTTGCGCATGATGAAGACGAGCGCTCTCAAAGCCGGAGCTGCGCTGATACCGTGAGTTGTAGGGGTTGCGCGGTCCGACCGACTGTTGCGCAGCCACCTGGGCGCCTGAATTTCTGTTCATAATACGGAACGGTTTATTATAAGGCTTCCGACACAGCGACGTCCGCAGGCGCATGGTAATCGTTACGTTAAGCTACAATTAGCCGCCGTCCTGTCTTCATCTTGACATGCGTTGTTGTATTGTCTATTCTTTAGAGTGAATTCCTGTCTGCTTCCTTCCGGAGGTGCACGTGATCGTAGCCCAGCAGAAACCCTTCTCTGAAGTATACCGAATGGTTGACCGCTATTCCCGCGTCCTGGTAGCCGGATGCGGAACATGTGTGGCCGTATGTCTTGCCGGAGGCGAAAAAGAGGCATCGATCCTCGCCGCACAGCTGAAGCTGGCCGCACGCGACAAGAAGGATTACCAGGTGTGTGCCGCAACGGTGGAACGACAGTGCGACCGGGAGTTTCTCCGCCTTCTCAAGGACCACGTGGAAAACGCCGATGCTGTCATTTCTCTAGCTTGCGGAGCCGGGATACAGTTCCTTTCGGAAATGTATCCGCTCAAGCCCGTTTTCCCCGGAGTGAATACCAGCTTTATCGGGGTGGCTGAAGAAGCAGGGGTTTGGACGGAACGGTGCAGATCCTGTAATCAATGCTATCTCGGACTAACAGGCGGTATATGCCCGGTGACCATGTGTGCCAAGGGTCTCCTGAACGGACCGTGTGGCGGGCCGAAGAACGGCAAGTGCGAAACGGACCCGGCAAGGGATTGCGCGTGGGTGCGCATCATTGAGCGACTTCATGGCCAGTCGCGGCTGGATATCCTCAAAGAGTTCGTTCCACCCAGACAGAACCACCTGAGCGGGCACCCGGGCAGGATAGTCCGGGAAGAGTACCAAAAAAGGTTTACAGCCGAGTAGTTCCGGCGCATTTCATGAGAGCGCTCATTGCTCCATACAGCTGTGCGCACCTCATAATGCGAAGTGTAAAAGAATCGGGACACCTCAATGATTCAGGCAGCATGTTCATGAAGAAACCTGTCGTTATAATAGGTGGCGGCGTGGCGGGCCTTTGGTGTGCGCGGGAACTTGCGGCTCTGGGCCATGATTGCGCGATCGTGGAAGCCTCTGCAGCACTGGGGGGACATACTGCCAAACTTTGCTGCAAGGCCACGAATAGATGCCGGCGATGCGGGGCATGCCTCCTGGAAGATGTTCTCCACCACGTGAAACACTGTGCGTCCATAACAACTCTGTTGAGCACGACCGTGCAGGATGTGGAGATTCAAAACGGGGGCTTTGCGGTGACGCTGGTGGGAGAGGCCGGAGCCCTTTCCGCGATGGAAGCCTCCGCTGTGGTGATCGCGTCCGGTTTTACCGCGTTTGATCCCTCGGAAAAACCCCGTTTCGGATACGGCCGCGTCCCGGGGGTGGTGACGGGTTTGGAATTGGAATCCAGGTTGCGAGAGAACTCGGAAAACCTTCGGGACGTACGAAAGGTCGCGTTCATTCAGTGCGTTGGCAGCAGAGACCCAAAGATCGGCAGAAATTATTGTTCACGGGTCTGTTGCGGATACGCGATGAGACTGGCCCGGCTTCTCAAAGATATCGCTCCCGATATACTGCCGTCGATGTTTTACATGGACATGCAATCCTTTGACAGGGACTTCGAGCGTCGCCTGGCGGAAGCCGAAAAAGAGGTGAAACTCATCAGGTCAATTCCGTCGGAGATCCGCTCAGGACCGGATGCGCGGCCGGAGCTGATCTATCACGGGCCGGACGACAACAGAGTCGTCGAATCCTACGACCTCGCGGTTCTCAGTGTGGGAATTTCACCGAACGCGACCTGCGCAGCGCTGGGGGAAATGCTCGGCCTACGGCTCAACTCAGACGGGTTCTTCGGCAAGGACGGCGAAGAGGTTGCTGCCGGCAGAGACGGCGTCTTCGTCGCGGGTACCGCGCAGGGCCCCAGATCCATAGAGGAAACCGTTTCCCATGCAATCCGGACCGCTGGAGAAGTGGCCTCCTATGTCGGGACGGTCTCTGGAGGAAAACCCAAGTGAACGAGCCCGTGGTTGAATCTCTGTTCCTCACTGGGGAACTGCTCGCTGACGAGAGCGTGTCCCGGCGGATACTGGTGCTTGGCGGAGATGGCGTGGGGCTGGAGATCGCTCGACGCCTCACTCACGCGGGTTACGAAGTTCGCGTTCTGGGTCCTGCCTCGATCGTGTCTGCGGACGACACATGCACCGTCACCCCGGACGCGATAGTGGACCAAGTACGTGGTTTTTCCGGAGGATTCGAGGTCTCTTTCCGCAATTCTTCAGGACTCCCCCGGGAACGGTACGGATTCGTCATCTCAGCGATGCCTGCGAAGCTGGTTCCCAAATTCAAAGATTACGGCCTGAGTCCATCACAGAGTATCGTTTCGTTGACCGAACTGGAAGAGAAACTCGGCTCAGGCACATGGCCGATATCGTGCAAAGCAGACAGACTTCATGCAGCTTTTCTGTGCGGGCTCGAAGGCGGATCTGACCCGCTTATGCTGCAGAGAGTTCTCTGTGCCATCGAAAATCTTCCGGAATCCTGTCGGGTGCAATGCTATGTGTTCACGAGAAACGTGAAGGTCGCTGCGCCCGGTCTGGAAAAACGCTACAGGGAATGCCGCGAAAAAGGGACGATATTCTTCAAGTTCGATGGAGAAGGGCCGACCTTCAATATGACTGCCGGAAGCGCAGTCATGCTCTTTGACGATCCCTTGCTGGGATCCGAATTGGAACTTCGACCGGACATTCTGGTGGTGGATGAGCACGTGCTGCCCCCTGAAGCACTCGGGCCGTTGCTTGCCGCAATCCCTTCGTCTCCGGCTTTTCGCCCGTTCCTGCAACCGGAGTCCACCCGGTTCTGCGGGGTGGAAACTCCGAAAGCCGGCATACTTGCCGTGGGACCTTCCAGGGGGATCTTCTCCGCCGAGCAGATAGAGACGGATATAGATGCTGCCGTGGTAGCGGTTACCCGCTCTGTTCCTGCGAGAGACGATTTGCCCGGCCCGCCCGTAGTGGATCCGGACAAATGCACCATGTGCCTCACGTGTGTTCGACTGTGTCCGCACTCAGCTATGGGCTTCCACAGGCATGCGGAAGCGGATCCCGGTTCATGTGTGCGATGCGGAATCTGTGCGGTTGAGTGCCCGATGGCCGCGATTCGCTTGGAGCCCCGGGCGGGGACACCGGATATTCCGGGCGCGGTTGCACGGAGTCTGGCACGTGCAGCGTCGAGCAAGCCTATTGTGGCCTTCCTGTGTTCCAGATCCGCGGACCAGGCCATGAAAGCTGCTTGGACGGCGGTTCCCGACAATCTGGACCCAATAGTCGTGCCATGCGCCGGCAGCATCGGTGTCGAGCACATGCTGAACGCCTTTCAGCAGGGAGCGGCGGGGGTTCTGGCTGCAGGATGCTTCAAAGGAAACTGCGCGTCCATTTACGGCACGTCCCTCGCGCAGGAGCGCACGAAGCAGGCCGGACTCATGCTCAAGGAGATCGGGATTGATCCCGCCCGAGTTCTGTTCGCTGCGGTGGCGGCAAACAGGCCGTGGGCATTAAGAACAGCATTTGAAAATCTCTTGGAAGCTGCTCACTCTTGATGTTCATGGGAAAATCTCCGGCTGAAAGCGATCCCTTCCGAAATGAGCGAGAGGTCGCCTGCGCCCGTTAACGAGTTCGCAGGGCAGATGACCCGCCGTGGAGTGCCAATATGACCCGCACAAAACTCAATGATACGGATCCTTCTTTCAAAGACCTCGTTGCCGGGCAGCCGGGCGGAGAAGGAATAAAGGCGTGCTTCGCGTGCAAGGCGTGTACTGCAGCGTGCCCCATTGAAGCGGTGGACAAGAGATATGATCCGCGAAAGATTATACGCATGATCCTCCTTGGCATGAAAAAAGAAGTCCTGGAGAGCGATTTTATTTGGTTGTGTTCGTCATGTTATGCGTGCCACGAGGTGTGTCCTCAGAATGTGCGGTTCACGGACGTGATGTTCGCCATAAAAAATCTTGCTGTCTCCGAGGCTTGCGTGCCACCGGGCCTTACCGCTCAAAAAGGTCTGCTGAAAAGGCACGGCCGCTTGTACGAAGTGACGGAATTTGAAAACGAAAAACGCGAGAAAATCGGGCTTCCGCCCATAGTGGAGCACCCCGATGATTACGATCGACTTCTGTAAGGGCCGTCTCGGTAGTCGTTTCTGCCCCCATTCAACTGAAAGAAATTTTCATGGAAGCGCTCTTATATCTTGGATGCACAGTTCCGGTTCGCAATCTCAATTATGAAGTCTCTGCACGACTGACCGCGAAAAAATTGGGTATCACGCTCCGCGATCACGAAGACTTCGGATGCTGCGGCTTTCCTCTCAAATCTCTGGACGCTGAAGACACGTTGCTCATCTCTGCAAGGAATTTGGCTCTCGCAGAAAAGGAAGGCCTCGAAATTTGCGGCCTGTGCAATGCCTGTGTCGGAACATTATCCGAAGCAGCCCATAAGCTGGATTCCCATCCGGACCTGAAGGAAAGGGTGAACAAGAAGCTACAGAAAGTGAATCTGCACTACGAAGGCCCGGTGAGAGTCCGCCACTATATGCGATTACTGTGGGAGGAGATCGGACTGGAAGCCATTGAACATGCCGTGGTCAAGCCCCTCACTGACGTGGTTCTTGCTGCTCACTATGGGTGTCATTATCTGAAACCGTCCGAGCTTACCGCGGGATTTGATTCCCCGGAGGTTCCCCGGACCCTGTCGGCGCTCATTGCAGTGACGGGCGCGGCGGTGGTGGATTATCCGTCCCTGAAAGACTGCTGTGGCGGAGGTGTCCTGGGAATGTCCGAAGAAGTCGCCAACGCGCTGGCTCGGAACAAATTGCAGGACGTTGCAGCGACGAATGCTCAAGCATTGGTTCTCGTCTGTCCTTTCTGTAATGTAATGTACGAAGGGCAACAGAAAAAAATTGCCAAAGCTGCCGGTCTTGACCTGAAGGTGCCTGTGGTTTACTATCCGCAAATCCTGGGCTTGGCTCTCGGTTTTTCGTCCCAGGAACTCGGGTTCAAGTTGAACAGGGTGAAACCTTCCGAACTCCTCAAAATAGTTGAAGGTTGATAGAGAAATTGTCGCATGTTCCTCATTTGATCTTTCTTGAAAGGAGGCTGCAATGGAATACGCAGGATATGTTTTTCCCGACGATCTGAAATATGAAAGAAATCACTTTTGGGCTAAAATTGAGGGAGATCTGGTGGTGACAGGAGCGTCGGAGTTCATATCAAAGCAGGCAGGTGAGATCACCTTCGTGGATCTTCCCGAAGAAGGAGACGAATTGACCTGCGGCAAACCATACGGGTCCATAGAGTCCGGCAAATGGGTGGGTCGAATTTATGCGGTGGTCTCCGGTGAAATAGCAGAAGTAAACGAAGTGTTGGAAGACGAGCCTGAAAAAATGAATGAGGATCCGTATGGAGCAGCCTGGATTTGCAAGATCCGTCCCTCCAATCTGGAAGCTGAAATGGCAACCCTCATGTCTCCGGACGAAAACTATAAGAAATTCATATCGGAAGAAATAGACAAGATCGAAAAGCAAAAGAAGTAACGGCGCATCCCCCGGAAAACGCGGTGCAGGCGGGAGAATCATCTGTTGAAATCCTGCCCACCGCGCTGTCTGTATTACTCCCCCCTCGATCATTCCCACTGAATTGCAACCGCTAAAAACGCGAGTTTGTAATCATCCAGTTACTCGGAGGAAGCGCCTAACCTCCGTCGGTGCAAGGAGTGAAACGACGAAGCAATCTCCAACTTACCGAGACTGAGATTGCTTCGTCGTTCCACTCCTCGCAATGACATGATTTCATGGTCGGAATGTGGGCGAGAGTCGTGAACGAATGCGACAGAATTTTGGAGAACTGGTATAAGGGCGGAGATTGCTTGGTTTTGCTCGCAATGACGATCTTTTCCCACCCGTAACTCAAGGGTTCCGGGAAATCCGGAGCATTGCGGACAGTGGGCAAAGCACTGAAAAGAACATCCCGGAAAAAGAAGTCCGATAGACGCAGTGTCGTTCCAACGCCGGTTCCGGGAGACAGAAACCGCGACCGGAGTATGTCACCATTCACAAATCCGCCGGTTTAATTCCCCTACCCCTTTTTTCACGAGAGTTAAGTGCTATAATAGTCAGGTTAATCCCCCCACGTTTCATGTCGGGCGATTTCAGCAACGTCGGATACGACTTCTGGGAGAAATGTAATGGAAACAGGGACCGATACCGTCAAACGAGGTCATGCCCAAATGCTCAAGGGCGGAGTGATAATGGACGTGGTTACTCCCGAACATGCGCGTATTGCCGAAGAAGCCGGTGCTTGCGCGGTAATGGCTCTTGAAAGAGTGCCTGCAGATATCCGCGCGCATGGAGGCGTGGCTCGCATGAGCGATCCGGGTCTGATCCTCGAAATCATGAAAGCGGTTTCAATTCCCGTCATGGCGAAGTGCAGAATAGGGCATTTCGTTGAAGCGCAGATACTCGAAGCAATCGGCGTGGATTATATAGACGAAAGTGAAGTCCTCACCCCGGCCGACGAACAGCATCATATCGACAAATGGGCGTTCAAGGTTCCCTTTGTGTGCGGTTGCAGAAATCTCGGCGAGGCTCTCAGGAGAGTTGGAGAAGGTGCGGCCATGATCCGGACCAAAGGTGAGGCAGGCACGGGCGATGTCGTAGAGGCTGTGCGCCATGCCCGCTCGGTCATGGGAGACATCAGGCGTCTCGGTGGAATGCGGGATGACGAGCTCATGGCATTTGCAAAAGAACTCGGAGCCCCGTATGGGCTGGTGAAGGAAACCAAGGAAAAGGGCCGCCTTCCGGTCGTAAATTTTGCAGCGGGAGGCGTTGCAACACCCGCGGACGCCGCCATGATGATGCAGTTGGGAGTGGATGGCGTATTTGTGGGCTCTGGAATATTCAAGAGCGGCAATCCGGCTCTGAGGGCAAAAGCAATAGTTCAGGCGGTGACGCATTACAACGATCCCAAGATTCTGGCCGAAGTCAGTAAGGGCATAGGCGAACCCATGGTGGGCATAGGCGTGACCGAATTGCCTGAAAATGCTCGCCTTGCGGCACGGGGATGGTAACCGAATCATGAGAATAGGGGTTCTGGCCCTTCAGGGGGCATTCCGGGAGCATTGCGACGTCCTCGGGAGCCTCGGCGTCGAGGCCGTGGAAGTGCGGCTCCCCAAGGATCTGGCAGGACTTGACGGTTTGATTATCCCCGGAGGCGAGAGCACCACCATCGGCAAGCTCGCCCAGTGGTATGGGTTGCTTGAGGCGCTGCGCTCGTTTTCCCAGTCTGCTGCGGTCTGGGGAACGTGCTGCGGAATGGTGTTCATGGCAGGTAATGTGGGAATGGAACAGCCTCTCCTCGGCATCATGGACGTCACGGTGCAGCGCAACGCCTTCGGTCGTCAGGTGGACAGTTTTGAAGAAGACCTGAGCATCAGCGGCATCGAAGGAGGCCCATTTCATGGAATCTTTATCAGGGCCCCGGTTATCACGGATGTGGGACCGAAAGTGGACGTGATGTGCCGACTTGGGGACGGCCGGATCGTCGCGGTCCGTCAGGGCCGTTTCATGGCTACTTCGTTCCATCCGGAATTGGCGAACGACGACCGGCTGCACAAGTACTTCTTGAAACTTGTCGAATATGCGCACGACCAATAGACAGGCTGGATCAACCCACGTGAAAGATCCGAATGACATTTCCGCATTGTGCTTCCGTTGGACTCGCCGCCGGTCTGCCGAATACCGTAGTATTGCGGAATTAGTTTGTCCATCGGGTTTGGCGTCGCGTTGAATCCATGAACAAGTATGTGGCCCTTCTGGAATACGACGGAACTGCATATCACGGATGGCAGTTGCAGAAGGACCTGCCCACTGTTCAAGGCGTTGTGGAACAGGGCCTGCAGCGGATTCTCACAACTGCGACGCGGGTCCACGGAGCAGGCCGGACTGATGCCGGCGTGCATGCATCGGGGCAAGTGGCTCATTTTTTCGCAGAATGGAAGCATTCTCCCCAGGACCTCCTCAGGGCCTGCAACGCGGTGCTGCCCGCAGACGTCAGCATTCGTTCCGTGAAAACGGCTCCGGAAGATTTCCACGCAAGGCACTCCGCCCGCTCCAAGATATATGTATATTCCATTCTGAACAGCTCCTTGCGATCGCCTCTACAACGCCTCTATTCCTGGCACATCCCACACGAGTTGGATGTCGGGGCCATGAAACATGCAATGGAATGTCTCCCGGGTACACACGATTTTGGGGCCTTCGGGTCGCCGACCGAGGGGACTCCCTCTACTGTCAGGCAGATGCTCTCTGCCGAGCTGTACGCTACCGAGCGGGGATATTTGCGCGTCACGCTTCAGGGTACGGGATTCTTGAGATACATGGTGAGATCCCTCGTGGGAACGCTGGTGCTCGTGGGCAGAAACAACATTACTCCTTCGGAGTTCCGTTCAATACTCGTTTCCACGGATCGTTCCCGATCGGGACCGACTGCGCCCCCGCACGGACTTTGTCTTAGAAGCGTCCAGTACGATCCAGGAGGAAAAGGCTGATGTTCCATCCCGTATACCTTGAGACTCTGCAAGAAGGGGGATTTCCTGGGAAAGTGCGGGACGCCCGGGAAATGCTCAAGCAATGCCGAGTCTGTCCTCGGCAGTGCGGAGTAAACCGGCTGCAAGGCGAAACGGGATTTTGTGAGACTGGCGACGCCGCGATGGTGTCATCCGCGAATCCCCATTTTGGAGAAGAAGCCCCCCTTGTGGGATCCGGAGGTTCCGGCACGATCTTTTTTACCTCCTGCAACTTGAAATGCATTTTCTGCCAGAACTATGAAATCAGCCATCTCATGGAAGGTCGCGAACTGGATGACGCATCCCTTGCAGAGGTTATGCTGCAGCTTCAAAATATGGGTTGCCACAACATCAATTTCGTAACCCCCTCCCATTTCGTGCCCCACGCTATAGCTGCCGTCCATGTGGCGGCAAAAAACGGTTTGAGGGTTCCGCTGGTGTACAATACCGGAGGATACGACTCTGTGGAGACGCTCCGGCTGCTCGAAGGCATTGTGGATATTTATATGCCGGATCTGAAATGTATGGATTCAGCAATAAGCGACGCTCTCATGGCTGCGCCGGATTATCCTGACGTGGTCTGTGCAGCGATAAAAGAGATGCATCGCCAGGTAGGCGATCTCCAAACGGACGAGAGGGGGATTGCGACTCGGGGCTTACTGGTTCGGCACCTGGTCATGCCTCACGGCCTTGCGGGAACTCGGGATGCCATGCGCTTTCTGAAGAAAGAAGTTTCTCCGAACACGTACGTCAACATCATGAACCAATACAGGCCATGCGGGAGAGCATCCGAACGTCCTGACATAAACAGGTCCGTGAATCGGGAAGAATATGCCCTTGCACTGGAGATAGCGAGAGAAGAAGGAATAACGAGGCTCGACGAGAGGGCGGGCCCCCGTTTGAGATTCTTCTGACGCGAAATGGCATGGTACACGCTCGGAGAGATTGTTTCGGAAGATAACTTTCTTCTGATTTCCTGTTTTGCTTGTCGTGCCTGATGGACATGACCTTTGTGGAAAGGAGGCTGAATGCCTGCACTCAACCCTGATTATGTGAGAATAGTGGCTTCCGCGACAAATCAATGCCCGTATTTCACCCTACTGAACATGAAGCTGCTTGATTTCGATATCGGTAGCAGCTTGATAGAAATCGACCTGGGCGACAGGCACTTGCAGCCGTTCGGCGTGGTCCACGGCGGAGTCTTTTCATCCATTATAGACGCCGCGGCATTCTGGTGTGTGTACCCGGAAGTTCCCGAGAATTCCGGTCTGACGACGGTCGATCTCAAACTCAATTATCTCGCTCCGGCCTCATCGGGAAAACTTGTTGCCAGAGGGCATCGAATTAAATTGGGCAAAACCCTGGGACTGGGAGAGGCGGAAGTCACCGACGAGACAGGGAGAATCCTCGCTCACGGCACATCCACTCTCATCGTGCTGCCGGATTTTCCTTTTGTGCACGGGGAACCGCTTCCTCGGAAATTCGAGGATGATCACAGGGAGACTATTTACTGAAAGACTCTCTCGAGGAGCTTGAAATATTCGCCGGTAACCTTGTCGAGCCGAATGCGTTCTTCCGAATCCACTTTTTCGGCCGCGGCTTTCAGTATCTTGAGTCCTGTCCTCAGTCTCGTTTCAGGGGAGTCGAACGAATGAAGACAGCGGTCGCAAAAGCGGGAATATTCGGTGGGGAATGGTTGCAGGGCTATGGACGAAGTATACAGCCAGCCGTAGAGCACCGTGGTGTCTTCAGGATCGATGGTCTTTCCGAATTTCATCACAGACGATATGAATTGCTTCGCTTGCGTCCGACTCACCATTTTGGCCCCCTGCGTGAGAGGTATTGGTCGGCTGCTGCACTTCACCAGGGACTATTTAACCACAAACGTACCGAACCTGCACCCTCTTTTCACTGATCTCCCGCATTCGACTCAAAAACTTCCGCGGGCTCCCGAATCACAACCCGGTTTCCTCCGCGCGTCTTGGCCGTGTACAATGCCTTGTCCGCTTCATAGATAAGCTGATCGTACTGCATGCCATCTTGCATCTCCGCCACGCCGGCGGTGCAGCTCACGCGGTACTCGTTGCCCGCGGAATCCGTAAAAACCGACAGATCAAGTTGTTTTCGGACACGTTCCATACTTTCAGCCGCGCCGTCCGAAAGGGTGTGCGGAAAGGCGATAATGAATTCGTCACCTCCGTAACGTCCGGCCATGTCACCCCCCCTGAGCTGCTCTTTCAATATCTTACCGAAGAGCTGGAGGACATGATCGCCCGCCTGATGACCGTGAGAATCGTTAATCTGTTTGAAATCGTCCAGATCGCAAATTCCCAGGCTCAACGGGACTGCATAGCGCTGTGCGTTGCTGCATTCCGTGCGCAAGAGTTCCAGGAAAGAACGTCTGTTGAGCAGGTCGGTGAGCGAATCTCGGGTTGCGTGATACTGCAGTTGTTCTTCGAGTCTTTTTCTTTTCGTGATGTCCCGTGCCACATGCACCGAACCAATGAGATTCCCCTCGCCGTCGTGCAACGGCGTAACGGACACGAGAAAAGCGGCGCCCATTTTCTTATCTATCATCTCCACCAGGTGCTCTTTACCGTCGATCATCATCTGGGCATGAGGACAGCGGCGCGGCGGCTTGGGCGTCCTGTGAAAAAGCTGGAAACACGGAAAACCGATGACCGAGTCCGGAGAAGACCCCATTCGGTCGGCCATGGCTTTGTTCACGCGTATGAGCCGGTAATGTGCGTCAATTATGGCAATGAGATCAGGAACCGCATCAAAAGTGCGTTCCCACTCTGTTTTCGCCTCAATCAGCGCCCGTTCGAACCGTTTCCGCTCCGTGATGTCGAGTTTGCCCACCAGAGTGTGCTTGAAACGGGCTGACTCCTGGGGAATGATCATTTTGACGAGCACGTCCCGGCGTTCACCCTGCAGAGTCTGCTCGACCGATTCGCCCTCGAAAAAGGTCTTCCCGTCGGCAAGCGCCACAAGCTCCTGTTTCACTGTATCCAGCGAATCGGATACCAGGACCCGTTCAGGCGACCCCAGGAGGTCTTCCTTGCTTTGGGCGTTATGCAACCTTACCGTCGCATCGTTCACGTCCACAACGCGTATCTTCTGAATAGCTTCGCGGACAAACTCGGGGTGTTCGTCAAAATATTGCCGAAAATCTTCTACCCCTTCGGTTCTGAGGCGTGCCAAAGCAGTTTTGACTTCAGACAGGTCTTGCTCCCAGATGGAAATGGGCGCATTCTCAAAAATACTGCGATACTTGAACTCCGCGTTCTTTCGTAAAACGATTTCCTGCATCAGTTGCCGATTGATGTTCATGAGTTCGGAAGTTCGTTCCTGTACGCGGCGCTCCAGCTCTTCGTTGGCTATTTCGAGCTGTTGCTCGTGTTCCCGCTCGAGCGTACGATCTTCCACGAGCAGAAAAACCGACCTGAAGTCTCCCAATCTGAGGGACCGCATGCGCAAACGCGCCCATATTCTAGAGCCGCCGACTCCCAGAATGAATTGACCGGTCCGCGATTTTCTTTTGGACAGTACGTTGTCGATCTGGAAGACGGCTTCACGAGCCTGATCAGCGTCGAAAAAAAGAACTGAAATATTCTTTCCTTGTATTGTCTCAGGCTCGAACCCGACTGCCACACACGATTCGTTGGCCAGTATGACCCTGTGGTCAGCGTCGACCACCAGAGCGGGTATTGGTAATGCGTTCAGCAGTTTGGCGAATTCTGTAGTCCGCAGGCCACTCAGATCGAAACTTCCCGATAAGGCTGCGTCAGCCGCAAACAAGCTGTTGAGATCAATAGTGTCCGTAGAAGGAAGTCTCTTTTTCGGCAATGCGATGTGCCTATCGTATGGTTTTTCCTGCATGGCAACCCGACCTTCGTTCCAGCTTTCCTGCCTCCGGAATCGATCAAACCACTCCCATTGTTTATTGACAATTTTTCGAGAAATTCTATCCGATTATGAGGCAAGAAATTTTCTCCACCTGATTCTTTCAGAGGAATGGCGATCCAACGCCGTTCACTTCCTTGCCGGCGCAAGAAGCCTTTGCCTGCCTGTTCTTGATTCGGACGGCACAATCCCGTATGACTGAACACGTACCCCAGTACGAATTCCGGGTGTGAGGTTACCGATGAAGAACAGGGTCCGCATCTTTGCAGGATGTGCTCTGATTATTGTGATAGTCAGCATTTTGATCGTGCGTGCAACGGACAAGAACCGGAAGTTCATCAATGCGGCTTTCCATGATAACCGAGAAGAAGTGATACGCCTGTTGCAAGAAGGGGCAGACGTCAATTCCCGAGCCGATAACGGAGCAACGGCTTTGATGGCGGCAGCCAACAAAGGAGATGTGGAAACCGCAAAAATACTCGTACAAAACGGAGCCGACGTAGCAGCCCATTGCAGGGAAGGCATAACGGCTCTTATGGATGCAAGCTTGAACGGCCATTTGAAAATTGTCACATTGCTTATGGATAACGGCGCTGACGTGAACGCAAAGGACCTGCGGGGCAAGACCGCTCTAGCCGCTGCCAGCCGCAACGGCCATACGGAAGTCGTCAAGTTTCTCTTGAATAAAGGCGCTGACGTAACCGTGAACGGCAATGACGACGTGACGAATGTAATGAATGCACTCTTGAACAAGCACACTGATACCGCAAAGCTGCTCGTGGAAAAAGGAGCCGATGTCAACATACCGACGCCAAACGGCCGAACCCCCCTCATGGTTGCTGCTGCTGGCGAAGATCCCGAAATGGTGGAAGTTCTCCTTCAAAATGGTGCAGAGGTGAACGCGAAGGAGAAGGAAGGCTTCACTGCCCTGATGCATGCTGCGGCGAACGATCGGAGCACCGCAGCCCGGCTGCTTCTGGAAAAAGGAGCTGACGTGAACGCGAGCGACAAGACCGGCGGAACAGCCCTCATGTTTGCTGCAGATGCGGGCAACGCTGCTATCGTGAAGCTGCTTCTTGAAAAAGGGGCTGACGTGAATGCCAAGGAGAATACCGGTAAGACCGCTCTCAAGCTTGCCACACAAAAAAATCGTCCGGACGTCGTCGGCGTGCTCAAAGGCCGCGGAGCGACCGAGTAGCTAACATCAGAGGACTTCTTTGAGCTGCGTTTCACTCATTTCGCGTTGCTCCATTTTCTTGTACAGCACAGCGAGATCATTATTGACATTGGTGACTCTCTGATCGTCGCTGCCGAAATTCTTCTCGAACAGCAGCAGCGCCCTCTTGTACAGCGCTTCGGCCTTGGAATATTGACCGTCGGAACAACACAGGCATGCAGTCAGATAGAGATTGGCTGCCAGGTTGAACCAGTCCTGGTTTTCCCATACTCCCGGCGGAGCCTCTTGGAAAGTCAGCAGTATGCCGGAAAACCGCCCTGCATCATCGAAGAGCGCCGACATGCTGCTTTCTATGTTCACCTCTGTCTCTTTCCTGGACACGAGAACATTGGTGGAAATGCCCGACACCCCTCCCATCTTCAAAGGATGGGGAACAGGATTTTGCACGATTCCGCCGGTTTCTTTATCTCTCAACGCATAGATCTCGGGGAGAGGCCTGCCTAGTGCCTCAGAGAAATTCCATCCCGTGAGCACCTCAGCCACATGATTCATAAATTTGATACCGCCAGTTTCGTTTGTGATTATCAGGGCCGCAGCCAGCAGTTTGACGGTCTCCGCAAAATATGCCGCAGTTTCTCTCAGTTCCTTGTCGCGGCGGTGCTTGAACAATGCTATTTCTATGGTGGTTTTCAATTCTTTTTCGGAGAACGGTTTGATCAGGTATCCAAAAGGGACCGTCATTTTCGCCCGATCCAGCGTTGCGTCGTCCGCGTACGCGGTGAGATAAATGATGGGCACGTTGCTGCGCCGGCCGATAAGCCTGGCGGCCTGAATGCCGTCCAGTCTGCCCTGCAATCTCACGTCCATCAGAATCACATCCGGCTGACTGGAGTCCACCCCCGAAACAGCGGCTTCGCCCGAAGAAACGATCGCAGCGACTTGATAACCCATGTTCTTCAGTTTTTCTTCGAGTTCCATCGCGACGACTATTTCGTCTTCAACTATCATTACTGTCGGATTCGCCATCGTGTTCCCCCGGACTAATTTGGCTTCGATCCTGAAACATGAGAGTGATTTCCGTACCATTATCGGTCCGCACCCGGAGTGTACCGCAGAGCTGTAACTCCGTCAGATTGGTGACCAAACGGAGTCCCAGAGATTTCGATTTTCGAAAATCCATCTCTTTCGGGAGCCCCCTTCCATTGTCCGCAACGGTCATCGAGTATCCGCCCAATGGAGACCGGCGAAGCACGACAGCGATCTCCCCTTGTCCGCCTTCCGGGAATGCGTGCTTTATGCAGTTTGAGACCAATTCATTGAGAACGAGGCCGCAGGGAAGCGCAGTGCCTACACCCAGAGAGACGTCTTCCAGATCCAATCTCAGCGATATGCGAGACGCTGATTCCGAGTACGATCCCAGCAATGCATTCGTCAGGTCGCGAATATATTCAGAAAAGTCTATTTTTTCCAGATCCTTGGATCCGTACAGTTTCTCATGGATGAAGGCCATGGACCTGATGCGACTGCGACTGTCCTTCAGAATGCCGACTGCCTGTTCGTCTTCCACGCTGCTCTCCTGGAGAGCAAGCAGGCTGGAAATGATCTGCAAGTTGTTTTTCACCCGATGGTGCACTTCCTGGAGCAGCGCCTCCTTTTCCCTCAAAGATTGCTGTATGTGTTCTTCGAAGCGTTTCCGGCGGGTGATGTCACGTGCGATACCGGTTGTACCGATGACCTCTCCGTGCTCGTCGACAATGGGAGTCTTGATGGTTTCCAGCCATTTGACGTTGCCGTCCGCGTCGGTGATCAATTCCTCCACCCGTTTGGCGGTTCGGGAATGCATGACCTCCATGTCCTCTATTCTCGAGCGTTCAGCCAGAGCTTCGGGCCATATGTCGAAGTCTGTTTTGCCCGAAAATTCTTCCGGGCTTAACCCGCAAACCAAGCCAAAGGGTTGATTGGCTGCTATGTAATTGCAATTGCTGTCCTTGAGCCATGCCATGTCGGGAATGTTGTCCAGCAAGGCTTTCTGACGCCGCTCCGTTTCCCGGAGAGACTGATTGACCGCAACCAATTCCCCGGTGCGTTCGGCGACACGCTTCTCCAGGTTATCGCGTGCTGTTCGAAGTTCTTCCTGATGTTTTTGATTTAACAGCAATTGTCTTTTTTGAAGGGTCAAGTCCTCCACCAGGATCAAGATGCACCTGTCCCGGCCGATTCTCAGTGCGCGAAAATTCATGCGAGCCCACACCCTGCCGTTACGTATGCCGATGAGGGATTCCATTACATGAGATTTTCTACTCAAGAAGACGGATTGAACTATGGATAGGGCCTTCTCGGCGACTTCCTGTTCCGGAAAGAGAGAAGCGAAGCTGTTCCCCTTGATCGTCTCATAATCCGGGCTGATGTTTCTGCACGACTGGTTGAAGAACAAGATGTTGAACAATCGATCGATCACGAGAGCCGGAATCGGCAGTGCCTGGAGAAGTCTCCCCAAAGAGGTGGTTTGTACTTCTCTCAGATCGAAGCTTCCGGAGTACGTCAGGCCGGCGGGGGTGAGTGAATCGAGATGGATAGTCTCCGTAGGCATTTGCAATGGCCTGGGAGTCTGAACCCCTTCTTCCGGATCGAAATCCGATTGTTTCTCGACAGCCATATTACCCCGCTATTGCCAGAATCCGAGAAACCTCTTGATACGGCCCCGCTAATTATCCAAAATACCCCTCATTCGTGTCAAGGAATCTTCGCTGCAACGGCCGCCGAAAAGCGTACAGCCGCGAGTGTGGCAGATGCCCATGTCCGGCGAAGTGCCTCGATAAAGCCGGCTTCCTGAATAGTTACCCGCTGGAAGGCTGACAGATGTATTCTGCTGTTCGCAAATTTCTCGCGCTCTCCCTGGCCGCGGCATGGTTGATGGCGTGGGGGAACCGGTCCCTGAACGAGGATCTGTTCCTTGCATTCTGCGCGGGCAGAGACACGGTTGCAGGTCTGGTGGCCCAACCGGACCGCTGGTCGTTTACCACCAACGGTGCGATTTGGATTGATCAGTCGTGGCTATCGCATGTGATCTATTACCTTGCATACCTGAAACTGGCAGAACTCGGGCCGGTACTGGTGCAGGGCGTGCTCCTTGCCGGATGCGTCGCGATTCTCGTTGTGCGGTGCATGGCACTGGGTGCTTCCGTGGAAGTCGCTCTGTTCGCGACAACTCTCGGCACGTTGAGCTTTGCTCCGTTCATGGGCATCCGTGCAGAAAATTTCGGTATGTTCTACTGCCTCGTCCTTACGAGCTTTCTCGTTGCACCTGATTCGTGGGGTAGATGGCGGCAGATCGGGGCGGTTCTCGTGCTGGCGGCCTGGGCGAATTCTCACGGTTCCTTCATGCTCGGCTTCGTCCTGGTGTGCACAAGATTTTGTGTGGAAACAATTTCAGCATGTGTGAACCCGGTGCTCTTCGACCAGCCGGTCTTGGAAGCAGTCGAGCCGGGCGGGGATACACGCGATAAACAGCCGTCGCGCCTGGCACTTCGCTGCAATCGGGACATCAAGGGATGGTTCGTTGCTGCGGTCGTAGCGGTTCCGGTGATGGCTTTCGTCAATCCGTACGGGCCGGATAATCTCCGCATTCCGTTCCGTCAATTGACAGCGAGTTCCGTGACCGCTCAATGGGTCGACTGGATGCCTCTCCTGGATTTTTCCACCCTGTTTCAACAGGGGTTGTTCAAGCCATTGTCAGCGGAACCTTTTCTGTGTCTCTCGGCCTTTGTGGGACTCATGCTTGCCGCAGTCCCGTTCAGTCCGGGATTCCAGCAGGTCGTCCGCTTCCTCGCTCTTCGAGCCTCATCCTTCGCTTCCATGGAAGTAGCGGCTGCCATTGTTATGCTTCCTCTCGTGATCCGTTTCCGCCGCATGATGCTCTTTGCTGCGCCCGCATTTGTTCCCATTGCCGCAGTCTTGATGCAAATCCACCTGGAATCCTTTCGAAACCGCGTCAGCGGACCCGCAACGAAAACCTATAAGCGAATCCTGTTCACGGCTGCTCTCGCCTGGACGGCTCTGCTTGTTTTTTTCCTCTACCACTGCACGGTTGTTCCTCAACTACCGGGCAACCCCCTGGCTTTGACCCGGGAAGAACGGCCGCTCGTAAGCGGGCTCATGAGCCACGACATGGTCTGGGCCGGTGTGGCTCAATTCCTGAAACAAAACGGTATACAGGGGAGAGTGTTCACAAACGTCGTCGCGTCCGATTACCTGTTGTTCAATATCCCTGAATTGAAGCTGTTTTTTGATTTGCGAGCACAATCCCTGTACCCCGACGAGATCATACGGGATTACGTCTCCATTATGACGGGCACACAAGAAACAGTTGGGGGGACGGTCGCTTTGCTGGAGCGGTCCGGCGTGGAGATCCTGATTCTGGATACAGTTTCGGAATCCGGTTTCGGGGATGCATACATCGCGTTGGCGACGCGTCTCATGGAAACCAAAGAATGGGCCTGCATTTACCGCGACGATAACGTGTTCGTTCTGGTGCGAACGAATTCCGAAAGATTTGGGTCCATCGTTGAAAAGGGAGATTTAGGAGAACTGCTGTATGCAGATCAGGATACGAGAACTGTCAGCCGGGCATTTCTTCATCTGTTCATGAAAGGCGGCATATCCGAGACGATGGTTTCAGAGCTTGAGCGCGTATTGCGGCATCACCCGTCTCCTTCGATCTATCGCCTGGTACTATCCGGTCTGAACGGTTCATCCCAGTGTCTAAACGGGAGAGCTGCGTCCTTTGTTTTGTCCGAAATCAAGAGGCTGTCCGGCTCGAATTACATGAGAACAGCAGGCGCACCCGCCATTCTAAGCAGCTTATGGGAACTGCTGGATGTCGTGGAGCGCAATGAGATGACCTGCGGTACGGAAATCCGCACGGCTTTTTTCCGGCAGGAGAAGCTCCGAGTCAGGCAAGTGTTCGAGGAAATTCGCCGCCAGTACGACGGGCTGTAATACCGCTGCGTTTTCAAATACTTGTAATCGGGGATGAACTTCTTGTAAGACGTTCCTCCCCGAACCCCACTTCAAGAACTTTTAGCACTCGCCGGCATCTGCATTTCCGCTGAGGAAATACAGATGCCGCCGCACAATAGAAGTTTCTGGGAGGGGATTGGGCGGGACCCTCTCCAAAAAGAGGGTCCCCCCAATTTTACTTTTTTGAAAGCGCATTCGTATAATACTATCACGGAGCGTTTGACCGAATGTCCAGATCCAATTTGGGCAGAACAACCCCTTTCAGCTTGTATTTTCTATATAATTCCTGCGCTTCGTCCTGTCGTTCCATTTTCAAATAACTGGCCACCAGCATGGCAACGCCGTACGGATAACCCGGACTCACCTCCAAGGACTTCTGAAAACAAGTCACTGCCTCGTCATAACGCTTGAGTTCCATGAACACCCGCCCCAAGTTCAGATGGGCTACGGGATTGTTGGGCTGTTTGTCCACGACCTCCCTGGACAGAGCCAGTCCGCGGTCCTCATTTCCCTTCTTGACCAGTGCAATGGCCAGCCGTCCGCTGAACCGAGTATTTTCCGGGGCCAGGGAATAAGCGGTTTCATAGTAGCGTATTGCCTCGTCCAGATTGTCCTTGCTTTCCAGGATCTTGCCCATTGCAAAATACGCCAGATCAGGAACGTATTCCGAATTGTTCAACAGATGCGTCCACAAGGACTCCGTATTTTTCCAGATTTTCATCTGATCCCGAGTTGTTGCCCCATAAAAACCCGCCAAGAGTATCACGCACACGATCAGCGCGGCTCTTGTTACAGCTGTCAGTCTGACATCTGCGCATTTCTGCCAGACACGGCTGATCCCCAATCCCAGCAACAGCCAGAATGCCATGGTGGGAACATAGGTGTAACGGTCGGCCATGGCGTGCCGGTAGGACATGAACAATCCGGAAGCAGGTCCCAAAGTAATAAGGAAGAAGCCCCACACCGTTAACCATATGCGGCTACCCCGAATGGCTCTCCACACACACAGGGCGGAAATGCCGAGCACAATCACCGCAGATAGCACGAACTCATGAGAAAAATAATCCAACCCCCGATCCATCTGGTAAAACGGCAGCAGGTTTGCCGGCAGGATGGATTGCCGAATGTAGAAGACCACCGAGTGGAACGCATTCATCATTCTCATTTCGGGAGAAACGTACGACAATGGAACCGAACCGTGCCACGTGGCCGCCATATTCATCCCGACGCACCACGCGGACACCAGGAAAAAAGGAATCTTCTCGCGAATGCAATTCCAGAGATGAGCCCTGTCGAGCCTATCGAGCGGGTAATAGTCCAGAAGCAGCAACACAGGCGGGACCGTAATGGCCATGGGTTTTGCGAGAACCGCCAGAAGATGGAACCCGAGAGAGAGGAGATAGAATGCCCTGCGCTTGCCGGAACCACCCGGTCGTGCATAGGCTAGATATGCTATGAGCGAAGCAAGAAAGAAACATGCACTCAGCACGTCTTTTCTTTCGGAAATCCAGACGACGGACTCCACCCGGAGAGGATGAACACCGAAGAGAAGCGCTGCCGTAACGGCAGCTATGAGTTTGATTTCCGGAGAGAGGGTTCCGCCGCCGTGATTGCGCTCGCCCCAAACATCCTGGAGCTGCATGGCCAGAATGCAAAACAGCAACACGTTGAAACCGTGGATCAGTATATTCACGAGCCGATGAGGAGACGGGTTCATTCCCCACAATACGATGTCCAATGCGTGAGAAAACCACGTGAGCGGATGCCACGCGTCCATGTAAAAGGTGGTGGCCATCCAGTAGAGCGATTCCCATGAAATGGCTGACAGGTGAGGATTTTCCGAGACAAATGCATAATCGTCCCAGTCTACGAACTCATTCTCAACACTGGGCATAAAGACCAGTACGATCACCGCAAAGAGTATGATATAGACAACAGTCCTGATGAGGCGAAATGACATCTTGATTCCTGAATGAAAGCGTACCTGATTTCGCGAATACCTCGCAATACCTGCTGCCGCGTGAGGCATACGTCTACGAACTTTGACACATCCCCGTGTCGACGATCGGTAGCGGGTCCGACCGCTAATTGCGATCCGTGACCCTCTTCAGAGTATCACTCGCGCACGGTTTTCCCTCTTCCTCAGATTTTCGACAAAATTCTTCCGCGGCCGAATAATTCCCGAGATCCGCGAGCGCGTTTGCAACGTTGTCCCTCAGATTGGGAAAATCCGGCCAGAGCTTGTATGCCGAGAGAAAGTGCGTCAATGCTTTGGCGTGATCCCCTTTGTGGCCGTATGCAGCTCCCAGGACGTTGTGCGCATCCGGTCGGTTCGCAAGCTTTAGGGCTTCACCAGCTAATCGTACAGCCTCGTCCGGATGGTCACGGGACAACATAATAGCAGCTTTGTGCACATACGGCTCCGCTAAAAACGGATTCAACTCGATAGCCTTGCCGAATAGTTCCAGGGCCTTATCTTCATTGTTCGCCCTGGAGTACGCGAGCCCTAAGCCGGTTTGAAACTCTGCGGAAGACTGAAATCTCGCCCTGTATTCATCGAGAAAACCCACCGCCGCTGCCGGCTTTCCCTGAGCCTGCAGTATCTTGCTCTGCAACACCAGAAGATGAACGTCCTCGGGGTTCAGAGTGAAGGCTTTTGCGAACATCTCTTTCGCGGTATCAAGCTCTCCTTTCGCCTGGTAAATATAGCCGAGATTGAGATACGGCTTGTCCAGACCCGGCCCGAATTCGCTCGCCTTCCTGAAGAGTTTCTCGGCTTTTTCCAGATCTCCCCGCTTCAAACACAGGTACCCGTAATTGTTGAACGCCGCTGGGGAAGTAGGATTGAGTTCCAGGACCGCCTCCCACATTGATGCAGGATTGCGCCAAAGCCATTCCTGCCTGACTGAGGCCACGGCCAGAAGGCCGATCCAAACGTACACACCCAGGACAATCAGTCTGCCGCGGGTCGAGGAAATTCCCACTTTGTCGACAAGAATCTGAATCAGTCTCGCCGTTACCGCCACAAGCCCTACCATGGGCAGGTACACAAGATGATCCGCAACAAATGAATGACTCATGTACCCGAACGGTATCAGCCCGCTCACCGGAGCGAGATTGACGAGAAAGAACATCAGTCCCCAGAGCACCCACCGATCGATTCTTTTTCTGAAACACGCTACCGCGGCGAGGAGCCCCATCAGGCCTGCGGTCAATAGACCGAACCAGCCAATATGAGCGACGACATTCCATTTCGGATAAATCGGGGACAAATGAACGGGGACGACGAATTTTCCTGCGTAAAACCACGTGGCAGCGGCCGCAAGCATGGGTCGGTATTCCCATGAGGGCAGTATCCATGACAGAGTCCTCTCGGTTCGCGCAACGTTCAGCCCGTATCCTACCGCTATGATCAGCAGCGAACCTGCAAACAGGAGGGCTCTGGTCCGGGCGGCATTGTCGCCGTTCATGACGAACACCGTCGCAATGAGGACCGCCGGAAGCATGACCGCAGAAGGTTTCGACAAGAGCCCTGCTGCAAACAATACGCAAATCAGGGGAAGGAACTTGGTACTCCCGGTCCTCACGTACCTGACGAAAAATATGATGGAGGAAAGACAAAAGCAGGTTGCGAGCAAATTTTTTCGTTCCGCAATCCAGGCGACGGTTCCTACCTGGACGGGGTGAACCGCAAACAGCAGCGCTCCCATGAAAGCGGCCACGCGGGAAGTCCCCACGACCAGCAGAAAAATGAACACCAGAACGGAATTGAGGGTGTGGTACGCCACGTTGGCGAGCTTGGAAATCCACGCCTGCGGCCCGTCACCCGACCCCAGCAGCGCCTGGTCCGCCATGAGGCTCAAAAAATGAATGGGATTGAAGTACAGTTCTTTGATGAACTCGAGCTTATAGTCCGTAGCAATCGTCCATGCCCGCGCCCAACCGGGTTTCCACACGACGCTCACATATTTCAAATCGTCCCACTGTGAAAACTCCTGGTTCACTACGGGGATGTACACCGCCATGGTGATGATGACGAGCAGAACCGCCGCGACCAGGCGTTCCGATGTGCCGCCGCCGGTTTCGAGAGAATTGCCAGGTGACTGGTGGATCGCAACCTCCGAATGTTGGGTGCGGAATTGGGAGCGAACCCATGATAAGGACGAAACAGCGATTGTCAAGCGACCGCGCCTCGAGAAAAGACGTGCATTCGCCACTGCTTCAGCTGCAAGACTCCTTGGAGAGTCAGTCTCATGCGATTATCAGAACTACGACACCGGAAACCGGTGGCACTGTATCACGAGCACTGTTTCCACACAGAGTATGGGAATGAACGTATCCTTTTCTCGAGTTGTTGTCTCACGTTTTGTACGACGACAAAGAAAATTTCTTCGCGTCGAGAAGTCGGGCAACGAGAAATGACGCTTTCTTCTTCCAGCCGGAACGCCTCGCGAGACCGCTTCGTGATGTGCATTCCTCCAGTGCCGCGCACTAAGAATGCCGTCATCGGCCAGACGTCCCCTTGGCTTTTGAGACAACCCGGCTGACATGGAGTGGAAACAATCATTCTCGGTGCGCTGCAGTATAGAGCACGGAACAGCGCTCGTGCAATACCAGGTTTACTTGAAAATGAGGTATTTTCTCCAATCTAGCCGTGGAGTACGAAAAAAGCGATACAATACGAAACAGGACGACTCATAAGCCTGCACAAACGAAATTTATGATTGTACTAAAGGATTTCTTGCATTATTCATGCATACGATTTAAAATATAGATATTTTGAGGATCATGCGCAAAGCTCCAAACAGCTTCCCACTCTTGTGAGATAGGACGAGATGTCTGCATCCGTCCGAGAGGACGTTCTCTATGAAATCCGGTGATCGGCATCCCAAGGACACGATTACTCTCAACCTGGAAGTCGACCCTGCCGCGGTTGAGGGGCGGGCAAGGATTCGATCCGAAGATTCCAGGCCATATGGTAACGGTTCGTACGAATTCGTTCCGACTCAAGAACTCAGGCTCAAGGACTATCTCAGGATAATCGAGAAGCGCAAGGGAATAGTATCGCTCATTTTTGTCGTGGTGCTGGGTTTAGCAGCCCTTTATGCGTTCACTTCGATTCCGGTTTATCGGGCGGAAGCAGTGCTCGAATTCGGCAAAGACAGTACAAGCTCCATCAATAACGTCGGTGAAGTAATTGCTCAGTCCCTCGGGAGCAGCGATCTGGAAACATTCGCCACACAGGCGGGCATTCTCAAGAGCAAGTTCCTGGCCGAAGCCCTTATCGATCGTTTGAACTTGATGGAGTCGCCCGAATTCTCTCGGCCGCCGGGCTTCTTGGCATCTCTTGTGGATCGAGCGACGACGTGGGCTAAAGAAGCGGTTTTGGGGCAAACGACGGAAGTCCAGCCTCATCAGAAAAAAGAAAAGTTGATAAAGGACATTGTCGATCGCGTCACCGTGAAGCGAGAAAACCAGAGCAGGTTGATACGGTTGATGTTTGATTCGAAGGATCCCGAAATGGCCAAGATCATGTTGCAGAACTATATAGATCTGTACATGGGACAGAACCTCGCAAAGAGGCGCATGGTCAGCAAAGATGCGGGGATTTGGCTCCGATCGGAATTGACCAAGGCGGAAGACAAGCTGGTCAATTCCATGAAGGATCTGGTTCAATTTACCAATGACCACGGGATCGTGTCCCTCGATGAGGGTTCCAATCATGTTATCACCTTCTTCAACAAGGCCGCAGAGGGACTGGTAAAATCCAAAGAGCAGCGGGTTCAACTCGAGGCTTTCCAAAAAGACGGAATCAAAGATTGGACAGTCTTGCCGTCCGAAGCAAAACCTGACGATCTCAAAACGCTCAAGGAAAAAGTCGGTGTTCTGGAATCCGAGTACAACAACATGAAGGAAATCTATGCGGATGACTATCCAAAGCTCGTGTTGTTGCGGAAGCAAATTGCGTTCCTGAAAGAAAAACTCACGGAATACGAAACGAGACTGGTTTCGTCGGTATTGGAAACTGCCAGAACACAGGAAGTACTCCAGCAAGAGGCTTTTGAAAAGGCAAAACAGGAGGCCATGGACAACAATTCTCTCGGTGTCCAATCCTCGGTCCTGAAAAAAGAAGTGGAGACAAACGGTGACATTTACAAGT
>DATHCX010000099.1:0-26708 GCA_035319325.1 Desulfomonilaceae bacterium
AGAGTCCATGTGCGAGCATGCAGCGTGGTGAACCCGGATCGGTTCGGGAATCATGCGGGGGGTCTCTCGGCTTCCCAAAATAATTTACCTGAATCTCCCCTGCGGCAGCCGGAAATCCGGTACGGGTTTCGGTTTCATTCGGCACAAGGAGAGGTCCAGGATTTTGATTGACAAAGGGTGAGACTAAAGCAAAAATTCACTCCTTGCAAGTAGAGGATTTTGTTTTTGAACCTTGCGCCCCACGGCCGCAGCCTGAGAGCTGAGAAGCCGATACCGCGAAATTTCGATGATCTCATCGTGTATGCGGATCGGTAGGAGAAAAGCTGCCTCCCGTGTGCGCGGGGTACCTGTGATGCGAATGCGATTTCAAATACGTGAAATCGGGACGGCACTTCTTGTAAGAAGTTTCTCACGGAATCCTGACAAACCGGAATAGCTGCATTCCCGAATACGGAACGGGATCCTGCCGGGTCTCTGTCCGGATCGGGACGGGAAATGCGTTTGCAGGGTGCCGGCACGAGGAGTCCACGGTGACAATCCATGCAATCGGTTTCGGTTCGCTGAATCTGGACGAGATTTGGGAAACTACACGAGATTTCCTCGAAGATCATCATCTTCGACCAGGCTCGGAATACGTCAGAGACATTGCGTGGTTCGAACGAGTGTATCCTTTGCTCAAAGCAAACGGCACGCGAAAAGCTCTGGAGCCGGGAGGATCCGCTGCCAACATGATCGCCGCTCTTGCCCGAATGGGGTTCGAGACCGGTTTTTACGGGACAACGGGGAAAGATGACGCCAAATTTCTTCGATTGCAAGACCTCGGGAAACCTCAAAACCTCCGCGTCCGTCAGATGGACGTACCTGCGGGCAGATGCCTTGCACTTATCGACAGGGAAGATGATGATAAGGACCGGGTGCTCGTCATTTTACCCAACGCCAACGACCATGCAGGTGCCCGCGAACCGGAAGTGGAATACTTTGAGCAAGCACAATGGGTTCACTTGACGTCCTTTGTGTCTTCCGGACCGCTGCAAGCCCAAGTTCGGTTGGTCGAAACTCTTTCTCAAGCCGTTAAAGTGAGTTTCGATCCGGGCGCGATTTATTGCGAAAAGGGACTCGAAACCCTGCGGCCTCTTCTGAAGCGAGCGAACCTGTTGTTCGTCACCACCGAGGAGTTGCAAAAACTCACAGGCGAACGCTCCTTTGAACAGGGAGCCTCCCTATTGCTCGGGATGGGAATTTCCACGATCGTTGTGAAAATGGGCGCGGAAGGTATCGGGGTCTTCGTTCCTCGCAAATTCATCATGAGGCCAGCTGTATCCCCGGGCGAGCTCAAGGACCGAACCGGAGCGGGAGACGTGGCCGCCGCAGGGTTTCTCGCTGGAATGCTTGAATCCATTGACTTGGAAGAATGTCTGCTTCTCGCGGCAGCAGCAGCGTCCAAGAGTATCGAGGGATATGGTCGGAGCAGTTATCCGGACAAGTCCTTTTTCCGCTTGCAATTATCCAGGCTTGGCAAGACTCGCCGGTCTCGGGGGTGAGCCGGCGCAGCTCCTGAATTGGGAGGAGTTTGATGGAACGAAGTTCAAAACGGATCTTCATAAGCGATTGCGAAGGCCCCATAACAAAAAACGACAACGCTGCGGAACTTGCTGAAGCTTTCATTCCAAAAGGTGATCGCTTTTTCAGTAAGATCAGCCTGTACGACGATTATCTGGCCGAGGTAGTACGTAAACCGGGCTACAAGGCCGGAGACACCCTTCGTTTGATTTTGCCCTTCTTTAAGGCGTTCGGGCTTGACGACCGGAATATGGTGAAATTCTCCCGCAGGACTATTGAAATCATTCCGCAAGCGGACTGCATGCTCCGGGAGATCCTTGACATCATGCCTGCATACATCGTAAGCACGAGCTATTCTCCCTACATCCTCGCTGTGTGTGATGCCATACGGTTTCCGTTCAGGAACACGTATTCGACCCGCGTGATGCTCGACAGGTATTCTCTTGCCGAAGACGAGAAAAAAGCCCTCAAAGAAATTCATCGCCACATAATGGAACTCCCGGACTTTTCTATTCCAAAAGGGGCTTCATCGCCGGACGATCTCAGCCGCGAAGACGAAGCCACAGTGCGTCGCCTGGATGAAATATTCTGGACTATTTTGCCGAGTTTGAAAATCTATCGGATGATAGAGGAGGTGAACCCGGTAGGGGGAAAAGAAAAGGCCGCTGCCATACTGAAGATCGCAGATATGGAAGCCGCGGGCTTGGAAGACGTGTTCTATGTGGGGGACAGCATTACGGACGTAGAAGCGTTTCGCACGGTCAAGGCAGGAGGAGGAATGGCCCTCTCTTTTAACGGAAACGACTGGGCGGTGAAAGAAGCCGCGTTTGCCGTCACAGCGAGGAGCGCCCTGCCCATAGGCTGGCTCGCGGTCATGTTCGTAAACCACGGAATGGAGGGATTTCATGATCTCACCATGAGTCCTGTGACTGCAGACCTTGCTGATCGGATATCGCAATTGAGCTGCCGGGTCAGGAAAACGGTTCGCACTGAAAAACTCGGCGGTCTGGGGTGAACACATATCCATCTCGCGTGAGAAGCAGCATGCTCGTGCGTTTTCACGTAATCAGACTGAAGGGGCCCGCTTTCTGAAAAGTATCCACATTTCAGTTTTCGGGAGACCACAGTGCTATCGGCTCCGGTATGCCCACTTTGCCCGTCCACGATGCCCTCTGTGCATGCCCAAGAAGAAAGCGGGCTTTTTTATTTGATAGATCATAAAAAAATGAGCAGTTCGCGCCCGCGATGTGACTTGAAAACATTACTACGCAAATTGAGTAAACTACTCGGCATAAATTTTATGAGCGCCCGGCAGGACGCCTCACCGCGGGTTGTTTGGGCCCAAGCAGGGAAGCAGTTTTCGGCCGCAATGCCCGGGACAAGCTATCCAATGGAGTATGAGTCTGGCACAGCAATTGCACTAGCCTGGCACACGAGAGGCGGCGAATTGATACGGGGTCTCCCGAGCCAAGACCCGCACAAGTAAATTGGTAAGCATCGGAAATTACTAGGGTTTAGCGATCTAAATTAGTAAAAACGGCCAATTACCTAGACACGACAGACTCGCCACATTATCTAAAGATCTTTAGCACGCCGCCTCCAAATTTCGGCCCCTTCCATCCCGCAGGGAACATGATCGGCCCGAGTTCCCGTCACATCACACGGATCTTTGAAACAGGAACCAGTTCAGGCCGCGGCCGCTGGTGACCTTGATGTTCATGAGATTGAACTCCTGGAATGTGCTTTTTACGAATTTGAAGACTTCCTCCACTGTTGCGAACTCGTACGGGTACCCTCCGAGCCAGTCTGTCGCGTCGGTCTTCCAACTCATCCCTCTGTGGGACTTATAATTTTTCAGATGCGTGACGGGATTTTCAAGTCTAGCCACCACCATGCTCATGTACGCCGCCATCGCCAAAGGCTCCAGAACGTACGTTGCCAGGCCGGGATGACGGTTATAGGTCTGTTTTATTTTCAGCCAGAACGGATGAATCCAGGAGGTGGAG
The DNA here is from genome assembly GCA_035319325.1 of Desulfomonilaceae bacterium. GTDB lineage: Bacteria > Desulfobacterota > Desulfomonilia > Desulfomonilales > Desulfomonilaceae > DATHCX01. The sequence goes on from DATHCX010000099.1 coordinate 3,567, forward strand.
CCGTTTCGCGACAGAATCTTGTTGTACAGCGCAATGTAGTAGCACCCGCCGGCATTGACCAGGCGAGCCGAATTGTCGATAGCATCCCACATCCTGCCTGTGTGATGCAGCACCCCCCAGGAATAGACTATATCAAAGGTTCCCAGCCCCTCCAGAAACCCGGGATCGAGGATCGAACCCTCCGTCACTTCCCAATGCGAAGGCGTCCCGGCTTTTCCATGCAGGTACTTGCAACATTCCACGCTGAATGGATCGACATCGAAGCTTACTAGTCTCTTTGCACCCAGCTTGAACGCAGCGTACGAAAATAAACCGCTTCCACAACCAATATCCAGAAAGCTCTTGCCTCGCAGATCGGGAACATTCAAGAAGTCGGTGAGCGAGAATTCTGCATTTTTCACCCTGTCTTCATCGAAGTTCCTGAGAAATGCCTGCCAGTTGCGACCAAACGAAAATAGGGGTTCTTTGTCCATATCCGGAAACGTATCCTTTTCAACGTGAAACGTATCTTCCTGAAACAGGATGCCAAAGCTTTCGATTCTTGACAAGATGGAGGAAAACGATTGTCGCAGATCAGAGAGTTTCAACACACGAATGTCGAAAGCCTGACCTGCCAGAGAAGAGTGAAACAGCGCCCATGTTCCTACACCTCGATTCCGGTCAAACCGTGCTTCCTCTGACGCTCTGGTATGCTCGATTTCTTGAAAAGGGCAAAACCTCCGCTGTCTGAAGAATTCAGAGTCTCCCAAACATGTTACACCCGATCATGAACCGCTTTCAGGACGGGCGGTGGTTTAGGGCATGCACTGCACTGCTGCCCCGGACTTCAATTTGTTGTCCAGAAATTCCCCGAATTTCGGATTGGTAGGATCGGTGCTGGCCACCAGTTCGCCGTATTGTGCGAATTCAGCGGCCTGAATCAACACATGCCCCATCCTCCATGGGAGATGTGGATTTATTTCAGCTCATCAACACCCATCGGTGGGCGATGCATGTTCCGTCTCGGGGTCTGCCTCGGCTCAACGGCCGTGAGCAGTATTGTCAGGAGGGGAGAATCCGGGAACCCTAACTTTCGCCTACGACAGTCAGAACCATCCAGGCGACGAATCCCGCGCCCAGAAGCGTCAGACCGATGGCGAAAAAGTACACCGCTTTCTCGGTTATCGTCGGTTTCATGAAATCGTGTATGGCACGCTTCAGATTTTCACTTTCTTGTTTTAGAGCCTGTCTATACTGTTCTTTTGTGATTTCACCTTTGCACCATCTGTCCGAAATAATCTGCGACCGCTGCATTAGCCGGCGCTCGGCTTGTTCGATCTTGTTCACCGTTATGTACTCCTCTTGATCTTCGTCCCGTTCCAATGCGCTTTCAAGAAAGCCAGACTGGCGGGGCCTTCTTTGTAAAGGAATCCTGCCCAAACCGCTCCCGGAAAATTCCATCGATTGCCGGAACCCCACATTTCCTTCCAGGAACTGGGGGGCCGGTGAGGGTAAACAGCTCCTGAGGCGGGGTTCGTGGACGAACTTCTTACAAGAAGTTCCTCCACGATGTCAAGTACTTGAACGCGCATTGGCAGAAAGCCCTCAAGCATTGCACTCGCGCCTCAAGCTCATACCACAAAAAAAATTCAAATTGGTTATTTTTGGAACTTCGCCGGACTACGCTGAAGAACCTCTTTACAGCCGACCGCCACTACACTCGAAACGGTTGGGTGCCGTCTTTTCTCGCAATCTTACAACACTGCGAAGGGAAAATACACCCCCTCCTCACTTGAATCCGGCTCCTGGCCGTGCAGTACGGCAAATTGCCAGGTTCTGATGCAGCCTACGATTTAGCGGTCTTGAGTGCCGTGCTGTCGGGAACCACTCCGTACATGAGGCAGACCACCATAAGGGCAAATCCTCCCACATACCAGAGAGGCCGAAATCCGTCCGGCCCGGCGAGATTGCACGGGTCACATCCGATGGCGAGGCTCAGCACGTGAGTCATTACCCCGGCTCCCAGAGTGGTGAAGAGGTTCACGGCGGTCATGGCCTGAGCGATCATGGTAGGGGGAAGAAGTTCCTTCATGTGTGCATAGAGGATCTGTCCGGGCGCTGCCGTGAGGCCGATGCCGAAGAACGTCGCGAACAAGATCCACGTGTGAGTGGCGGATGTCCATGGTATGATGGATCCGGTAAGGACACAGAATATGATCATACTTGCAAGAACGACGTTTTTCCTTGAGCGCAACACCCGGTCGCTCAGGGAACCGCTCAGCGGCAATCCCGCCATGTACCCCAACCCCATGAACAAAATGGCATTGCTTGCAGCGATTTCCCCCATGCCCAACCCGTACATCAGGAACGGACCCGCCCAGAGACTTTGCAGGGCAGCAAAGAATCCGTAACGAACGAAATTTGCAAGGCTGATGGCCCAATAGCTGTACATACGGAATAGTCGACCCAGTCCCCCTAGCACTGGCCCGGATTGCATTGTTCGGGCACAATGGCTGTCCGGGCAGTCTTTCATGATCAGAATGAACGACAGCACCACGAACGCGTTTAACCCCGCGCATATGAGGAAGCTCGCCCTCCATCCTACAGACATGCTCAAGAGAGTTAACGGAGTGGCGGCAAAAAGGCTGCCCAGCACCCCTATAGAGACCACCATACCGCTCAGGAACGCAAATCGGTCCACGGGAAACCAGACAGCCAGGAGAGTGAGTACGGCCATGAGATTTCCGGCCATTCCGATCCCCAGAAGCGTCCTGCCCAAAATCAACTGGTTCGGTGTCTGACCTTTCGCGAAGACAAGGGCACCGGTCACCGCTGCTACCGCAAGAAAACTCATGGTGATTCGCGGTCCCAGACGGTCCAGAGCCATGCCGATAGGTATTTGCGAAAACGCGAAAGAATAAAAGAAAACCGCGGAGAGATCGCTCAACTGCGCGCCGGTGAGGCCGAAATCATTCACGAGAGCAGGACTGATCACAGCAGTGGATGACCGGTAGAACATGGACACCGCAAAATTGAGGCTGCCCACCGCGAACATGGCCCAACGTCTCAAGCTGCCTGGTGCTGGATCAAAAAAGTCCGAAATGGTTCGCTCCCATCAAAAATCATTCCTGATTCCGGTTTGTCTCTCGCCGCAGAAAGCTAACTGAAAGCGTTCCGCATTGCAACCGCCGACCGATGGGAACGAATCAAAAAATCCGCACGTGCGTCTAAGAGGTTGAACGGAATTGAATGAAAGGAGACCGCACCATGGTTTTTTCAACATTGTTGTTCGTTGGAGCCGTGTTCTTCCTCGCTGTGGTCGCTCTGGCGGTCCGTGAGGGCTGCATGGAACAATTGAGGCAGAGGAGAAGTCCCCTGTCAGTTGCAAACGCAAGGACCAGGCGTCCCAGACATCTGAAACGAACTGTGAGCGGTGCACCATCTTTTTGTTACAACGATTGTGTCAGGACACATGAGGGATCCGACCCGAATTTCCCCTGCTCCGTGGCATGCGGCCTGGAAAATGGTCATCATTCTTGAGCTTCGTAAGGCACACAGCTGCGCGGGCCTTTCCAGGCAGCACAATGTGCTTCGCCTGCCCATGATATCCTTCCGTCAGTCCGCATCAGAGCGGCACTTCCGGCAACCATGGCCGTTCCTTTCCCCAGGATTCACATTGTTGACACGATATGGGGCTTGACAATGTGCGCCTATCATGGACACTTCAGTGCGACTGCGCATTCTGCTACAGAGAGAATTACCCGTGTGGATGTTCAGGAGACAATGACGATTGGCGCCGAGACAAACAAGACCCGTGACCGGCTATTTACTCGTGCTTGCTGCAACAGCCATATGGTCCGGTAATTTCATAGTAGCTCGCGGACTTTCCGATTCCATACCTCCCGTGACGCTGGGCTTTTTACGGTGGGCCACTGCGGTTCTGGCGGTGTTGCCGTTCGGCCTGCGGCCCCTTTATCGCAGCAGATCGACCGTGCGCAAGAATCTCGGGTATCTTGCCCTTTGCGGATTCTTGGGCGTTACCGTATTCAACACCCTCATCTATATTGCAGCTCACACTTCGAAGGCGCTGAATCTCTCCCTCATTGCCATCTGTTCCCCTCTCTTCATAGTGATGTTTGCACGCGTATTTCTCGGAGAGCCCTTCACCCGTCCCAGAATCATCGGTCTGGTGGCAGCGACGCTGGGAGTAGTGCTGCTGATTACCGGAGGACACACGTCGCGACTCACGGATATGCATTTTTCAGCGGGTGATGCCTGGATGTTGGTCGCTTCAGCTATTTTCGCGCTGTACGGGATTCTCGTGCGCGTCAAATCTCCGGAGTTGAGCCCGATGGTATTTCTCACGTCCACATTTATTCTGGGTTTGGTCTTCCTTGTCCCCTGGGTGGCGTGGGAGATGACGGCGGTGCGCGAAATCCATTTTTCTCGCACTGCAATTGCGTCAATCGTCTATCTGGGAATCGGGCCATCATTGCTGGCATTCTGGTGCTGGAACCAGGCAATCGCGATCATCGGTCCTGTCCGGTCGGCCTTTGTATACTATTGTCTTCCGCTGTTCAGCGGACTGGAAGCCCTTGTGCTGTTGAACGAGCCAATCCAGGCAGTGCACGTGGTCAGCGGTGTCTTGATCTTGACGGGCGTCGTGGTCGCGACCCGGGAGTAACCGATAGCATTTCGTTTTCAAGTATTTGAAATCGGGGAGGGTACTTCTTAAAAGAATCATCGAACCCCACGTCAAAAAGTTTTATTGGTAGTGTCGGTTTTGACTACGCGAAAAGATTCGAAGATTGTCATTGCGAGGGCAAAGCCCGAAGCAATCTCCAATTAGCTAAAACAGAGATTGCTTCGTCGTTCCTCCTCGCAATGACATGATTGGATCGTTCGAATGTGGGCGAGTGTTAGACGTTTCCGGGAGGGGGTGGAGCGGGACACTGTGTACAAAAAGGGTCCCGCCAATCTTACTTGTTTAAAAACGCATTGTTGGTATGTGGGAAAACGGACCACACCTGTCCCGACGGGTTACCACAAGGGGTTCACGCGGTCGGTGTGTTCCTTCCACAAATACAGCCGTTCTCCGCACCGGGGGCACGCTTGGATATCCTTCCCGTAGTTCCGGGAGCCCGGATCATTGTCCTGGTAATCACCGGTTTCCTCTTCCATACGAATAGGATAATTGCACAGGCGCCCTTGCATTACTCCTCCGCAACGAATATCCCTCGTCATGGCATTCCCCCCATTGAGCGTTTGGCGCTGTCCGGAAAGACGAACGCCCATGCGGTCCGTGCCTTTGAGGAATCGCCCGAGAATGCGTTTTCGGTGCCATAGCGAATTCCCCCATTATGAGGACGCCGGCTCTACTCAGAGCCGTCACATGGGCGTACAAAACTAGACACTTTGGAGACGAGGAAAGTTCCGAAGGGTGTTCCCGCGGACGGGATGGCAGAAATAGAAAAGCGGAGCTGCGTCACAACTCCGCTTCAAAAGTTTCGTTCAAAGAAATTGTTCCTCATGAACAAGGAACGGCTTCATTGCCTCTAACAAAGAACGATGATTCTGAACCTCGTATGCAATGCTCCTTTCGCTAGGGCTGAACGGGTCAACCGTTGAAGCAGCATCGAAAACGAATTCAACTGATTTTATCCTGCTCCATTCAACTTCAGAAGTCAAGGTCTTTCCATACCGTTTATGAAAGAAATTCGCTGTGCAACCTGCCAATTGAATCCGGAATCGGCTGGCGGGCTGCCCTGGCGGGGGGCCTGCCTCTCACCCGAATCACGCGACCTGAGCCACCATGACTTTCAGGTAACGGGTCTCCGGCATGGTCAGCAGGAAAGGATGATCAGGCCCCTGTCCGCCGACATCCAGAATACGAAGATCGCGCCCGCTCTGGCGCGACGCGGCAAGAAGGACTTCTTCGAACGTGGCAGCGTCCAAGTGATGGGAACATGAACACGTAACCAGTATGCCGTCAGTGTTCAGCTTCGTCAGAGCCCGCCTGTTGATGTCGATATAGCCTTTGGCGCCTTCCTTGATCTGATTGCGTCCTTTGATGAACGCGGGGGGGTCGAGGACGATCACATCCCAGGCCGATTTGGCCTTCTTGAGAAAATTGACTACCGAATCTTTCACCGGCAGAAATCGGTCCTGCATACCGTTGAGGGCCGCGTTTGCTAAAGCCAGGTCCAGAGCACTTCTGGACGAATCGACAGCCGTGACTTCTTCAGCGCCTGCGGCAGCCGCGTGCAATCCCCAGGCACCCGTGTAGGAGAACAGGTCCAGAACCCGTGCTCCCGGAGACACGTACCTCCTCAGGAGGCGGCGATTTGATTCCTGGTCCAGAAAAAATCCTGTTTTCTGGCCGTTTATCACATCCACGAGGAATTTCACGCCGAGCGATTCTATGGTGACGGCCTCCGGAACCGAGCCGTACGGAACGGTTTTGTCCAAGGGAAGACCTTCGAGCGCCCGCATGGGCGAATCATTGCGCAAACAGATGCCTTCAGGTGACAATTCGCTGACGAGGACCGAGAGCACGCTGTCCATCAGAGCGTCCACGCCGGCAGTGAGGCTCTGCACAGCGAGGACCGAATCGTACCTGTCCACGACAAGACCGGGAAGAAGGTCCGATTCCGAGAAGACGAGCCGATAGAAGTCCCTATCAGGGTATATCCTCCGCCTCCTCTCCAGTGCTCCGCGGATTCGCATCCGCAGAAAATCTTCATCGATGTCCGTCCGTTTGCGGGAGACAATCCGAGCGGTAATGAGGCTCGCGGGATTGGCGTACACCATCCCCAGGAATTCGCCGCCGGCGTCCCGGAGTTCGTGCACCGATCCCGGTTCCAGTTCGGATACAGACGGATCGGCCACCTCGTTGGAAAATACCCACAAATGTCCTTTGCGAACTCTGCGGTCCGCATTCTTTTTCAAAATAATCATAGTCTTCTCTGATTCCGCGGTATTGAAGTGTCGCGCGATTCCGCTATGCCCATTCGAAGACAAGCACGGCAAGATAGCATCATGGAGCACCTTCTTGGAGCCCCGCGTGTCAAGGCTCCCCACTGCCTCGAGAACTTCTATGGTGGTTCTCGAACATTGTGTCGGATTCTCTCATAATTCTCACCCGTATTCCGGTGGTCCAATCATGTCATTGCGAGGAGCGGAGCGACGAAGCAATCTCAGTTTTGGTCAGTTGGAGATTGCTTCGGGCTTTGCCCTCGCAATGACAATCTTCCAATCTTTTCGCGCACTCAAAACCGGCATTGCTGTTGAGAATCCCTATAGTCTTCGCTGAGTGGGAAACTGTCTTTACGCATGTTTACACAAGAAAAACCCCCAACTTACTACGTCGAAAGAAAAGCGTGTAAGACCTTCCGGAGGTTGGGGACAGTCCGGGCATTCGCTCCTATTTTTTCGATTTCTTCGGCTCAATACGCTCCATTCCGTTCATCAGCGGTCGCAGGACTGCAGGAACCGTGACGCTTCCGTCCTCGTTTTGAAAATTTTCCAGCAGAGGGATGAGAATTCGGGGCGACGCAATGGCAGTATTGTTCAGGGTATGACAATACTGGGTTTTCCCGGTTTTTCCGCGCCAGCGGATTCTCAATCGTCGCGCCTGGAATTCGTACAGGCTGGAACAGGAATGGGTCTCCGAGTATTTGCCTCTGCTGGGCATCCAGGTTTCGATCTCATGCTTCAGGACCTGGCCCTGCCCGATTTCCGCGCCGCAGGCCAAGGCGACCCGGTAGGGAAGCTCCAGGGCTTGCATGAGTTCCTCGGAGTTGTTCAGGAGAAGCTGGTGCTCGGCCCTGGACACATCGGGATCGTTCTGGCAGATGATGACCTGTTCCACTTTGTTGAACTGGTGCAAACGGTAAAAGCCCCGCGTATCCCGGCCGTATGACCCGGCCTCTCTGCGGAAGCAGGTGGAATAGCCGCAATAATGTTTCGGGAGTTCCTTCTCATTGAGAATCTCATCCATGTGATACGACACGAGGGACACTTCCGACGTGCCCACCAGGTACACGTCGTCTTTTTCGATACGAAAGGTATCTTCTTCGCCCAGAGGGAAGAAGCCCGTCCCTACCATAGCCTCGCGACGCACCAGTTGCGGTACGATCATGGGATGGAAGCCCTTGGAAACAAGGTGATCGAGCGCGAATTTGAACAGTGCGAATTCCAGCATAGCGCCTTCGTTCTTGAGAACGTACATGCGAGCGCCCGCAAATTTCACGGCGCGGGCCATATCGACTATGTCCAGGGATTCCGCCAGCTCGAGGTGATCCTTTGGCTGAAAATCAAATTTTTTCGGTTCGAGGAAAGATCTTACCTGCAGATTGTCATCATCCGAATCACCTTCCGGGACCTCGGGAAGAGGCGGATTTGGCACCAGCAACATGAGGTCGTCAAAGCGCGCTTCCAGATTTCTGAGCTTCGGTTCCTTTTCAGCCAGTCCTTCTTTCAAGGATTTGACCTCCACAACCGCCGCATCTTTTTCACCGTCCTTGAGCTTCTGGATGTCCTTTGACAGTCTGTTGCGCTCTGCCCGAATGGTCTCCACTTCTGAGCGCAGACGTCGTACGTCCTCGTCTACGCTGAGTAGTTCCTCCAGATCCATCTTCATCCGCTTCTTACGGATGCCCTCTTTGATCACATCGGGATTATTGCGGATGAAAGCTATATCCAGCATAGGTGACTCCTTGATTTAATTGAGGGGCTTTCAGGATCGATTCTCCGACAGCCGCTTCTTGGGCACGATAGACCTTGACAGGGCGGATCTTAAGGCTTCGGAAGGTTCGGCCCACACCCGGCGCTCCATGTGTTCGGTTGGGTCTTCCTCCCGGCGAGCGCCTTCTTCATGCTTCACCAGTCCTGAAGACTGTTCCGCCGGTTCTTTTTTCTCGAATTTTTCCCGGATGTAAGCGGCCAGCTCCTGCTGTTCGGCAGGGAGCATTTCCGCATAGAGCTGCTCCAGGACTTCTCGTTCGCTTTTGGTTATTGCTCCCCGGCCGATCTTTCTGGAAGCCTCCAGCCAACGCCGTTGTTTTTTGGTCAGATCTTTTTCGTCCAACTCACGTCCTCCCGATTCGTGGCGGCACGGACCCCCCTTAGGGGACCGGCGCCTAACCTGAAAAAATATCAATAACCGCGGACTCCTGCAAGCCCGTTTCGTGAGCGGCCGTAATCATTCAGTTACTCGGGGGAAGTGCCTAATTTCCGTCAATTGCGAGGAGTGAAACGACAAAGCAATCTCTATGCTCAGAGGCGGAGATTGCTTCGCTGCGCTCGCAATGACCTTTTTTCCCCGTCCATACCCGAATGGATACGAACCGCTTCCCAACCGCATGCCGTGACCCGGGGCATGACAGGTGATTCCCTTGCGAGAATTATTCATATTGACTATATTTTTGTGCACGTAACGGACCGGAAGGAAGACATGAAATTCAAGAATTTCGGTTTTTTCTTAGTGATGGCGGCAGCATTGAGCCTGACTGCATGCAGCAGCGAGTCCAAAGTGCAGCAGACGGCCTCGCAAAGGGCCACACAAAGTCAAGAGAACGCTGAGCCCGCATACGGCGATATGATCATCAGGGGCAGCATAGGCGACGCGTCGGTCTTACTGCCGATCCTCGCTTCGGATTCCGCCAGTTTCGACATCACGGGGCTTATCTATAACGGATTGGTCAAGTACGACAGGGATATCAATCTCGTTCCCGAAATGGCGGAGAAGTGGGAGATTTCGGAAGACAAGCTCAAAATTCGCTTCAATCTGAGAAAAGACGTCAAATGGCAGGATGGAAAACCATTCACTGCCAAAGACGTCGAACTCACGTACAAACTGTATGTGGACCCCAAAACGCCAACAGCGTACGCCACCGCTTTTCTGAAAATAAGGGACTTTAGAGTCCTGGACGATTACACCATCGAGGTCACGTACGAAAAACCGTATGCACCCGCGCTAGGGTCGTGGGGACAGAGCATTCTGCCTAGCCATTTGCTTGAAGGCCAGGACGTCACGAAGAGCTCTCTCAAGAGAGAGCCGGTGGGAACGGGCCCGTATAAATTTCAGTCGTGGAAAACAGGCGAAAGTATCATCCTGGATAGTTATCACAATTACTTTGAAGGCAGGCCGTACATCGACCGGGTCCTCACGAGAATCATACCTGACACGGCAACCATGTTTTTGGAATTGAGGGCGAACAGACTTGACGAAATGACCCTCACCCCACTTCAGTACACCCGACAAACGGAAAACGGGTGGTTCAAAGAAAACTACGTGAAGTACAAGTATTTGACGTTCGGCTACTCCTATCTCGGTTACAACCTGAATGACTGGAAATTCCAGGACAAGAAGGTGCGTCAGGCTCTCACCACCGCCATTGACAGGCAGAGCATCGTAGACGGTGTGCTCCTGGGGCTCGGTCAGGTGGCTTACACGCCCTACAAACCTGACACATTCTGGTACAATCCCAATGTGAAGCAATATCCCTACGACCCCGAGCGTGCGAAACAGATGCTAGCAGAAGCAGGATGGAAGCCCAATGCGGAAGGAATTCTGGAAAAAGACGGAAAGCCTTTTGAATTTACCATAATTACCAATCAGGGGAATGAGCAGCGTAAGAACGCGGCTACGCTCATTCAAAAAGATCTGAAGAAGATCGGAATCAACGTAAAAATCAGAGTGTACGAATGGTCTGCCTTTCTCAAGAATTTCATCAATAAGAGGAATTTTGAGGCTTGCCTGCTGGGCTGGGGGATAGGAATAGATCCGGATCAGATGGACATCTGGAATTCGAAAAAAAACGGTGAAACGGAGCTCAATTTCGTCAACTACCAGAATCCGGAGGTGGACGAACTCCTGGAACTGGGTGCTTCCACATATGATCGGGACGAGCGCAAGAAATATTATGACAAATTTCAGGAGATCATTGCGGAAGATCAGCCGTACACGTTCCTGTACGTTCCCGAAGCCCTTCCCATCATCAGTTCGCGGTTCCGGGGCATAGACCCGGCTCCCATTGGAATTGGATACAATTTCATAAAATGGTACGTACCGAAATCCCAGCAGAAGTATCAGATACAGCAGTGAGGCAGAAGTGGGTTTTTATATTCTCAAACGATTATTGCTCATGATTCCCGTGTTGTTCGGGATAACGCTCATATCCTTTGCAGTCATGAAAGCGGCCCCGGGAGATCCCGTAAGCCTTGTGACGGACCTGAACCCCAACATGAACGAGGAGGCAATCAAGAGGATTCGGGCCCACTACGGGCTTGACCAGCCTGTATACGTGCAGTACGGAAAATGGCTCAAGAATATGCTCATGCTGGATTTCGGCAGGTCGTTCGCCCCGGATAATCGGCCGGTTGTCGACAAAATCATGGAGCGCATACCGATAACTCTTCTCATCAATATTCTCTCCTTGATGTTGATCATAGCAGTCGCAATCCCCATAGGCGTGATGTCCGCAGTAAAACAGGACACGTTCTTCGATAAGGCAACCACGGTGTTTGTATTCCTGGGCTTTGCCATGCCCACGTTCTGGCTCGCCTTGCTTCTCATGATTCTCTTCGGCGTCAAGCTGGAGTGGCTGCCCATTTCGGGTTTTAGATCGTTGAACTACGCCGATCTGAGTCTTCCGGGGCGTATCCTGGATGTCGCCAGGCACCTCATTCTCCCGGTGTTTGTTTCCGCGTTCGGCGGGCTGGCTGGACTGAGCAGGTACATGCGGTCAAACATGCTCGAGGTCATCAGGCAGGATTACATAATCACCGCTCGAGCCAAGGGCCTCGACGAGCGAACCGTGATTTTTAAGCACGCCCTGCGCAACGCATTGCTTCCGGTGATCACGATCCTGGGATTATCGGTCCCGGGCTTAATCGGAGGAGGGGTTATATTTGAGACCATATTTGCCATTCCGGGAATGGGGCAACTCTTCTACCAGTCCGTCATGATGCGGGATTATCCTACCATCATGGGAATCCTCGTCATCGGGGCTGTTTTGACCCTCTTCGGGAATTTTCTGGCGGATCTCATGTATTCGGCAGCAGACCCCAGGATTCGGGTTTCAGACTAAAGAAAGGTTCAGGGGAGCGATCCCCGCTGACATATGCTAAAGGCACTGTTTTCCGGAGATTTTGTTCGACGGCTGTCGAAAAATACCATGGCCATGGCAGGCCTGTTTGTCGTGGTCGTGCTTTTCCTTGTAGCCAGTCTTGCCAATTTTCTAGCTCCATACCCTCCTGACAGGCCAGATACCGGCCACATCCTCGCGGAGCCCAACCGCGCACATCTTCTTGGAACTGACGTGCTGGGCAGGGATGTGCTGTCCAGAATCATTCACGGTTCCGGAGTGTCTTTGAGCGTAGGGTTTGTTGCAGTGGGAATATCCACTTTCATAGGAGTCATTCTGGGCGCCGTATCAGGATATTACGGCGGAACCGTAGACCGGATCGTCATGAGATTCGTGGATGTCATGCTCTGCTTTCCATCGTTTTTTCTCATATTGGCAGTCATAGCCTTCATCGGTCCCAGTATCTGGAACATCATGGTAGTCATAGGAGTGACCTCGTGGATGGGGGTTACACGCCTGGTACGGGCCGAATTCCTGAGTATCCGGGAGCGTGATTTCGTACAGGCCTCAATCAGCCAGGGTGCGAGCGACCTGAGGATCATTTTTCTGCATATATTGCCGAATGCCATGGCACCCGTGCTCGTGGCAGCCACTCTCGGCGTCGCGTCCGCAGTGCTCGTGGAGTCGGGACTGTCATTTCTTGGGATTGGAGTGCAGCCACCCGATCCTTCGTGGGGAAACATGCTCACGGAAGGCAAGGACAACATTGAAATAGCCTGGTGGCTGTCTGTTTATCCGGGGCTCGCAATTCTGATCACCGTTATGGGCTATAATCTTTTGGGTGAAGGAATCCGGGACAGCCTCGATCCGCGCCTTCGGCGGTAAGACTCCAAGAAGATACGGGAATTCTTGGCAGGAGTTTTGGTTTACCGCGTCTTTCAGCCAAGGTCTACGTCCACCAGGCCAGCGAGTGCAAAAAGTTCTTGAGATGGGGTTCGGGGAAGAACTTCTTACAAGAAGTGCCTCCCCGATTTCAGGTATTTGAAAGCGAAATGGTGTGATACGGATTCGCTTGTTTACAGGTAACTCGATTCTGGGCACAGGCTGGGGGCACTCCTTCGCTGCGGACGACGCAGAGACGTCTCATCAATTCGCTCAGGAGGGCCCCCAGCCCTGCAATCTCATAAATCTTTTGGCGAATGCGTATGAGACTCACACCCGAGGTCAAAACGACATGAAACTGAGAATCGGATGGTTTTCCACCGGACGCGATCCTGCCGCCCGCAATCTCCTGGAGGCGGTTCACGAGGAACTGGTTTCCAACAGCCTTCCAGCCTCCCTGGATTGGATTTTCTGCCACAGGGAAACCGGAGATGCTCCGGCAAATGAGGAGTATCGGCAGCGGGAATTGTTTTTCGACCTTGCCGCGAGCCTGGAGATACCCGTCGCGACGCTTTCCCACATAAAATTTAAACCGGAGCTGAGAAAAAAAGGCATTCAGGAAAGCCCCTGCGCGGCAGAGCCGTCAGGTGCACTCGAAGAATGGCGCAACCTGTACGGCAAGGAAGTTATGAAAACCGTGGCTGTGCTTCCGCCTGTGGACATCGTGGTAATGGCAGGCTACATGCTCATCATCGGCGACCCTGAACTAGAAGGGCTCGTGCTGGTAAACATCCATCCAGCCCTGCCGTGGGGACCGCGGGGAACCTGGCAGGAGGTCATTCACGAATTGATTGCGGAGGAGGCCCAGGAACAGGGTATCATGGTTCATCTCGTGACAAAGGAACTGGATCGCGGGCCGGTAATTTCCTATTGCCGTTTCCCCATCCAAGGCGCAGAGTGGGATTCGTTGTGGAAGGACTGGCAACAGCACGTGAAACCGGAGCACGGACGCGAAATTCGCGAGGACCATCCCCTGTTCAAGAAGATCCGTGCAGAAGGAGAAATCCGGGAGCTTCCGTTGCTCAGGGGAGCCATACGCGAACTCGCACGGGGAAATATCGTTATTCGCGACAGACAGATATGGGCCGGCGGCAACCTTCAGCAGGAGGGAGTCGATCTCACCGCAATGATTGAGGACATCATATCTGAAAAAAAAAGCTGAAACGCCTCTTGCACGTTGCTCTCGTAGCCCGAACATGAAATAGAACCGACAGGTAATCCATTCAGTTACGGGTGTGAAAAGGCTCTCATAGCGGGCGAAGCCACGCAATCTCTGTCTTTAAAATATGAAGATTGCTTTGTCGTTTCACTCCTCGCAATGACGGAGGTCAGGCACTTGCCCTGAGTAACTGAATGATTGCCCCGAGTAGGGGGATTTTCGTCGCGGCGCCTCAGGTTCCGGACAGTTCTCCTGCAACCCGTTCCATGAGAGAAATTGCAGAATTCAGCGTTTCCTCGTCAAAAGCAAATTTCGCGCCTGCCCCGGAGAACAATTCCGGGAGTGGCACGGTGCCTCCCAGGGAAAGCGCGTGCCTGTACGCTGCGACCGCGGTCGCTCTGTCCGAGAGCGAGTTCTTCCATATTTGAACCGCGCCCAATTGAGCCAATCCGTATTCCACGTAGTAAAAAGGCACCACATGAATGTGCAGCTTTCGCTGCCAACCGGTCAGGAGAGCCTGATCGAGACCGCTCCAGTCCAACCAGGGAGTAAAGCGCTCATATATACGCTTCCACTGGAGATCGCATTGCCCGGGATCGACGGCTTGTTCGGGATTCTCGTACACCCAGTGCTGGAAAGCGTCTACGGAAGCCATGTACGGCCAAAACACGATACTTTTTTCCAGATGCTCGATACGCGCCCGAGCAGCATCGGCTTCGGAGTAGAATCCTCCCTCCCGTATCGCGAGGTAAGGCGAAGCGAGAAGCTCCATGCCCATGGAAGCCACTTCCGAGAATTCCATGCCTACCTGGCGCTGCTGGTAATACGGGAGACGATCGCGCTCGAATGCGTGAAACGCGTGGCCTGATTCGTGAAGCAAGGTCTGGACGTCATCATGGAGTCCAACGGCATTCATGAAGATGAATGGACGTCTGGCAGCGGGAAATTCGGTGCAATAGCCGCCCGGAGCCTTATTCTTGCGATTCTCCAGGTCCAGCAGGCCTTCATCCGCCATTATCCTGAAATGAATCCCCAAGGTTGAGTCCAGGCGCCGAAAAATTTCGTACACGCCGGTGACCAATTCCGACACGTCCTGGAAGGGTTTGAGCGGCGGTTTGCCGAACGGATCCACGTCAAGATCCCACGGTCTCAGAGTGTTCAGCCCCAGCAGCTTGCGACGCCGTTCGTAGATCCGAGCTGCCGCGGGAACCGCAATTTTTTCTATGGCATTCTGGAATCGCACGCAGTCGGCAGGAGTGTAATCGAATCGAAGCAACTGTTTCCAGCGAAACGATCGATAATCCGAAAAACCGGCATTCTTAGCCATCTTTTGCCTCAGCGCCATAAACTCGCGCCACAGGACGCCGATCTGCTCCCGATCGGCCAGTTGACGCTCAAGGCCTACACGCCAGGCTTTTTCCCTCAGGTTCCTGTCGGGATTCTGCATGACCGGACGGAGCTGAGTCACCGTAATTTCCTTCCCTTCCCAGTTCACGGTCTGGCTTCCCACGATTTTATCGTACCGGGTTGAGGCCTTGTGTTCCTCGGTCATGAGAGGCAGATTCTCTTCTCGAAAGATTTCGCTCTGCCAACGCATTTTCTGGAGAGGCATATGGAATCCGGAAGGCTCGATGCCGCTTGTCAGCAATTTCTCTTTGAGTTTCTGGTCGGCTTCTTCGGAAGGGGGATAGATGGTGTCCAAGTAGGTGTGGTACCGTCTTTCGGCTTCTTCGTCCGCGGTGTTAACAGTAATTGCTACGCTGAGTCTGGTGAATGCTTCGTCAATTGCTTCACTCAGAGCCGTCCAATCTGCAAGGAACTCGGAAGCGGTATCTGCAGTGAGGTTCCTGTCGATCAAGTCCGTGTAATACGGTTCAAAATCGGACCACCCGCAATTGGTCAGAATTCCCGGGTCCGTTGGTAGTGAAGGGAACATGACATGTACCTCCCTGGAACAATTCCGATCATCATATACATAATAATTGATTTGGAAAGCTGGAACATGGTTTGGAACAAGTTGCGGCTATTCTCTGCATAGAACGTTTACCGTAGTACGGGCAAAACACGTACAAATAGCATGGCTTATCAATTCGGCGGCCCTGTATTCGGTTCTGAGAATTTTTCATTTTTTTCGCCTGCCTCCGGAGTCTTTCGCAGGCGGCCTTCCAAGAGCTTGACAAGGGGGTCGTTTTGCCGATCCGTTGCAAGACTCAAGGCTGATTCACCGGTTCTTGTCCGGGCATGGATGTCCGCTCCTTCATCCAGGAGTTGCTTCACCAGGTTTTCATGACCAAAAGACACTGCCAGCATGAGGCTGTTGAATCCGTCTGCTTGTGTGGCTTGTATGTCGGCCCCCCTCTCCAAAAGGAACCGAACCATTTCTCCGTTTCCGGCGGCCGCGGCCTTCATCAAGGGGGTTTCATCGTCTTTGTCTCGAGCGTTCACGTCTGCCTTGAGTTCCAACATCTCTTTCGCCGCTTCCAAATTCCCGTAGAATGCCACCACCATCAGAGGGGTTATCCCGTCGTTTTGGTACGCGTTCACGTCCGCTCCTTTTTGCAGGAGCAGCCTTATCACCTCTTGGCGTCCTCTGGCGGATGCCTTTATCAGAGCGGTCTCGCCATCTTTGTCAGCAGCGTTGATATCCGCGCCGTTTTCCAACAGATACTTGACCACCGCGGGACGGCCGTAAAAAGCCGCGACCATCAACGAATTAATTCCCGTCTGTTCCGCTGCGTTGATCTGGGCACCGTTATCCAGAAGGATCTTCACCGGTTCTCTGAATCCCGCGGCTGAAGCTTTGATAAGAGCCGTATCGCCCTCCTTGTCTTTCGCGTTTACGTCTGCTCCATGTCGCAGGAGCAACTCCACCATACTGGGTTGCCCGCAAAAAGAGGCAGCCATGAGGGGCGTCAAACCACTCGCGTCGGTCATGTTGACGTTGGCTCCCCTGTTGAGCAGGTCTTCCACTATGCGTATATTCCCGCGGGACGCGGCCTCCAGCAGCAGGTCAGCAGCATGAACCTGAGCCGCAATCAACCAAAGAACAGAAAAAAGACAGGAGCAAGCAAGCCGGGCGTCTCTCGCCATCAGGTTCCTCCAAACAGTCCGGAGGTAATACATAAAAGAGAAATGCGGCCCTCCATCTGAACCGGAAATTCTTTGTCCGAAGTACGTATCCGACTGCCATATGAGACACACGAAGAGCAAAAAAATTCCCAACCTCATGTGAACCCGAGTTTTTTCTCCTCCGGGTATCGAGATAACGCTCAATTTTCAGATTATTCTTGGTTGTTTCGGTGGTGGATCCGCACGGTGACTCCCCGATTTCAGGTATAGCATTCTAGAAAGTTCTGTCGGCTTCGTTCATGACACTCGCCCACAGCCGAACGATCCGGTCATGTCATTGCGAGGAGTGGAACGACGAAGCAATCTCGCTTTAGCGGACGACATTGTTTCGGGCTTCGCCCTCGCAATGACACTCTTCGAATCTTTTCGCGTAAACAAAGACCGACACTACTTTTGAGAATCCCTATAATCGAGAGCCAAACGGTATTATGGCTTACTCTATGGGTTGGGTGAGCAGATTTCAGGCCGGAGTCGATGGTTTCTTTTTCCATACAAGGTTTTTCAGGTCGTCGATCAAGGTGTACACAATGGGAATAAATACGAGCGTAAAAACAGTGGCCACCGAAAGTCCTCCCACCACGGCAATTGCAAGGCCGTTATAGATTTCCGCGCCCGCACCCCGTTTGAGGGCCAATGGCAACATGCCCAACACCATGGCGATCGCGGTCATGAAAATGGGGCGCATTCGACGCAGACTCGCCAGCACAAGCGCTTCGTCCCTCTCAACGGCCTCCTGCTCCATAAGCTGAACGGCGTAGGTAATCAGCAGAATCGCGTTCTTCACCACGAGGCCCACCATCATGATGTACCCGAGAATAGTAAATGAATCGAAAGGAGTCCCGGTGATCTTCACCAGGAAATTAGCTCCGATTATCGAAAGAGGAACGCTCAACATGATGGAAAGCGGCCTTACAAACGATTGAAATTGCATGACGAGAAGCAGATACACCACCACAACCGACAGCGGAAACACGAACCGCACCGCTTCCATAAGGGTGCGCAGCTCATTCACCGCTCCGAAGGGCACGATGGTGTAGCCCAGTGGAAAGGCTATTGTGGACCTAATCTTGGACACGACCTCCTGAAAAACATCGCTGAGCGCGCGGTCCTGAATGGTCAACTGAACCCGGGCGTTACGCTTGGAATTGTAGCGATTGATCTGCAACGGTCCGAAGGTGGTAACCACGGAAGCCACGCTTGTCAACGGCACCTGAATCGCCGGGTCGCGGGGTGAGGTGAGAACGATTTTTCCCACGTCCCACACATTCTTGAAATCCTGTTCCTGTCCGGTAACCCGAATATAGAAATACCGCCCGGCCACATCGTACTGGGTCACGGTTATTTGGCCACCTACGGCCGCTTCCACCGCGTCGGCGATGTCTTTGACTTCGAAGCCCAGAAGAGCCGCGCGCCTGTCCTCAACCCGGATCTCCACTTGGGGTTTGCGAAGGTAAAGATCCGTGTACTTGAAAATCACTCCTCTGGTGTTGTCCCCAATCTGCATGATCTGCTTTACCAGTCCGTCGATGACGTCATAGCTGTCGCCTCTGACACGGACATCCACCACGTTGGACCTCTGCTGCAACGTACCGAACAAAGGAAATTGAATGGGGTTGAGAGACTTCAACGGCAAATCGCGGGAACTGAGAAAGGTTGCCCGCGCGATTTCGTGGACTGGAACACCACTGTCTTCTTCTCTGTCACACACGACGAAAATGACGTTGCGTTGCATGGTCCTGTTAGGAATAGTTACCAGATGGCGGACTCCTTTTATTTCTCGCCACCGCTCCTCGAGTATGTGCATGATACGGCTTCTCTCATCCAGGCCGAGACCTTCGAAGGTTTCCACTTGCACCTTGATGAGATTCGTCCCACCCGTGGGTAGGTAGCCCATGCTGGGCAATATGCGGTAGGAAAGGAAGAAAAGCGCGACCACCGCCGAAAGCAGTAGCAATTTCGGCCCGAATCCTTTCAAGAAAAATCTCAGCGCAAAAATGAGCGCTCCGGAAACTTTTTGACCGATCACGTCGAGGTACTTCAAGACGAAGAGGATGTTGAATTTGCCCGATGGTTCGGTTTCTTTCTTCATCCATCGTGACGCGAGCATCGGAACAACCGTGAAGGCATCAAAGAGCGAGAGAAAAATCGCACAGGAAATAATGAACGCCACTGGACCGAACAGTTTGCCCACTTCGCCTTTCAGCATGAGAACCGGCATGAATACCGCGGCGGTTGTGAGGGTACACATGAACACCGCGGTTCCCACTTCGCGGGTTCCATCAACGCATGCGCGAACGATGGTCTTGTTCTCCTCGTACCGATGGCGGTAGATATTTTCGAGCACCACAATAGCGTCATCCACGATCATGCCCACGGAGAGCGCAAGCCCGGCCAGGGAAAGAACGTTTATGGAATACCCGAGCATGTACATGCCGATGAACGTGCCCACAATGGAAACGGGAATGGATGTGGCCACAATGAATATGCTGCGCCAATTTTTCAGGAAAACGAATAATACGAGCAGGACGAGCGCTATGGCTTCAACAAGGGACTCTTTCACCACCTGGACCGCATCGCGGATATAGTTGCTCTGATCGTAAATTTTTTGGAATTTGGCTCCACGAGGACCGTAATCGTTTCGCAACGCCTGCAGCTCACGATCCACCGAATCGATGGTCTGGACGATATTGGCGCCCACCTGATTGAATACATTAAAAATGATTCCGGTTTTTCCATCTATGCGGCAGTACGATTCCGGCCTTTCGTAGCTGTCGTCTATGTCCGCCACGTCTGAGAGATACACCACCGGTTCGCCAGGCCTCGAAATGATAATCTTGGCAAACGCCTTCGCGTTGGGAAGTTCGCCCACGGTTCGTATCGTCCATTCGCGGGTTCCTTCTAAGATGTAGCCGCCGCTTTGATTCACATTGGTCTGATCGATGATCGCCTTTATATCCGCAACCGACAGACGCCTGGCCTTGAGGCGCTGAGAATCGAAAGTGATTTTCATCTCCCGGTTTCTGTATCCCTCGTACTGACAGTCGCCGACTCCTGAAATCCTTTTGATACGGGGCGCAATATCACGATCCGCCCACGTGGACATGGAAACCAGGTCCGCATCGCCCGTGAGCGCGAACTGGTACACCGGCAGGTTCACCCGATCGCTTGCCTTGAAAATCTGCGGCTTCTGGACCTGCTGAGGCAGGTCCCGGACCCTGTCTATATTGCGCTGAAGCTCCGCTGCCGCGAGATCGAGGTTGATGCCGGGTTTAAAGAAGACCAGTATGAGAGATTCGCCGTGCCGCGAGAAGCTCTGGGTGTACATCATGTTAGACACGCCGCTTATGTTCTCTTCAAACCTATTGGTGATCTCCCCCTCGACTTCTTCAGGGGCAGACCCCGGGAATCTCGTCATCACCACGAGCAGGGGCTGTTCGGTATCCGGTTTGAGCTCCACGGACAGAAACGTTGCGCACACGTACCCGAACACGATCACCAGAAGCACTCGTACAATGACCGTAATGGGGTATCTTACCGATGATTCGGCAACGTTCATGTCCGCCTCACGCTGATCCGTAACGGCTCAGGCAGATTTGCACTGAAAGAATAAATAGCAGTTCTTGAAAGTTCTGTCGGATTCGATCATGACTCTCGCCCACATGCGAACGGTCCAATCATGTCATTACGAGGAGTGGAACGACGAAGCAGTCTCTGTTCTGGCTAATTGGAGATTGCTTCGGGCTTTGCCCTCGCAAGGACAGTCTCCGAATCTTTTCGCGTAATCAAAACCGACACCACTCTTGAAAGTTCCTATACGGGAACGCCCTCGTGCGAGCAACGTTTCCCTGCGTCTTGATACCTCGAATTCGCATGCTATGGCCAGCCCTCAATCCGCCACGCTGTTTGGGCGGCCGTTCCCGCCCGGAAACGGGATAACCCCGGGAGCCACCAGTACCGTGGTGCGTACGTGCCGCATTCCACTCCATGGTCAAGCTTCTTCGCGATGGAACGTGACAGGCCGGATTTTCCAGAATCTGTTCTTCAGATCGTCCAGGACCGTGTAGACGACGGGGACGAATACCAGGGTCAATACCGTAGCAATGGAAAGCCCGCCTACCACCGCCATTGCCAGACCGTTGTAAATCTCGGCACCCGCGCCGTGTTTCACCGCGAGGGGAAGCATGCCGAAGATCATGGCGACCGCTGTCATAAATATGGGCCGCATGCGCCGTTCGCTCGCGAGGACCAGGGCTCTGTCCCGTTCCACACCCTGTTCCTCGATCAGTTGCACGGCGTAGGTCACCAGAAGGATGGCATTCTTCACCACGAGGCCGACCATCATGATGTACCCCAGAATAGTAAATGAATCGAAAGGAACGCCCGTAAGCTTTACCAGCACATTTGCTCCGATAATGCTCAGCGGTACGCTCAGAAGAATTGATAAAGGCCGTATGAATGACTGAAATTGCATCACGAGCAGCAGATACACCACGATGACGGAAAAGGGAAAAACGAATCGCACTGCCGCGATAAGAGTCCGCAGCTCATTGACCGCACCGAACGGGACGAGGCTGTAATCCGGGGGAAGAGCCACTGTGCCGTCTATTGAAGTGATGACATCCTGGAACACGTCGCCGAGCGGTCTGCCCGATACGGTAAACTGCGTCTGCGCACTTCGCTTGGAATTGAAATGAGAAATCTGTTGAGGACCCAGCGTCGTCTCAACCGACGCAACGCTCGTCAAGGGGATCTGCACGTCCGCATCGAGCGGTGACGTGAGAATGACCTTGGACAGATCCGCCACGGTAGTGAAATCCGGTTCCGGTCCCATGACCCGGATATAGAAATAACGGCCGCCCACATCGTACTGCGTCGTGGTCCTCTGCCCGCCGACTGCCGCTTCCACCGCGTTGGCCACCGCTCTGACCCGGAATCCGAAATAAGCGGCCCGTTCCGGATCGACGCGAACCTCCACCTGAGGTTTTCGAAGCGCCAGATCGGTGTACCGGAAAACGATACCCCGCGTGTTCTTTCCGATTTCCATGATCTGATTGATGAGGCTTTCTATAACCCGGTAGTTCGGTCCATTCACCCATACGTTCACAATATTCGATCTCGTGTTTATGTTTCCGAAAAGTGGAAACTGAATGGGGTTAACCGCTTTGCACGGCAGGTCCGCAGATGTTTCCACCACCCGGGCTGCTATGCGTTCTACAGGAACTCCGCTGTCCTCTTCTCGATCGCACAACAGAAAGATCACGTTTCGGTCGGTGACTCTATTTGGAGTTGACACTATGTGTCTGACGCCCTGGATGTGCTTCCATCGATTCTCCAGGATGCCCATGAGCCGGCTGTTCTCGTCGAGGCTGGTTCCTTCCGAGGTCTCGATTTGGATCTTGAGAAGATTGGTTCCGCCACCCGGCAGATACCCCATTCCCGGAAGTATCCCGTACGAGCACGCGAACAGGGCGAGCACCAACACGATAAGCGCCCCTTTTCTGCCGTTCCCCTGAAGAAAGAACTCCAAGGATGTAATGATGCCATTTGAAACCATGCGCCCGAATTCATCCAGAAAATTGAGCCTCGAGACAATTTTTCGAAGCGGACCCGTTGCTTCGGCTTCTTCTTTCATCCACCGGGAAGCCAGCATGGGAACGACGGTGAAGGCATCGAATAAAGAAACAAATATTGCGACGGAAATCACGAACGCGACCGGGCCGAAAAGGGTTCCCACCTCGCCTTTGAGCATCAGCACCGGAAGAAAAACTGCAGCGGTAGTGAGGGTGCACATGAACGCGGCCATCCCCACTTCCCGGGTCCCGTCTATGCACGCCTGAACCAGCT
>DATHCX010000100.1:0-11842 GCA_035319325.1 Desulfomonilaceae bacterium
ATAACGGAATCCATCCCGGGCACTCTGGCGATGGATATCACGTGCATAGGCCGGTCAATCTTCAGTTTCATGCGAACGAGCAAGTCCGTTCCGCCGGCGAGCACTTTGGCGTTTCCCCCCAGCTCCGAGAGCAGGTGCAGAGCCTCTTCAAGGGTCCTGGGTTCGTGGTAATCGAATTTCGGCAGGAGCATTCTTTTTTTCCTCCCGTAAGAACATTGGAAAATTCACAACGAGACATACAGTTCAACAGCGAATGATCGCTATATCACACCATGCTGGGTTCAGACGGGCCACCACGCCGCGAACGCCGGCCCCTTGCGGATGTCGGTGATCCCGCGGTGCCGGGAGATCCCGGTTTTGTGACTCACATGGAGCAGAATCGGTATCGGAACGTATAAGCCCTTTCTGCTTCCTACTCCGCATCTCGAGATTCGGACCGAAAAACTCCCCTGCACCGTTCTCCGGGGTTGTCGAAAGAAACGAGACACGATTTCGAGAGGTGCAGAGCCGAGAAACACTACGGGACGCTTCGCCTCAGACGGCGTCAGACGGTGCCGCCTCGTGACCGGGACTTCAACTTGAGCGCTATTCGTCTATAACAAGATCCTTCACACACGGCGGAACAAGACCGAAACGAGGTTTCGTAATAACACATGCCAGGACACGCGTGGGTGCCGATGAGTGACTTTCCCCGCATGGAAGGTCGGGCGAACAGCGATACCCCGATTTCCACGTGACCTCCGCAAGAATGCGCAAATACATATTTGCCACTGCGAAAATCGTCGAGGCAAGGACGATATCGATCCAGCAGAACGGCAGGATCTCGAATGAACTCCGAAAGTGTATGCCATCGTCCGGAACACTGCGGACAAGAAATGTGCCCGCGATATTCGCGGCGAGGGACTCGTGCAGTTCCAGATGGACGAACACGAGAGGAAGAGTCGGTCTGTCCCTCGGCTTCAACCTCTTCGAAGCTTTCTGCCTCGATTACGGCCTCAATCCCGTACGCAGCCAGATTCCGAATTACTTCTTCTCCCGTCAGACGAATCCGATCTTCGCGTGCATGTCCGTTGCAGTCGTCTTCATACGGCGGACACCTGAAGTAGATCCAATCGGAGTAACCTCCGAAAGGGGTTCCGTCAGTGGGACGGTTGCATGCCATGACTCCTCGCGCAATTTGCACGTCCACAGGAACCACCACGTGATATTCGTCCGCTCGCGGAGACACTCCGATCCAACCTTCGTTTCCTGCATGGAGGGGGAGGGTTGCCCGACGAATATCTTGTGATTTAATGCGGAGCATCTGGAGCCTCAATATTCTGTATCAGGAACTTTTTGTCGAGTTCAGAATAGCTACCAGACACCTGCGTGTCAAGCAATAAGCTATTTTGATGAAAACTCATTGACAAGTGACTGGCGAAGAGTTAACAATTTACGAGTTCACAATCATGAACAGACCCGATGCGAGGTGATCACGGTTGCAAACCGATGGAATCCTTTTTTTGTCAGGACACGAAAAAGCAAACATCGTGTCAAGGTTGATACCGATCGGTACACGTAGGGGATCAACCGTAGCGTGACTGCCGGACTTCATACAATATCGTGGGATGTTCGGTAAGGTGAGATAACATGAACGGGAATCAAGATTCTGCTCATATGGCGTATTCGGCTCCCATAGTTTCCAAGGCGCTGCGGGTTTTGAGAATGATCTGCAGTGCTCCTCGAAACCCGGGAATAAGTGAAATTGCGTCTACCCTTTCCCTGGCCAAATCCACGACGCACGGAATTCTCGCTGCGCTTGAAGCCACAGGGTGGGTCCTCAGAGATCCTATAACAAGGAAATATACCTGTGGTCACGCGGTCAAAGACCTTGCAGGAAAAGCGAATGTGCGGATTGCGCTCGTCAAGCACGCACGTCCGTACCTGGAAAAGCTCGGCCAGGAACTGGACGAAGACATTTTCCTGGGGATTTCGGCAGGCCAGCAGCTCTTGATTCTCGATCAGATAGAATCTTCAAAGGAATTGAAGATCAGGGCCAGGCCAGGCGCCAGGATTTCAAAATACGCAGGTGCGGCCGGAAAAATCTTCATGGCGTATCACGATCTTCAAGCGGTGGAACAGATGCTGCAAAACCAGCCGCTGCCTGTCTTCACTCCCCATTCCGTGACTGACGTCAAACGGTATCTCAACGATTTGAGGCAGATCCGGAGCGCAGGCGTGGCAAAGGATATGGAGGAATACCTCCCCAATGTCTGGTGCGTAGCTGTGCCCATATTCTATGGCAAGAAAACCAGGAGACGCATGGTGGCCGGTTTTTGGGTGGTGGGCCTCAATACGGACGCCAGTAAGCAGCGCATGCAAACGGCCGAGCGCCTGGGCCGCGTCACTGGAGAGGCCTTGTCCAGGGCTGTCAGCAACCACGTCGAAAACGACACGGAATGATTTCAGTTCAGCAGTCTCCTGAATCATCCGCGTTTCAGGAATCGTCGCTCGATAAAATCGCATAACGGACCCGGTTCATTCAGATCGAAGACCGGGATACCCGCCGGCGGATCCGGGGGACACCCCGCGATCGCAACCAGTTTGTCGTCTCCTCGGCAGAGCAATTCCTTATGCGCTTCACTTCTGAACACTTCTATCTTCGGGTGTTGCTCCCGCTTATATCCTTCGCTGACAATCAGGTCGACCCGACGGATGAACATATCCCTGATTTCCGCCAGTGTATAATCGTGCTCCGTATCCTGTACTACCGCCAGTTTCGTGGGCGAAGAAATTATGGATATGGTTGCGCCTGCCTGTTTGTGGCGCCATGAATCCTTGCCTTCGTGGTCGATCTCGAAGGTGTGTGCGTCGTGTTTTATCGTGGCGATACGATATCCTCGGGACTTTAGTTCCCTGACAACTTTTTCCACCAGAGTGGTTTTACCGGAATCGGATTTTCCGACAATGGAGATGATGGGGATCATGCAGGCTCCTTGGAAGCGGGTGGGACTCGTCGGGGTCCCTTCGGTCACCTTGTTTACTATGAATGGAGGGAAAAAATCCAGGTACTCAGTACATGATCGTGCAACACGCAGGGCACGAAAATATCCATTCAGCCACGGGTGAGAAAAGGCTGACATTGCGAGCGCAGCGAAGGAATCTCGCCCCTTTATTCAACACCGAGTTTGCTTCGTCGCTCCGCTCCTCGCAATGACAACCCTGCCCCCCAGTTAATCACTGAGTTGCACAAGAACAATGCTCGGACCCCTGTCATTGCCACCGCAGCGAAGCAATCTGGCCTTTACGTATCGAGATTGCTTCGTCGATTCACCCCTCGCAATGACACAGGTTAGGCACTTCCCCCAAATAACTGAACGATTGCAATCGAACTGGGCCGGGATTGACGCGTCCGAGGGGTGGTGATAGGATTTCCGATTGCACGGATCAGGGAAATGTGACCTTTTTGAAGAGGCGCCTTCTCGAATCAGGCTGTTATATGTAGGCTGTTTTGCTCGCAGATTCCACTTTGGAGAGGCTCATGTCACTACAGGACGAAGTTCTTCGGACAGTAACGGTAACTCATCAGGCTGCTGCATCCGCGGCAAACCTGCCCATGACGGTCAAAGAAAAAATTCTCATGGATATGGCTCGTAAACTTCGTGGGAGCAGGTCATATCTGCAGGCGGAGAACCGCAAAGACTTGGAAGCAGCCAAAATCAAGGGGCTTTCGTCCGCAATGCTGGATAGACTCACGTTGTCTGACAACGTTTTAGAGCAAACTGCGTCCGGCCTCGAAGAAATAGCCGCGTTTCCGGATCCTGTGGGGGAAATAGTCCGCATGTGGACAAGACCCAACGGAATTCGAGTGGGTCGTATGAGAATACCATTGGGCGTGGTAGGGATCATCTACGAGTCGCGGCCGAATGTTACGGCAGATGCGGGCGCTCTCTGCTTGAAGGCAGGCAACGCAGTCATCTTGCGTGGCGGTTCGGAGGCGTTCAATTCCAATGTGGCCATAGTGAGGCTTTTCAAGGAGGCCCTCGCGGACAACGGTGCAGACGAGCAGATCATCAATCTCCTGCCCACGACGGATCGTGAAGCCATCCTGTCCATGTTGAAACTGGAAGAATTGATCGATCTCATCATTCCGCGGGGTGGGGAGGAGTTGATACGTTTCGTTTCCGAGAACTCCAGAATTCCGGTTATCAAACATTACAAGGGAGTTTGCCATATGTACGTGGACGCTGCTGCGGATATGGACATGGCAGTGAAACTCACGCTGAATTCCAAAGCGCAGCGCCCCGGAGTGTGCAATTCGCTTGAAACATTGCTCGTGCATCAAAGCGTTGCAGAGAAGTTTCTCCCGCAGATGGCAGCAACATTGACCGGTGCAGGGGTGGAGTTGAGAGGATGCGAGAAATCCAGGGCGATAGTACCTGATATGAAATCCGCAACGGAAGAGGACTGGTATGCGGAATATCTCGATCTGATCCTGGCTGTACGAGTAGTGGACAACATAGATGAGGCCATCCGCCACATAGCCACATACGGATCCCTTCACACGGAATCCATTGTCACGAAGGATTATGCGGCGTCCCAGAAGTTTCTGAAAGAGGTAAATTCCTCATCTGTGATCGTCAATGCATCGACCCGCATGAGCGACGGCTATGTATTCGGCCTGGGCGCGGAAATCGGGATCAGCACGACAAAGATACATTCGTACGGTCCTATGGGGGTTGAAGATCTCACCACGACCAAATTCATCGTGCTGGGCGAAGGACAAATACGGGAATAAACGCGGCAAGACATCTGGAAGCCGTAATCATGCAGTTACTCGGGGGAATTGTCCATACTTTGTCATTGCGAGGAGTGAGGCGACGAAGCAATCTCGACATTTAATGGTTGAGATTGCTTCGCTCGCAATGAAAGCTTGATCCCACCCGTAACTGGCTGGATACGGCAAGCCCTTCTTTGCAATGTGCAGGAAAGGTCCCCACATGAATGCTTTGACTGCGCATGGCCCCTCCGGCTGCTGTCGCGTTTCACAGGAAAAACGATCAATTTCTGAAAGGACGAACCAATTGAGCGAAATCAAAAGCACGATGGACCTGATCATGGAACGAACGCGGGGGATGTCTCTGTCGGGGGAAGAACGGGAAACCATTCGCAGAGAAGATATGCGGAAAAGGGCCAAAGGACTGAAACTCAGACTTACTGCAGATCCGGAGCGGGCAGAAGAGATCCTCGCAACGTTGAACAGCGAACCTGAAGAAGATAGAAACCTCCTGGAATCGTTCCTCTGGGAGTTGATGGTCGAGGAGATGCCTACAGACGCAACGATATTCAAGTCCCTGGACCTGTTGGAAAAACTTCCGGAAGCCAGGACCAAAACGCATACATTGCAGACGTTGCGACATCTATGCAAAGACATGATGAAAGATCAGGTCCTTGATAAGAAGAAGCTGCTCACCCGGGAAAAGAAGAAACTGGCTGCGATGGGGATCTCCGGAACCGCGGTTATCCCGAAATTGCCGAAAGAGAATGCCATAAGCCCGGAGTTCCTAGCGCGAATGTCAGAGTTGCGGAAGGCATTGCAGATTCATACAACGCCCTGAGCTCCGGCAAGATGGCGTCGCAGAGAATTCCGCAAGAAAAGGCTGCATAGGCACGCAATCATTCAGTCTCGACCGGGAACCATGGTCCCGTGTCATTGCGAGGAGTGAAACGACGAAGCAATCTCGATATTCAAGGACAGAGATTGCTTTGCTGCGCTCGCAATGACAACCCCTTTCGGGCCCGTAACTGGGTAGATATAGAGATTCTCAAAAGTAAAGTCGGTTTTGATTACGCGAACAGATTGAAAGATTGTCATTGCGAGGGCAAAGCCCGAAGCAATCTCCAACTGACCAAGACTGATACCATTTCGCTATTCAACAAGTAATTTGAATTGCATTTTCAGCGACTACGTTCCGAGGGCTGGGAGTCTCTTGAGCGAAGAGATGAGACGGGCTTGCGTCGTCCGTAGCGAAAGAGATTCCCAGCCTACAACCGGTCCCACGTTATCAATTGAAAAGCGAATCCGTATCAGATTGCTTCGTCGTTCCCCTCCTCGAAACGACATGATTGCATGGTCGGAATGTTGGCGAGAGTCGTGAACGAATCCGATACACTTTTCGAGAACTGCTCTACATAGGGCGGCAACAGTGCGCGGGACTGAATCACGGGGCGGGAAAAAATTCGGGGAGGAACTTCTTGGAGAAAGTCCCTCCCCGGGAAGTGCTCTCTGTTCCAGGTCAGAGAGCGTTTGTTTTACGAAGCGTTCGGCGGTCGCTTCACTATGGTCGGTGTTATGAACACCAGCAGTTCCTGAATGTTTTTCGAGTTGCTCTTGTTTGAGAAGAGGACGTTTATGATGGGCATGTTCATCAGACCCGGCCAACCCTGCCTGGCAGCGGTTTCCACCTTTCTGACTATGCCTCCGATCACCGCAGTTTCACCGTCCTTCACGATCATGACCGTGCTGGCTTCCCGGGTGAGAATCTCAGCCTGACCATTGACGAGATCCGGGCCCACGTCGTTGTCCGACACATGAATCCTCATCCTGATGCGGCCATCCGTGAATATGGTGGGCGTCACATCCAGTAAGAGGTCAACGTTGACCAGCTGAGTCTGCGTGCCGTCCTGCGAGGTCGTGGAGTACGCGATGGTCTTTCCGTTCTTGATGCTTGCAGTCTGGTTGTCCAGGACCTGCACCTTGGGTCGAGAAATGGTCTTGGTTTGCCCGGTTTGTTCTCCCAACTGCAGCCTGAGATCAAGTTGCGTCACATACTGTTGCGCAACGAGACCGAAGGACACTCCCAGACCCATGAGGTTCGTGAGACCCGCTACGGTGGGGGGGAGATTTACGGCCATAGTGGAAGGGATGGGGTTCATCGTGGGAATGCCTTCTCCGGTAGGGGTCTGGCCCGTGATGGTGTTGGCCGCTCCGTCCGCCTGATTACCGGTGATGCCCCAGTAGGCGTTCCGTCCGCCGGCAAGCCCGTAAGCCTGGTTGTTGTTACCGCCCCAGAGTATACCGAGACCGCGGCTCCAGTCTCTGGTGGCCTGAACGAGTCGGCTTTCGATCAAGACCTGGGGAGTGGGGACATCGAGAGAATAGATGACCTTCTTCATCTGAGCCACGCGCTCGGGTGTGTCCTTCAGGAAGATCATTCTGTTGATCTGGTCCGGTGCAATAACGCTATGGGTGATTATCCTGGCCAATTTCGGGTCAGTCCCTATGGGTAAGTTCAAACTTCCGGACACTTGCCCCACCGGCGCTCCCACTCCTTGCCCAATGGCCTGAATTGCATTGGCGCGCTGCACGTTCGCCAGAGCATTTACTTGCCGTATGGCTCTATCCTGCAGGGCCAGAGCCGGCAATCCCGGGGTTGATGACGGGGGGAGGGCGGATTGTTGGAACCCCGGCCCAGTCCCCAACGCTCCAGTACCGGTTGCGAACTGGAGAGTTTCTTGGGCGCGCTTCAGGCCGGCACACTGCAGGTTAAACATGCACTCGAGTGTGGTGACGATATCCGCGGGGTTGGCAAAGACCACTTTTACGGAGGTGAATACGAAGCATACCTGCTCACCCTCCAGATTGATGCAGCCTGCGTCCGCTATTTCTTCGGATCGCGTCTCAGCTGCTTGCGTCTGGGCTGCCTCATTCCTTTCGAGCTCCTTTTCAGAAGCGGTGATTCTCTCTTCGGTTTCCCGGATTTTGTCCTGCGTAGCGGCTACATCCCGGTCGATTTCAGAAACGCGTTCCCTGTACTCTTTTTCTTTTTCGTCTTTGTAACGTTTTATCTCATCCTTGGATCCGATTCGCAGCACATTGCCGATCATGACGCGATCGAGGTTGTGAGTGTTCAGGATTGTATCGATGACCTGCCCAAGAGGAACCTGGAACAACCGGAGCGTCGTGGTTCCCTGAATTTCTCCCATCACTATGTTGACGCCCGCCTGTTCGGCCAGGAGTCTGAAAGCGTTCTTCAGTGTTATGGCCTGAAAATCCATGGTCACGGGTTTGCCGAAAACTTCCGGATCCGCAGTAACCTGGTACTTCTTGATCAACTCGGTCTTCTGCTTCTGCAGTTCCTCGCCTTGCCTGCGCAAAGATTCAATTTGCCTTCTGCGCTGCTCATTGTCCCGGCGGATTTCCAATTCCCGGATCACCCGGAGAGATTCAGCGCGCGTCTCTTTTGCTTTTTCAGGTGGAACAGTGAAGCGCGGGGCCGGAAAATCCACCATGAGCACGCCCTTCTGCTTCTCGACCTGATACGGAACCGCGTCTTTCAACTGGATGAATATGGTTTGAGAACCCGGCACAATCATCTCGACCGACGTGGAGAAAAGGTCTGTCCGTAAAGGCTTTTGATGCGCCTTGGGAATTTCCGCGTTGACAAGATCGAGCCTTGCCTTGGTGGGAGTGACTTTATTGAGTCGGTAATCCAGGTGATCCCCGCCGCGAACGATCAAACGGCTGTTGTGGCCGACCTGGATGAACTTGAGCTCGGTGATTTCCTGAACCAGCAACCGGGGATCGGGCGTGGGCGGGGTCACGGGCGGTCTGACTTCTTTGACCATCTGAGGGCCGCCCGCAGGAGGACCGGGATTTTCCGGGGTAGATGCGCGAGTCCGAGGACCATCCGCAGGTCGAGGTTGCAGGGGCCTTACAGGAGAAATTTCAGCCTGCGCCACTCGGGATTCGGATCCGGATTTCCCCGACGCTTCAGCCGGCTTGCCGAACTGTTCAGTCTTGTCCCCACCCGCTTTGGAATGAGGAGCCTTGATTCCGGCCTTTACGTGCGAGGCCAGCGAGGGATTCCGAAGGTCCATTCCGGATGCTGCAGCGGGAACGAAGGTGGCCGCGAGTGGCGAAGAGTCCTTCTTGGAATCCTCTTCCAACGCGGTGTTGCCTCCGGGCACGTCAGTTGCCAGGGAATTCCCGAACTGGACGACGAGTTGCGTCTCGTCCCGCTGAACGTGAAAAGCGGGGACAGGCATGTTCCGGAAATCCACTACGAAACGCGCCGAGGACTTGTGCGTGCCGACCCGGATTTCCTGTATATCGAGTTTCCCGCCGGAAACTCTCCGCGGTACCTTTCCGAGGCTCGCCTCCTCCACATCCAAAATCAGTCTGTTTGGGTTTCCTATGACTCGCACGGAGTGCTTGCCAATGGTTCCCTTGGACGTGACGATCAGGCTCTTCTTGGCAGAATCCAGATTCACTCCGGTAATCTCGCCAGGAGAATTCGCCAGAGCGGAACCGCACATAATCGCCAAGAAAAGGCAGCCAAGCCAGAGGGGTTTGTATTTCGTAACGGGTGACCTCATGTTTATCCTCTCCCGAAGACCGTGTAGAGGCGATCCAGACCATGCGAAGCCACGGTGCCCTGGGTGAACCACAGTGAAAAACGCCCGGTCTACTTGTTTGATGAGGATTCAGATCCTCTGCCGGATGTTAGGCTGAGAGGATGATAGCAAAGCTGACGCCTGTATGTCAATAAAAAAATACCTAAAAACGGAAGTCTAGAGTAGATTATTAAAGTACTAGATAAAGAAATGATGTGTTCAAGACTTGATAAAATCATTTACTACCCAAGATCATGGTAACTTTTATAAATAATAATTTTTTTCGTTTCCCAATCGCCGCACCTCCGCTATCATCTCCGCATGGAAACCGCACTCCTCATTAAAATAGCCGTCGTCGCCGTTATGCTGGTCGCAGTTGCTCTCTATGAGTACGTGTATCGGTAATCGCAGCTCAAACCCTGGACTGCCGCGGCTCATGGTATCCAATCCGTCAAGGGTGGGAAAAGGCAGTCATTGTGAGCGCAGCGGAGCAATCTCCGCTTTGAATAACGAGATTGGTTCTTCGTTTCACTCCTCGCAGCGAGCGATATTGGACCACCCCTGGGTAACTGAATGATTACGGCTGGTAGCACACGATCCCGTGTCGTACCGTTCGTACGAGAACCGGCACTTTGGCGGATCTGCTCAGACAGGAGCGCTTTCAAAGAAGTGAAATCCGGGAGGCACTTCTTGTAAGAAGTTCCTCTCCGAACCCCACCTCAAGAACTTTTAGCACTCGCCGGCATCTGCATTTCCGCTGAGGAAATGGAGATGCCGACGCATGATAGAAGTTTCTGGGAGGGGGTTTGGGCGGGACACTCTTTACAAAGAGGGTCCCCCCAATCTTACTTTTTTGAAAGCGCTTCTGTTTGAATCGTCCTGGGACGTCGAGTTTTCATTCTGCGGTGAGTTCGCCGAAAAAATCCGATTCATGGGTGCCGGTTATTCTCACCCGGTGGATTTCCCCGGGAATGGCGTTTCCTGCTGTTATGTAGAGTGTGCCGTCGATTTCCGGCGCCTGGTGCCAGAGTCGGCCTTCCAGGAGGAGGTCCGATTCCAGGGACACGCCTTGGACGAGGCATTCCTCCACAGATCCGATTCTGCGGCGATTGCGTTTGAGCATTTTCTCGGAATGGATGCTGCGCAGCTCTTCTGCCCGCGCATCTTTCACGTCCCCGGGGACGGGATCTCCGAGTTGGAATGCGGAAGTCCCTTCTTCCGGAGAGTACGTGAACACGCCCACGTGTTCGATGTCGCAGGTAGCGACGAAATCCGAAAGCTCCCGGAATTCGGTTTCACCTTCCGCGGGATATCCCACCATCAGGGTGGTCCTGAGCGCGAGCCCCGGAACCTGCATCTTGAGTGATTCGATCAGTTTACGAATCCGATTCCCTTTCCAGGGCCTTCCCATTGCTTTCAGGACTTTTTCGGAGACGTGCTGCAGGGGAATATCCAGGTAGGGCAGTATTTTTTCGCTCTCAGTGATCGTTGTGGCAAGGTCCCGGGGAATCGTGTCGGGATAGAGGTACATCAACCGTATCCACCGTATTCCTTCCACCCGGTCCAGCCTTCGCAACAACTGGATGAGAGCCTTTTTCTCCCCTTTTTCTCCACCGTATGCCGTGAGATCCTGGGCCACGAGAATCAGTTCCCGTACACCGCGAGATGCCAGAAAATGCGCTTCTCGTTCCAGTTGCCCGCAATCGGTGCTCTGCAATGGTCCCCTGATGGACGGAATGGTGCAGTAACGGCAGGAGCGTGAACATCCTTCGGCGATTTTCAGGTACGCATAGCCCGCCGTAGTGAGAACTCTGCCGGGAGAACTGGCCGTTTTCTGTTGTTCCAGCGAGAACGCGTGGTCTCGGTCTTTGTCATGTGTGCGTAATGCGGTTCGCACTATCCCGGGCAGTTCCTGAATGCGGTCCGCGGGAAGAAAGAGATTCACCTCGGGCAAAGATTCCTCAAGGTCACCTTTGTAGCGCATGGGGAGGCAGCCTGCCACAACGATGAATGCATCTTTGTTGTCTTCGCGATAATCCAGGATCGTGTCTATGGATTCCTGCACGGCAGGCTCGATGAATGCGCAGGTATTGATAATGATGACCGCTGCCGCTCCGGCATCTTCGGTGAACGTGAAGCCCGCTGAGGTCATCACCGCGAGGATGCGTTCGGAGTCCACGCGATTTTTCGGGCAACCAAGGCTGACGAGATTGAAAAGGTTATTTGCTTTCACTACTTGGCACTGGAAATATCAGCGGAGGCTGACGATCTTTGGAGACCGGCGTCAACAGGAACAGGGAATCCGGGAGGGAATCGAGAAAGGTGACGCCGGACAGGTCGAAACGATTGTAATTGCCTAACGCATCATAAATGATAGCCCTTCGGACCGTAAAATTGTCCATATCTACTCCCAGGAGAATGCTGTACGTGCTCTTGGGGTTTTTCAAGTCGTTCAATTCGAGAAAAA
>DATHCX010000101.1:0-5398 GCA_035319325.1 Desulfomonilaceae bacterium
CTTCCTCACTTGAGCGTCCGTTGTCTGCACCAGATGCCCCTCCCAGTGAATTCTTCCGGGCATCTCTACCAGACAACTACACCCTGATGGATGCACAAGTGTAATTGTCGCTGACGCTCAAGTGTAATTGTCGTCGATCACTTGGTGGTTCATTCGGATGCCCACGATGAGCGCCGCATGAAGAAGATTGCCAAGGAGGTGGAACAGGACAGGTCCGAGATGGTGAGTGTGAAAGAGGACATCGAGAAGATCGCGTTTGCATGTCTTCCCGATGCTCAAGCAGCTGCTGAGCGTCTCCAGTCCGGGAAGTACCACAATCTTATCGGCGAGATCCGTGAAGTGCCGGTGTACGCGAAGGGTCGTCCGAAGGCTGACGGCAGCCGCACGATTGTTGGCAAGACGTACCGATTCTTTTTGGATGTGGAATTGAGAAAGGAAGACCTGGAAAGGGCTCATGAAGAGGCGGGCTGTTTCGTGCTGATCACCAACGAGCCGTTCGAGAGTGAGGGCGGCATGAGCTCCCTTGAGCTCCTGCGACTGTACAAGGACCAACACTCCATCGAACAGAACTTTGGGTTCCTCAAAGACCCTCTCATCGTGAACGCTCTGTTTCTCAAGTCTCCCAAACGCATCGAGGCACTGGGTCTGATCTTGGTACTTGCGTTGATGGTCTGGCGTCTGATGGAACGGACCATGCGCATGTCGCTTCGCGAAAGTGGCTCGAAGGTCACGGGATGGGACAAGAAGCCCACATCTCGGCCCACATCATTCATGATGACGACGAAATTCCTCTCGATCATCGTCCTTCGGCTTGGCGGGCGTCGTCGGCTGGCCAATCCGCTCCGGACGGTGCAAGCGGATTACCTGCGTATCCTCGGGCTGTCGCCTGACGTCTTCGTCAACCCGGAGGCCCGTATGTGCCGTGGGGTGGTTTCCCGTCCTCAGTAGCGACAGGTGTCGGCTCAGCCTAACAAAAGCGCTGAGGAAGACGAAAAGAAAAGGAACAGGTTGACCACGACGGCAGACCCCGGCAAGAAATACCTTGCCGGACGCCCCACATCACTGGCTCGGGCCGTCACAAATAGCCTATCAAAGCCCAGGCGAGCAAATAGGCCCGAATTTGCCCACTACCATACGCGGAATGTGGGTCTCAAACCCGGCTTGAAGGCCATTCTTCGGCAATTGATATTTTCCTGTTAGCTTGATCGGTCATTCCCGGAACGCACATTTTGGACGATCCTTTTGGCAAGGTTCCGACGCTCTTCCAGGATCTTCTTGAGCACGTCATCCAGCTGTTTGCAAGACAGGTTTTGTTTGTCTATTAATAAGCCTTGGTCATATGGGACTCACATCGCCAAGAATATCCTGTCCAGGAATCCTTCGTACCAACCCAGCGTACACCTCCTTTTGGGGATTGACCCGTACTGATTGACAGCTTCCGCTGGTTCAATCTGGAGACAGGATTTGCCCAAGTGCCTCAAAGAGCGAATTCATGAATGCTCATCCAGGATAAATCTTACTTTTCTGGCTAAGGTCTCTACGGTGAACGGCTTAGCCAAAAAGTGAACTCCGCGGTCCAATACCCCGTGCTGGACTATGTAATCCTCTGTGTACCCTGAAACATAAAGAACTTTCAGGCCCGGGTGGGCAGTCGACAGGATTTTGTAGAGGCTTCTCCCGTCCATTTGGGGCAGGACCACGTCACTGAGCAACAAATGGATCTCGCCTCCATGGCCGTCGCTGGATGCGATAGCTTGCCGGGGGTCACCAGCGGGCAAGACGGAATAGCCTAGCATCTCCAGGTATTCACAGGCCAGATTTCTCACGGCCTCCTCGTCCTCAACCACGAGCACAGTCTCAGTGCCGCCCAGTTGCACTTCGTCTACCTCCACTGGGGGAGTCATGTCGGAGACTTTCTGAACCAAGGGCAAGTAGACCTTAAAAACGGCTCCGCACCCCGGTTTGCTTTCCACGAACACGTGACCCTGATGTTGTTTCACGATGCCATAGACTGTCGCCAGGCCCAAGCCCGTCCCCACTCCCTTATCCTTGGTAGTGAAAAAGGGGTCGAAAATGTGGGCCATGACCTCGGAATCCATGCCCACTCCGCTGTCGCTCACCGCGCACACCACGTAGAGCCCAGGTTCCATGTCAGCTCGAGTTCGTGAATAATCCTCGTCCAGCAGAACGTTTGCGGTCTCTATCTTCAGTCTACCTCCGTGTGGCATGGCATCGCGAGCGTTGACTGCAAGATTCAGCAATATCTGCTCGATCTGACTGGGGTCCGCCCGTACGTGCCCCAGGGGCGAAAAACAATCCGTTACCAGCTCTATATCCTCACGTATAAGTCGTCTTAGCATCTCTCTCATTCCAGCGATCACGTTGTTGACGTTGAGCACCTTTAAATCCAAGACCTGTTTTCTGCTGAAGGCAAGGAGCTGCTTTGTGAGGGCAGCTGCACGGTTCGCTGCGAGGGCAATGTTGGCTAGCCTCTCATGCCTGGAATCTTTCTCCGGCACTTCTTGCATCAGCAGGTCCGTATATCCGATCACAGCGGTGAGCAGATTGTTGAAGTCATGCGCTATTCCGCCGGCTAGCTGGCCGATGGCTTCCATTTTGGCCGCCTGTCGCAGCTGCTCTTCGAGTCGTCTGTGTTCCGTCACATCTCGAAACACTCCTCGGAACCCCACTACTTGCTGTTTCACATCGCGTATAAGCGATATAGAAACGGCGATCCAGCTCTTGGTACCGTCTTTGCGTACCCCCTCAAAATCGAATCCTCTATTGGGGATACTCGATCGATACACTTCATTGTATGCTTGAAAAACCCGCTGTGCATTGGTCTCGTCCATAAGTTCGCGATAATTCATGCCCAGCATTTCCTGCCGAGAGTAGCCCATGATGTCGCAGAGGGAATCATTTACCAGTGTGAGATTCCCTGCGAGGTCCACCTCGTGGTAGCCGTCGGCAATGGTCTCCAGAATATTGCGATATTTCTCCTCCGAATCCCGAAGTGCCTGCTCTGCAGTCTTTCGTTCGGTGATGTCGCGAGCGGAACCAACGGTTCCAACGAGTTCACCATCTGCGTCGAACAGCGGACTCCTGAAGGTCTCGAACCATTTCACGCCCACTAGTGTCATGATCGGCTCATCCACTAGTTGGGACTGGCGGGACTCGAACACGGCCTGATCATCGTTCCTGTACTTAAGGGCAAAGTCCCTCGGCCAAACATCCCAATCAGTCTTGCCCAGCACTTCTTCCGTAGTTCTTTTACCACACGCCTGCGCGAATGCTTCGTTTACCAGCTGAAATACGCCTTCGCTGTCTTTCATCCAAAGCAGATCCGGCAGATGTTCCAAGACGGCTTTGAGCCGGTCCTGGTTCTCTCGCAATGCCTCCTCCGCATACCTGCGCTGATTGATTTCCTTCTGGAGCCTCTCGTTGGCCTTCACTAGCGTGGCTGTACGCTCTTTTACCCTCCGCTCGAGATCCAGCCTGAGCCGCTCATTGACTTGAAGCTGCTTTCGTTCGTTCGTGAGGTCTTCAATGAGGCAGAGTGCAACTCTGTCCCGCATGATCCTGAGTGACCGGAAAGTCATTCGCGCCCATATCTTGCGGCCCGCTATTTTCAGTGTCGCCTCTGCTACCTGCGTCTTTCTGCTGGCAAAGACTTCTTCCAAGAGTGGTTGAACCTTTTCGCAGGGTTGAGATTCCGCAAAGAGATCTGAAAAGGGAGCATCGAGTAGCATTTCGCACGTGGAGCTAATCTTGGAACACGCCTGGTTTGCTTGTATTACGTGGTAATTGGCGTCAATTAATAACGCGGGAATGGGAAGTGCCTGAAGCACCTTGCCAAACGTGGTCGTCCAAATCTCGCTCCTGATGTCGAAGCTCCCCGTCGTTGACACATCTTTGGTGAGCAATGAGGCGAGATCGATGGTTTCCGTCGAAACGCCATCTTTGAGAAGCGGCCTAGCGGTCTGTTCCCCGGCATCAAGTTCAAATGTAAGGAATTCGTCGGGGCCTCGCAATGGGCCTTGGCTTGAACTTCCCGTCGGAGGATGGTCAGAGGTATGCTCCTCCCCACCCCGTTCTGTCTTTTTGCCTTTCATGAAGCGCCCCGCCGTTCGTGAGTTTGTGCAATAGGAGAGAATCAGCAAATCTTGTAAATCAACAATTTTGGTGATGCACGCAACATTTTTGCCTTCCACTTCCGGAACAGTTCAGCAACTGTTCTTATTGCGTATTTCCGGCCAAGACTTGCCATTCACCTGATTTACTCATTAGCAAGAACTCGATGAAGTCACGGAGAACGTTTGCGTCAGCTTCCGAAACTGCTTTGAGCTCGTACCCGGCCACAGGATATTGCCGGTTCTTGCTCTTTATCTTCACCCATCGACATTCGGCTATAACCAGCAAGGGATCGGCACGTATGAACATGTCGATGGGAATCTGAAACGTTTTCTCGTCTCCTATCGCTGCCTGGATTCCAGCCACACGCAGACCAGTTTCAGAGATGTCCCTCAGTAAGCCCACGCTCCCGGATGTGACCTCGTAAATGGGGATTTTGACGCTAAGGTCTGCTCGTGGGCGGAACCGACTCATGATCCTATCGATGTTTTCCTTGTAGAGGCAGGATCCTCGGTAGAGCTCGTCATGGGTTATCAGATTCGAAGTAAGGAGCTTTTTGAAAAGCCTCCCAAGACCTCTCTGCGAAAGGCTATATTTAGCCCTAAGCCCATTGTCCCCAAAACCGGCACGGATATCACTAACCACTGCTCTTGCAGGTACTTGTTTCTTAGCGCCCATTATTCAGTCCTCCACCGAAGGAACTGGGTTGTGAGACTCATTGCTGGACCGCTAATCGAATCCTTTGATAGCCTGTTCCGACTCAACAAACGCCTTGGTTATGTGGCTGTCGGAAAGGCTCGTTCTTTCATAGAGCTGCATGTGAGTGATGAGGTCAGTTTCCACCAGTTTCCTAAGTACGCCTTCCAGCTGTTTCGCAGAAAGATCGTATTTCTCCATCAGCAAAGAGTCACCCATCCCCACATGAACATCAGCGGCTATTTCTTTTCCCCTAATCTTTCGCACGTGAACCAAAGCCTCGCAATATCTATATTCTGTTTGAGCCTCTGTCGTCCGAAAGGCCCTCGTTAGTAGTCGATCCCCTCCAAAAAACACACAGCTCCTGTAAAACACGCGTCCCGATCAGGGGAATCCTTTGCGCGTGTGGCCGAACTGTGCGAGGTGTAGTAGCAGTTGGAATTCCTTTAGATTTCCGATAGAGATATGGGAAATCTCGAACCCAGAAACAAAAACGCCTTTGGGGTCTTTAGTCATCCAACGGCATTCCGTATCAAACGTGAAGCTAGCGAACTCACCAAACTCATCCTGG
>DATHCX010000102.1:0-39896 GCA_035319325.1 Desulfomonilaceae bacterium
TTCAAGCCCACGGGAAACGTTTTCAGCCTGAGAAAATGCTCCATCTTTCTCGTCCAGTCCGACCATGTTTTTTCCTGGGCGCTCATGATTGCTCCTCGGCTAGAATGGCACAACGGGTGCCACTTCATTTCATTTTTTGAACACTGAATTTTCGACTGAGAAGGGCGTCGATGAGATCGCTTTCAGAATCGATCTCGGATTCGAAGTGTGTGATGCATGTCCCCACCGCGTCGGCGCGGTGCGCATCGCTGCCCGCCACTCCCAGCAACCCCAGTTCATCCGCAACTTTCCGGGCAAGGTCGTTTTCGTCTGCGGTAACTAGGCCGTTGCAAATTTCCAGCCCGTGCACATGCAGGAATGTGGGATTGTCTATGGCATCGTCAACGGTCATTTCAAGAGCTCCGAACCCGAACAGGAGAAACCCTCGGAACGGATGAGCTGCAATGGCTACCGCACCTGCGGCATTCACTCTTGTTTTCAGGGCAGCAGGGGTCCAGATTCCTTCCGGTTCTTCTTCCAGCCCGAAGACGAGGATATCACCGCCCGTGGTGGTGACTTCCATCCCCCGGAATACTGCCAGGCCGTGTTTCTTGCTCAGTTCGTCGGCCTCTTCTCGAGTCCATATCCTGTTGTGTTCAGTGATGCAGACGCCGTCCAGGCCTGTGGCTTTCGCTGCAGTCATGAGCTCGTCGGGGCTCATGGTACTGCAACGGGAATGCTTGGTGGTGTGGGTGTGCAGATCCAGGATCATGGGTAATCCTATCTCAGGCGAAGGTAAGCCGAAATTCCGGGATACCGGCTGCAAAAATCGTCCACGAAAGCGCTCCGGTCGAGGTCCGGACTTCCGGCAAGGGCCTCCCGCAATTCCCTGGCAAGTTCCCCCCTTGCAATGCTCCGGCAGCAATCCACTATGAGACCGGCCATGTGGCGGCATCCCTCACGGCCGAGTGTTCGCCTTATCTTCCCGTCCAACTCGGCATCCAGTTTCCAGCCTTCGGCTTTCGCGAAGACCGGTAGAGCGAGGGGACAACGAGTTGTGGTAAAACGCTTCATTCGCGTCTGAATCGACTCGATAATCTGGCTGGGCCAATTGACTACGATTTCACAGTGCATCGCGTACAGTTCGTCTTCGAGCACGCCGCTGGCCACGCGGCGATCATCCCCTTGACGCTGGACGCCTATTGATTTTGCGCGTGAATACGCGAGCATCTCTTCTCCTCAATTTGGATAGGCACGATGTGTCTACAGGTTTGAAAAAGCTGCGCAGCTATTCTTCAACCGCGGATTATCCGCCATGAGCTTTATCGTCGATTCTCCTATGAGCACGTCATTGAGTCTGATCTTCGGGCCGTCGAACTCCAGGTGTATGGCTTCGCCGCCCATCTCCATAGCCTTTCTCAGTTCCGGCACGGTGAGTGCGTTGATGAGCATCTCCATGGCTTCCAGGATTAGCTCTGCCATGCGGTCGGAACCTTCAGGACCGCCAACAACAGCCCGCACGATCTTGGTCATCCCCGGGCCCACTCTGACCCCCACGAGTTCGGCTGATTTGGCTGAAAGATCGTAGGCATGTCCCAAGACATTCCGTTTTACTTCCAGGCGAGCCTTACGAATATCCAGTGCCGGAACCTTCACATCCAGCTCCACCTCGCCTGAAAAGAGGCCGTCTTCAGCCCTCGTATTAATTCTCCACAGACCCGGACCTGCCGTTTCCACGGTTGTAAAACTGTTCGTTTGGAAGTCGAGTATCACCTTTTGACCTCTCTTTGCGGGAAAACACGCGATAGCAGTGTGAAGACGGGCACTCCCCCGATCGCTATCGCTCACGCGTGAGAATGCCACACATTAGGACATTTGTTGTACAAGAATTCTGAACCCCAGCGCTACCAGTACCAATCCTCCAACTCGTTCAGCCCATTTGCCGAGATGTATCCCCGCCCGGAGTCCCAACCGCGTACCGACGTATGTCATGACGAGTGCGGCCAGACCTATTACGAGAGCCGGACTGAAAATTTCCATTCGGAGAAGACTGAAAGAGATCCCAACAGCAAGCGCGTCGATACTGGTTGCCACCGACAGCCCCACGAGACTCCAGCCGCGGGTCGGATCGAAATCCTGAATACACGTTTCCTCACGGAGGGACTGACGGATCATGTTGAGTCCGAGCAGAAGCAGAATTGCGAATGCTATCCAGTTGTTGAAACCGGAGGTGAACCGGGACAGACCTTCTCCGCCGAGCCATCCGAAGGCGGTCATCATGGACTGAAACAGCCCGAAATGCCAGGCCAGACGAAACGTGTGCCGTGGCGTGACGCTTGGCAAACACGCAGCTACTGCTGCAGCCACGGCGAATGCATCCGTGCCGAGTGCTACAGCGGTACCAATGAGCGTCAGGATATCCACAGCAGGCCCAAGAACCCCTTGATTTGGTTATTCACCGGCAATTTACCAGGGATCGATCGTCCGTGCAACCGCGGTGTGGCCACCACCGCAGTATCGTCCCGGCGAAACTCCATTGACGAACAAAAACTGTCAACCCTTGTCCTGAGTCGATTTGGACTTTCTCGTGCGCAGCTTTGGCTCGTTTCGTTTCAGGCCTACGGTGTGGTAGCCAGAAATCCTAGTGTGCTGTCCCACACATAACTTACGTAACAGGCCATTTGAGCCTGTCCCGAAGTTCTTGTCGAGCCAGGGAAACCGGTCTTGTCATTGCGAGCGAAGCGAAGCAATCTCGCGTAGTTGCAGAATAAGGGCCTGAGATTGTTTCGTCGCGTCGCTCCTCGCAATGACACTGATTCGCGTGCCGACCACGTCGGCGATTTGAAAGCAATTTGCAGGACACCACACTAGAGCAATCACTGGGATAATTCTTGGTTTGCAATAGCCTTCCTCTGACAAAGCGAGACCTCTTCCCGAAAAATGGCGTTGAATCTCGCCAAGGGAATATGCCGGACCCTCTGGTGAAAGGGCTCATTGAATGCTTTCCGGCGCGTCATTTCCGGTTTCCTTAAGGTCCCTCAGGCAATTTTGACTGATGTCTTCGTCACCGATCCCTTTGTGGACAGGGTCCAGGCAGCAAAGTTGAAACGATTTGGATTTCGCCTGGTGTGGAGCAGCGATTAAACGGTCCTCATACGGGTTCGCTTTTTTACAGGTAACTCGATTCTGGGACAGGCTGGGGGCACTCCTTCGCTGCGGACGACGCAGAGCCGTCTCATCACTTCGCGCAGGAGAGCCCCCAGCCCGGCAATCTTATAAATCTTGTGGCGAATGCCTATCATGTGTTCGTAGATGATGGACGCTATGTGGACACCAATGAAAACGGGTCACGAGCACGCGCCCGCAACCCTTGAATATTCCTGGCAGGGAGAGGGAGGATTTGAACCTCCGACCTTTGGGCTCTGAGCCCAGGA
The DNA here is from genome assembly GCA_035319325.1 of Desulfomonilaceae bacterium. Lineage (GTDB taxonomy): Bacteria > Desulfobacterota > Desulfomonilia > Desulfomonilales > Desulfomonilaceae > DATHCX01. The sequence continues at coordinate 3,414 of DATHCX010000102.1, forward strand.
AATAACGTTTCCGCCTGTTATCACTTGTTACAACAGACTAGAGGGGAGAGGTTACGCTCTTTTTGGGGTGTCCGGTCTGTTCACCAGGTAAAGTCCCGCCGCTACCAGTGCCAGACCGACCAGAACAAAAACGGTCAGCTGCTCTTTCAGCAACACAGCGCTCAATATGACTCCGGATAACGGGGTAAGAAAAGTGAATGCGGCCAGGCGGCTCACCTGGTACCGGTGAATCATCCAGAACCACAGAAGATAGCTTGCAAAAGCAATAATGAAGCCCTGGTACACCAGCGAAACGATCACGATCGTTTGGAAGCTCAGCGGCTGCGACCATTCGAAGATCAGCCAGCCCGCGACAAGGACCGGTATGGAAAAAAAGAGTTGCGCAAAAAGAGTCTGATAATGGGTAATGGGCTTACCCAGCATGAATCGCTTGATGTAAATGTTCGTCGCAGCCCACAGTATGGCGGCAGCAACTTCCATGAGGTCCCCCACCCAGTAATACTCCCCCAGATTTGTGGGTCTGGAACCGAAGACAGTCACCAGCCCGAAGAACGACAGAAACAGCCCAAGGCTCTTTGAGAGTGTAAGACGCTCTGAGGAGAGAAAAAAATGAGCGCCAAGAGCGGTCCACAAAGGTTGGGTATAGAGAAAGATTATGGCCCGGGAAACATTCGTCAGGGCCGTGCCGTAATAAAGCACGAGGAATTCAAGACCGAAAATGGCTCCTATGGCAACACCGTGCTTCACGTCAGCACCTTTGAGAAAGACGCTGCGCCCCATAAGCAATGCATACATCCACAGCACAGTCGCAGAGAGAATCGACCTTACCGTAGCCGCCAAAATCGGAGGAACGCCCTGGTTGCTTATCTTGATGCTCACCATGTTTCCTCCCCAGAGCAAACACAGCAAGACGAGAAGAACCACCCCGGTCGCAGGAATGTGATCCGTTTCCTGTGTCGCGGCTCTCCCGAGATACTCTCGAATTTTCAAAAAAATTCCTCCGTTACGAGCACAAAATCATTCCTGTATCATACGAATGCGCATTTGAACAAGTCATTTTGGGACTGTGTAGACCATTCAGCTCCCAGTGCGAAAAGGCTGTCATTCCGGCCGCGGCGAAGTAATCTCGGTCTGTAACTATCCGGATTGCTTCGTCGTTTCGCTCGCCGAAACCGTCGAGAACACATACGGAGGCTCAGTGTTGAAGCGGTTCAAGGAATTCCATTGCTCGGGATTCGTGGGCATGGTACTCTTTGGGAGACTCGATGAGGAGGTGTTCAGATGGGCAAACCAGACGACATGAGGGAAGCAATCGCCGAATTGATGGACAACCTTGGAGTCATAGGACTCTTCATGCTCAAGGAAGTCAGAACTCTGCTGAAAAAAAGCTGGGGAGCGAGCAGAGAAGAATTTATGGCTTCCGTGGACAAGGTCGTCCGGAACATGAAACAATCCGGAAAATGGGCGGCGGAAGACGTCGAACGGACAGCCTCCAGGATTCGGCAGTCGTGGGAAATTTTCGACAAACAAAAAGACAGTGACTGGGACACGTTTCTCGACGAAATCAAAAAGCGACTCGAAACCATGAGTGAGATTACCCGGGAAGCATTCGAGCTCACGGTCAACCAGGCGAAGGAGACTCTGGACAAGCAGTGGACGGCGGTGGGTCGCCTCGGCGAAGATCAGCTCAAGGCCGTGCGAGAGCAGAGCGAACAAATGGCCAACATATTCAGACAGCAGTGGGGCGTATTTCGGGAAACCCTCGAGAAGACAGGTAAGAAAATCGATCGAGCAGTGGACGCGGCATGGGAAGAATTGCGCAAGAAAGACGAATAGCCTCTTGGTAAAGCCGCATGCCGGTTCGTACCTGCCGCGCTTTGATGCCAAACACGGGGATATGAGATTTGGTCGTGAAAATGGCCGATCGCACGAAGGCTCGTCCATTCACGACAGCTAAGGTTTACGATATCATGCTGGTAGTCGGATTGACCGGAGGCATTGCCTCAGGCAAGAGCACGGTAAGTCGTTGTTTTCAGGAAGCAGGAATCCCGGTAGTGTGTGCCGACGAACTGGCTCGCAATGCAGTCCGGCCGGGATCTCCCGGGCTGGAGGAAATCCGGCGAGTGTTTGGAGACAACCTCGTCGACGCGCTCGGTAATCTCGATCGGAAGGCCATGGCCGATATTGTCTTTCGAGACGAATCACAAAGAAAAATTCTGGAATCCATTATTCATCCGCGGGTCGCGGAAGAAAAAAGCAGGATGCTGGGCATCTTGGAAGCCCAGGGCCATTCGATAGTGATTGTTGATGTTCCGCTTCTTTACGAAAGCGACTGGCAAGAGCATTTCGATCTCGTCGTTGTCGTGTACGTTCCAAGGCGCATACAGGAACAGCGGTTGATGGACCGAGACGGTATCTCCAGTGAAGAAGCGCGGATCCGCATCAAAGCTCAACTGTCCATTGAGAAAAAAAAAGAACTGGCCCACCGGCTGGTAGACAACGCCGACGACGTGGAGCATACTTGCTTGCAGGTGAAACGCCTCCTGGAAGAGCTTAGAGCGCTCGCTCTCAAGAAGAAACAATCGGAAAAAACGGACGGAGTGTCCTCCCGGAGGAGCGACGGACCGTAGATGAGCTCGCCGTGCCATTCGGATCAATAGGGATTTCGAGTCGGCGGAGCTTTGCGAAGGACGCTATGAGAAGTGCTTTCCCAGACGCGGCCCGAGTGTGACCGGAGCGAAATTCCGGGTGAGCGTATGTGGAGACAGGACAGCAATCGCATGGAAACCCTCATCGGTATCGGAATCTGGGTAATCATCTTCATTGTATGGTACGTCAGAACATATCCGGAAAAGTTCAAACACATCATGCCGAACGTAGGAATAAGACTCAAGTGGCCCCGCGCCAAGGCATCGTCCCCGCCACAATCAGGAGTAAAGAAATCTCACGATTTTAAATCCTTGGTGAATGTCATAGAGGCTATATGCGCTCGTGACACATTCGGCTCCTCGGACGCTGCAACGATGGTTGAGTCGGTAAAAAAATTATTGGAATTGGAACCGTCCAGCGGGCAGATCTGGGAAGCTTACGCCCTCGATTCTCTCGAGGGATCAGAAATCATCTGCGACGATTGCAGAATTCCCGTGAAGAAAACGATTAAGAAAACCGGAGTGAGGATCTATTGCCCGAAATGCGACAAGTGGCTGGCTCTCAAGAATTCCAAGGTAACGATCATAGACCCCAGTCGTCCGGATCTTGAAGACTGGGAAAAATGACCAAGTCCGGGAGATGGAGATGCGTACCTTCGGCGTTATTCTCATGATTTTTTTGGTCGTCGTCTTTGTGGGCGGAGCCATCCCCCTCGGAAAAGCTTCTCTGTTCGAGCGTATAGATGCCGCCGTCGGAAGCGATTCCTTGATGACTCTGCATTACCGGGTATTTTTCTTTTTGTACAAAGGCGATCGGGAAGTGAATAAAACTGGCGAGCAGTTAAAGGTTTTTCAGGATAAGCCCATCGGGATTGACAATAAGGGGAAATATCGTCAGCTTGACGATGCGTCCAAATACTAGTGTGCTGTCCCACAAGTAACTTGCGTAACCGGCCGTCTGAGCCTCTTCCGAAGTTGTCATCGAGCAAGGGAAGCCGGTTTTGTCATTGCGAGCGAAGCGAAGCAATCTCGCGTAGTTGCAGAATAAGGGCTGGAGATTGCTTCGTCGCGTCGCTCCTCGCAATGACACTGATTCGCGTGCCGACCAAGCCGGTGATTTGAAAGCTATTTGCGGGACAACACACTAGGGGAGCCATTCAACGGCTTGCTTGTCCAAGGACCGCTGTGAAACATGCCTGGGAGACGATCCCCCGGATGCGACCGTAACGGGAGGTCAAGCAACATTGACGGCATGTTCCCCAGAAGGTTCACTGAAGGAGATTAAAAGAGTGAAAACAATATGTTGGACCGATATACGTGAAGAAAAACTCAACGAAACTACCACGAGGAAAATGTTCTGGGGTGAAAACATCATGATCGTAAGAGTGGAACTTGCTCCCAATGCGGTAATTCCGGTTCACGAGCATGTTTCCGAGCAGATAACCATGGTGGAAAAGGGTTCCATCGTGATGTCTTTTCCGGACGAGCGTGTTACCTTCCAGGCAGGGGATATGCTTGTTATTCCGGCTTCGAAGCCGCACGGCGTGACTGCGGGTCCTCACGGCGTCGTCGCAGTAGATGTGTTTTCGCCCATCCGCAAGGATTTCATCGAGGGCTCCGCCTCGTATTTCTCCGATGCCGCAGCAGGCGTGTCTCAAGAATCGGAGAAGGACCCCTACGAACGACTTCACGGTTATCTCATGGCGAAAGGGATAGACCTCGGGGTGGACGAATTGAAGCAGGTTCCGCTGGATTTGCTTGCCCGCTATACGTATGAAAAAGAATGCATAACCATGGGAGAATTGCGCCGCATTCTGGGATTGGACAAATCCGGGGCCAAGGCTCTCCTCAGAGAATGGAAACACGGCGACGACCACAGTGAATCCAGCTATCGGCGAAGCCTGGAGAGGATCGTGGTGCTCATATCCGATTTGAAGCCGAAGCAGGACAAGTAAGTCGGGCCGTACCCAAGGCGGGGATGGAATGGATTCAGGAGCAAAATTCGCGAAAATCAAAGAGGCGGTAAGGAGCAATTTCGACCGAAGCCCCCTGCAGTACCAGTCCTTCGAGGATCGTCACGGATTCTTCAGGGAGCTGAATGGAATCCTGCTCGCAGGGATGCATGTCCGAGACGGGGCGGACATTCTGGACATCGGGTGCGGAACAGCTGCAAGTAGTTCTCATATCTTGGAAACGATACCGCATTGCAGGGTGTGGGGACTGGATAATTCACCTGCGATGTTGCACGTCGCGCGGGCACGGTATCAGGAGTCCGACCGACTCCGATTTGTGGAAGCCGATGCGGCGAAGCTGGCGGATTATTTCGATTTCCCTTTTGACGCCATTATTTACAGCGCATCGATTTTTCTCATTCCCGATTACCGGGAGAGCCTTCGTCATGCAAAGGGATTGCTGAAAACAAAAGGCGCCTTGGGAATCAGTTTCATGGACGGGGTTTATGACACGGCCGGAAATCATCTCCTGACTTTCGCTGATAAGACAGCCGGGCTCGGAGTGAGCTTGAGGAAGCCCGTGGTACTATCGGAATTCACTTCATATTTCGAGGAAATGTTTCCACTGCACACGTCGTGGAATCACGATTTTGGTTTTCCTGAAACCTTCTTGCGGGAGTTCTTCTCCATTCCCGCAATGTCCGCGGGTCTGTTCCCCGGTCTCCCTTATGATGAGCGGGTAAGAAACGTGAACATCTTGTTGGACCATCTTCCTCAGCGTCAGCCGCTCTTCAGGTGGACGCTCATGGTTGGTGAGAAGGCGTGATGAGCTAAAATAAACCGGTTCATGCAAATTCACTCGGACTCATCCCGAGATCGATTCACTTTTTCTCATCTTTGTGGACTGCTTTCTTTTCCGCCTCTTGCTTTGCCTGCAAATAGAGCTGGCGAATTTCGTCGAGACGATCCTGGGAGACTGCAAATCTGTCGTGGCTGGGAGGGGGCTGATTCATCTGGTGGCTGATATTCTGGTCAGTATTGGAGCTGCCGCTGTATTGGACCGCCTGGGCACCGGCGGGATTCGGACGTGAACAGGGCAGGGCGACCGCGAGAAAGCAAGTCAGGCACAGCAGGAATTTCATGCGGGTGCTCCCGGTGGCTGTTGAGGTTGGCCCGGTTTTCCGCTCTCAGTCAAACCGGTTGAAAGCACATACCACAGAACCGCAGGGAACTCAATGCTGCGCCACGACTGATGCTAATCATTCATGCTCGCGAGGGGAACATTATTTGCGTGCCATTGCCGGAAGCGCTTCCCCCATGCCCCCAATTTTGCAATCGAAATGGCCATTATTTGTTGTCGCTCCATTTTCCGTATTTCTCACGCAGTTTGCGATGAAGTATTTTTCCCGTACCGGTTCGCGGCATTTCGTCGTCTTCTATGAAATCTATGGTCTTGGGCACCTTGTATGCCGCGATTTTCGTTCGAGCCATTTTTTTCAGGTCTTCCTTGAGCGCATCCGCAGGCGTCTGATCGTCATTGAGAATGACCACCGCATGGATCGATTCGCCCCACTTTTCGTGAGGAATACCGATGACAGCCACATCCCGCACAGCAGGGTGAGCTCCCACGGCGTTTTCCACTTCAGACGGAAACACGTTCTCCCCGCCGGTAATGATCATGTTTGCTTTACGGTCCACCAGGACATAGAAACCGTCCGAATCTCGATAGCACATGTCGCCGGCGCTGAACCATTCGCCTCGAAACCCCTCTTTGGTTTTTTCCGGAAGGTTCCAATATTCTTTGAACATCATAGGTGTCCGCGCATACAGCTCTCCCACTTCTCCGTCCGGTACCTCATTGCCTTCCTCGTCCAGCACTTTGATGCGGTCTATACCGAAGATCTCCTGGCCGATCGTCCCCAATTTTCGCAGTTGATCCTGCGGTCGGCACAGCGTCACCAATCCCGCTTCCGTCGAACCGTACGCTTCCCATAGCTCTGCGTTCGTAAAGAAGTCCAGAATCGCCACTTTTGTGTCCTTGCGAGCGGGCGCGGAGGAAATGAGAAGCTGCCGCACGCTGGAAACGTCATATTTCTTCTTGATGTCGTCCGGCAATGCGAGAATCATAATGTAGTGCGTGGGAACGAGAGAAACGAACGTGATCTTGAATCGTTCCACCGTGGCGAGAAAATCTTCCGGGCTGAAACTGGACTCGTTGTACACGCAAACCGACCCGGTCACCAGCGTGTAGCAGAATGAGTAAAAAATGGAGTTCACGTGGCACATGGGCATGACCATGAGGACCTTGTCCGTGGAACGCAGGCCCATATTTGCGACGTCCAGATAGTACTCCGCCATGTAACTCTCGTGAGTTCTCACGACCCCCTTTGGCTTGCCCGTGGTGCCCGAGGTATACATGAAGGTCCACGGATCTTCGGCATCCACAACCGTATCGGGTTCTTCCGCAGACGCGGCGGCAAGCCACGCGTCGTAATCCACGTATCCATCTGGAACCCGATCGCCCGGGTCGCCGAGGTAGATGTAATTGCCGGCAGGAACAGGAAGCTTGTCTCTTATGGAATCGACCAGCGCAACGAACTGTTTTTCGACAACAAACGCCTTGCATCCGGAATCATTGACGATGTATTGAATCTCGGGAGCCGCTAGCCTGAACATCAAGGGCACGCAAATTTGACCGCCTTTGGCGCATCCCGCGTACATGTCCATCCATTCCACCCGGTTGAATGCGATAACGGCAAAACGATCTCCATGTCCGCACCCCATGTGGGCCAGGCCATTGCCTATCCTACGGCTCCGATCATTCCACTGCTTGAATGTGAAGCTCTTGTTCTTGTCCTGACAGCCGAGTAATTCCGGGTAGTGGTCTGCATGTTGACTGAGCACCGTGCCCATATGAATCCACTTGCTTATCGTCATGAAATCCTCCTGAAACGACGAGTCGAGAAAACGTTCGTGTTGCGGAACCGGATGGTTTCCTTTCATGCTCCAATACATAGAGCTGAACCGATGGAAAAGAATAGATGTAAGAATGTGTATAAAGAATGGGAGCTCGCGTTTCAAGTACATTTTTGCATGTTCCGCATGATGAACGGTTACTCCGGCAGTCTCTCTGGGATACACCCTCAATCATGCGGACAACGCGAAACGATACCCCAGGTTCGGCTGGGGCATATAGCGGTTGCCAAAAATTCCGGCCGATTCTTCCAGCCGATCTCATACGGATGCGCTGTCAAACAAGTAAGATTGGGGGGCCCCTCTGTGTAAGGAGTGTCCCGCCCAAACCCCCTCCCAGAAACTTCTATCATGCGTCGGCATCCGCCTTTCCTCAGCGGAAATGCGGATGCGGGCGAGTGCCAAGAGTTCTTGAGGTGGGGTTCGGGGAGAAACGTCTTATACGCATTCGCAATAAGATTTATGAGAAGGCAGGGCTGGGGGTTCTCCTGAGCGAAGTGATGAGACGGCTCTGCGTCGTCCGCAGCGAAGGAGTGCCCCAAGCCTGTGCCCAGAATCGAGTTACCTGTAAAAAAGCGAATCCGTATTACAAGAAGTTCCTCCCTGATGTCAAGTATTTGAAAACGCATTGGTATTAGTCGGACCGGTCGCGCAGGCCGTACAATTTGAGACGTTTACGAAGAGTGGGGCGGGATATGGAGAGTATTCGCGCTGCTGCTGAAATGTTGCCGTTCGAGGCTTCCAGTGCTTGCTTAATATTTCTCTTTTCAAGTTGTTGAGGCGATGAGATGTCATTCCCAGATTTTTCAGTGGAATGTCTGAGTAATTCCTCCATGATGGATTTTACCGCATCCGCAAAGAGTACGGATCCTCGGGCTCCCAATACGGCTTTTGTGAGCACGTTTTTGAGCTCCCGTATGTTTCCGGGCCATGAATACGATCCCAGCAAGGAAAGCACTTTTTCTTCAACCCTCGTGACGTTGGTTCCCATCTCGTGGTTGATTTGCGCCAGAAAGAATCGTACCAATTGGTTCAAGTCGTCCAGCCGCTCTCGCAAAGGCGGAACTGCAATGGTAATCACATTGAGCCTGAACAGCAGATCCTGGCGGAATTGGCCGTTTGAAACCCTGTCCGTAAGGTTATGGTTCGTAGCGGCTATGATGCGAGCCTTGGAGTGAAGGGTTTTGGCTCCGCCCACTCTCGTAAATTCCCTGTATTCCAAGAAGCGGAGCAACTTGGACTGGAGCGGCAAAGGGAGATCACCTATTTCGTCAAAAAATATGGTTCCTTCCCCTGCCAATTCCAGCCGCCCCCGTTTCATACATCCCGCTCCCGTGAAAGCCCCCCGCTCGTGTCCGAACAGCTCCGATTCGAACAAACCGCCCACCAGCGTGGTGCAATCTACGGTGACATAAGGTTGATCGTTGCTGGCAGAAGATTCATGAATGACTCGCGCGATCAACTCTTTACCGCTGCCGGTTTCACCTTGTATGAGCACGGTGGCTCTGTTGCGTGAAACAAGCCCGATGGTCTTGAACAGTGCTCTCATGGACGCGGTATTGCCGACGATTTTATGACGAGAGGAAGCCTCGTATTCTCCTGTGATCATTACCGGGCCCGTGTGGGCCGTTTCCGCTGTTCGCAAGCTATTGGTGACTGCACGATCGAGTTCATCCACGTCGAGGGGTTTATGTATGTAGTCGTAAGCGCCCTGCCGCATTGCCTCAATGGTAGTTTCCATGTCGTGATAAGCCGTTATCATGATGACTTTGGCCTCGGCATCCAGGTCCATGATGCCCCGGAGCACATCCAAACCTGAAACATCGGGCAATCGAATATCTAGTATGACCAATTGCGGCCGGTACGCGCTGAACGCTTCCAGTCCTTCGCTTCCCGTGCCGCGGGAGAGCGCACGGACTCCTTTTTCCTGTAGAAACATCTCGAGAGATTCACGTATCGCGGATTCGTCGTCTATAACCAATACCTGTTTCAAGACCGACATGGGAACCTCATACAAAAGGTCGTGCCCCGGCCTGGTTGCGAACGAACCTCAATGTTACCGTCATGAGCTTCCACGATGCGCCTCACGTTACTCAATCCCAGACCGATCCCATGCCTCTTGCTGCTGACGAACGGCGTGAACAGCCTTGTCATTTGCTGAGGATTGATACCGGATCCGGTGTCATGGACGCTGAATTCAATGCAGGAAACGGGTTTCGTCACGCTTTTGACCCGAAGTGTCACGCGACCTCCCTCAGGAGTAGCGTCCAGGGCGTTGAGCATCAAATTTATCAGGGCTTGCTCCACCTTTGCGGCATCCAGTTGCACAATCGGCAGCTTCTTGGAATAGCGCTCGACCACTTCGATGCCCTTCTCCTGGTTCTTTGCTCGGAGCAGTTCTACGCATGCTCCCACCAATCCGCGAGGGTCCACGCGGCACAGGCTGATTTCAAGGGGACGAGCGAGGTCCAGGAGCTGGTGCAGTATCCCTTCGAGTCGAGAAACCTCATGAACAGTGATTTCCAGGCGACGGCCGTCGTTTCCGGTCACGTTCAGTTTCCTGGCCAGAATTTGCAGATTCAGTTTGATGGAAGACAGCGGATTTCTGATCTCGTGTGACAGCGAGGCGGACAATTGGCCAATATACGCCATGCGCTCGTGGTCCCGCATCTTCATTTCCATTTCGACTCTGTCGCTGATATCGCGGCAGATGCCTATCAAGACAGGCCCTTCACCCAGATCCACCATTCTGGCTTTGACTTCAGTGGCTGCCTCGTCCTGGGATGGACCGATCCGCACATACCGTATCTGGCCGTTGACCGGGCGACCTTCAAGAGCCCCCGAATAAGCTTCCCGCAAGTGTTCGTGAAATTCAGAGGACACGAAGAACAAGAACGGTTTTCCGATGACTTCTTCCAGCCTTGTGCCGTGCATACTGCAAAAAGCCTGATTGGCGAATGTGATTCGCTCGTTTTGCACCACGAAATAGCCATCGTTGATTTCTTCCACCAACGTCTTGTACAAATGCTCGCTCTTGCGCAAGGCTTGTTCGGATTCGATACGGTTTGTGATGTCAACCAGGGAGCCTATTACGGCAGGAGATCCCTCGTAATCCATACGAGAACCGTACGCCTCCACATGAATAACCGATCCGTTCTTTTTCAAGCCTCTGAACTGATAATTCATCGAGTCTATTTCCCCGGACAACCGTGTCTTGAGATTTTTTTCGAGCAGCGCCCTGTCTTCAGGGTGCACGACATCGAGGACGCGGATCTTGTCCACCAGCTCGTCAGCATCATACCCGAAAATTTCTGCCAATTTCGGATTTACGTACCGGAAATACGTATCTTGAATGAGATACACACCAACAACGGATTTTTCCGTAAGTGTCCGAAATTTGGTGTCCGATTTGTTCAGAGCTTTTTCCAGGGAAACCAGCCGGGTTTGCGATTCCTGGAGTTTCAACACTCGCGCGGCAAGTCGGGAAATCTCGTCCAACAGTTGCTGCCCTGTTTTTTCTGGCATTGCGGATCCTTGACCTTCTCGAATGGATCGATGATTCTGAAAAGCGAGATCTCTGCAAAGAGAAGAGCGAGGCTTATTTTTCGGTCAAGAAGTGACTTTCACCGGCAGCTATGCAATCCTTGGGGCAAACCGGCGGCGCAAACGCTGTAGATATGTAGCTGGATTTAGCGGTACAAGGGTCTCCCGTTACTCCGCTCCGTAAGCCCTCAACAACTCCACGATTTCGGTGTGACCCTGGTCGGACGCCCACTTCAAGGCACTCCTGCCGTTCTTGTCCTTTGCGTTCACATCGATTCCTTTTTCCAGAAGGAGCTTTACCACTTGGAGCTGGCCGGTCCAGCAAGGCAACATCAAAGCAGTTCGGTCGTTCTTGTCTCGAACTTTGACGTCTGCTCCCTTGTCCACCAGCAATTTTACGACCTCCAGGCCTCCTTTACCCGCAGCCGACAACAGCGGAGTCTCGCTATTCTTGTCTCGAGCGTTGACGTCGGCCCCCTTTTCCAAGAGAATTTTCACGATGTCGAGATGACCCCTGGCAGAAGCCCACATCAGGGCAGTGCGATCGTTTTCCTGCCCTCTAGCGTTGACATCGGCTCCCTCGTCGAGAAGCATCTGCACTTTTTTCAGGTCGCCTTCCACTGCGGCAAAGATAAACCTCTCATTCTGTTCCTGGGCTCCGGCAAGCGCCGCACAGTTCGACAGCAAAACGATCACGACCGCAGTCAGGATTTTTCTTCTCGTTCCGTCGGCGGAGCGCTCGTGGAATCGCATGTCAACCCCCGTTCTCGTGAGAATTGTAACCATTCAGTGACTTTGGGGGAGTGCCTGACTTCCGTCATTGCGAGGAGTGAAACCACGAAACAATCTCGATGCGTAAAAGCGGAGATTGCTTCGCTCCGCTCGCAGTGACAGCCGTTTTCCACCCGTAGCTGAATGGATACTAATACGGATTCGCTTTTTTACAAGTAACCCGATTCTGGGCACTGGCTGGGGGCACTCCTTCGCTGCGGACTACGCAGAGCCGTCTCATCACTTCGCTCCGGAGAGCCCCCAGCCCTGCAATCTTATAAATCTTGTGGCGAATGCGTATAAGAATTCGCCAATCTTCATGCGGTTATATTGCTGATGCTGAGTTTATCCAGATCCATGCGGCCAAGCCCGCGTTCGGCTGCCATGCTGATATGTTTCACCTGACGGGGCTCCAGTTTCTTTCCATACCAGGTTCCGAGAGCCACCATCTGCGCGTCCGCTGCAACCATATCAGTCGATGCTACCACAAGGTTGAGCGGAATAACGTCACCGGGACCGCCGGGACCGCCTGAGCTGAGAATCCGAGTGCCGTCTATTACCACCAGGTGCGGTTTCAGAATGGTGACCATGTCCACGATCGCTTCCTGAAGACCGCGAGTGTGGAAGCTTCTTCGGTCATTATCGAAAATCAACCCCATCATGCCTTTCATGGATAGACTTACACCGGCACTCGAATGCGATTTCCCCACGGGAACCGCAATCAATACGTCGGCGTCCAGAACTTCTGTGGCCACTCCCATTGATTTAATCAGAGTCCCTCGATCGAGGCTGATTTCTTTGAACAGCCGTTGTCCCTTGATGACGTGTACGCTCGTATTGGGCACTTTTTCGCATTGTTCGGGAATCTTGGACAGAGAGAGACAATCCTGCGGTTGCTGCAAAACGTTGTCGAGAATGGAAATCCTCGAGGCGCCGGCTTCCGCGCACATCTTTGCGACTTCACTCACTACCGCCGGATGCGTGTTGGAGCCGGATTGAGGCCCGCTGGCAAAGCTCATGTTCGGTTTGATCACCACTTTGGCACCAGCCTTGACGAATCGTTTCATCCCTCCGAGTCCGTCTACCGCGGCACGGGTCATGGTTGCCGGGTTTCTGCCATGTGAGATGACCACATCCGGAGCGCTCTGGCCGAAAGATCTTTCAGGATTTATAAGCATCGCGGGTCCGGACGCGATCATAGTGGCTGCGGTAACCAAGCCGGTCTTGAGGAATTCCCTGCGATCAGGCTTTCTTCTCATGTGCGGTTCCCTTCGAATTTCATGATTCGACATTGTTTACCATTAAACTGGTTGTTTTTTGAAAAGTCAACGCGATATGAAAAGTCGCCGTGTCCATTCAGGTGCGGTCGGGGAAAAGGCTGCCGTTTCGAGCGAAGCACAGCACTGTCCGCTCTGCGTGTCGAGATTGCTTCGTCGCTTTACTCCTGGCAATGACCGGGCAACAATGCTGCACCCGCGGGAGGAATCGACTACACGGGGCCTTGCGAGGATCCTCCCGAAAAAGGACCGGAAAGCCGGACGATTCATGGAACTCTCGGGCAAACCGAAACGGTCTGTTGAGCTTTGTTTCATCTTCCAAGTATCCATTCAGGTACGGGTGGGAAAAGGATGTCATTGCGAGTGCAGCGAAGCGATCTCTGCCTTTAAGTATCCAGATTGCTTCGTCGTTTCACTCCTCGCAATGACAGAGGCTAGGCAGTTCCCCCGAGTAACTGAATGATTACTCTTCCACGTAGCTTCGGGAACTCGTGTTATCCTCGAACAAGGACGATGCCGAAAGCCTGCGAGGCTCGTTTCCCCTTTCTGCCCACTGGTTCGGCCCCATCATTCTTCTTGTATGCGCAGTATGGTATTAGAGGGATTCTCGAAAGTAATGTCGGTTTTGATACGCGAAAGGATTCGAAGACTGTCATTGCGAGGGCGAAGCCCGAAGCAATCTCGAACTAATAAACTGAGATTGCTTCGTCGTTCCACTCCTCGCAATGACATGATTGCCTGGTTGGAAATGTGGGCGAAAGTCATGAACTAATCCGACAGAATTTTCGAGAATTGCTATATGCTCGAAAAAAAACGGAAGACGATTTCTTCCGATACCCAATATTCGGGGAGTGTGCCAGTGCGGATTCTCCCGAATGCACCCGAAAGGAGACCATTCTAGTGACAGAACTCTTTGAAACTACACACATAAAGTCCCTGGAGCTCCGGAACAGATCTGTTCGCAGCGCTACCTGGTCGGGAGTGGGGGATAGGAAAGGGTACGTCACCGACAGAGCGGTGGAGTTATATCGCGATCTTGCTGCCGGAGGGGTAGGGCTTATCATTACAGGATTCCAATATGTGATGCCCAATTCTGTGGCTATGCCTTATCAAATCGGTAACTACGGCGAGGCACAGCTGGAGGGACTCACCCGGTGGACAGACGCAATCCACTCCCACGGCGGCAAGGTTGTAGCTCAACTGGTGCATACGGGGACGAAGGCAAATCCCAAGCTGTTCCCGGAAGAGGGTGAGATTTGGGGCCCATCGGCAATTCCTGATCCGTTGACGGGGAATACTCCCAAGGAGATGACTCAACAAGAAATCATCCAGGTGGTTGAGGCATTCGCGGCAGCAGCTTCCCGAGCCAGGAGATCAGGCTTTGACGGAATACAGCTACACGGCGCTCACGGTTACGGTATCAACCAGTTCCTGTCAGGCGCAATGAACAGGCGATCCGATTCATACGGAGGGGACATAGACAAACGATACCGCTTCCTCGGGGAAGTCATGGAATCGGTAAGAGGAGCGGTCGGCAGCGATTATCCGGTGTTCATAAAATTGAGCGCTCACGACCACTTCGATGGCGGGCTCGTGCTCGAAGAATCCCTGCACGTTGCCCGGCGGCTGGTAGCGGATGGAGTGGACTGCATAGAAGTCAGCGCGGGCAGCAGAGCTTCAGCTGACGGGATGATCCCTTCCCGCACGAAGATTCGAAAGGCAGCGGATGAGGCATACCTGGCGGAATTCGCTCGTAGTTTCAAAGAGGCCCTCCAAGTCCCCATCATCACGGTTGGGGGAATACGGTCCCCTGAAGTGATTTCTCGGATACTTTCCCAGGGTTATGCGGATTACGCAGCGTTGTGCCGCCCGCTGATCCGCGAGCCCAATCTGATAAACCGCTGGCAGAGGGGAGATCTCAGAAAGGCCACGTGCATCTCGTGCAACGGATGCTTCGAGACGGCCTTGGAAGGATCGGGCGTCACCTGTAAGATCGAGAGAGAACGCAATAAGAAGAAACGCGATTAGGATGTGTTATACGAATGCGCTTTCAAAAAAGTAAGATTGGGGGGACCCTCTTTGTAAAGAGTGTCCCGCCCAAACCCCCTTTCAGAAACTTCTATCATGCGCCGGCATCTGCATTTCCTCAGCGGAAATGCAGATGCCGGCGAGTGCTAAGAGCACTTGAGGTGGGGTTCGGGGAGGAACGTCTTACAAGAAGTTCCTCCCCGATGTCACGTATTTGAAAACGCATTGGTATTACTCCTCACGTCACGCGGGGAAATCGCGTGTCGTGTGTCATTGCGAGGAGTGAACCGACGAAGCAGTCTCAACTTTGGGAATGCAGGAGATTGCTTCGCTTCGCTCGCAATGACAGCCTCTTCCCAGCCGCAACTGAGTAGATACCTTAGGACGACGTAAAAGGACCGCGACGACGGCTTGGATGTTGATGGGCTCGATTCCCTCGACGGAAAACGGGTATACGTCTGTCGTTCAGGAAATGGGCGCCGTTCTTGTCCTGTTTCACATCATTTTTTTTTCCTTGATCAAGTCTTCGAGTCCGAACTTTCTTACCCTGTATCCCATCTGTCTCAAGGTAATTCCGAGTTCCCTGGCTGCATAGGACTGGATCCAGTTGTGACGGTGCAGAGAATCGATGATGTCCTGTCGCTCCCTTTCTCTCAGGGCCCCGAGTGTCTGCCGGTCCTGAAGAATATCGGAACGTCTGTCGACGTGGGCCAGGTACGGGGTTAGATCCGGGAGGTCTATCGTTGTTTCGTCAAAAATAATGGCGAATCTTTCCAAGAGATTCTCCATTTCCCGGACGTTTCCGGGCCAGGAGTAACTGACGAGGACTTCCATTGCCGATTCCGTGAATCGGAGTTCACATCCGTACTCCCGGCCGATTTTGGAACAAAAAAATTTGATAAGAGGTTTGATGTCCTCCCTTCTTTCCCGCAATGCAGGTACTCTGATGGGAAAAACATTCAGCCTGTAATACAAGTCCTCGCGAAACGAGCCTTCGGCGGCAGCTTTCCCCAGGTCCCTGTTGGTAGCGGCTACTATTCTCACGTCCACGGTTCTCGTCTTGGTGCTGCCGAGTCTCTCGAATTCCCTTTCCTGAAGAAACCTCAAGAGCTTGACTTGAAGCGATACGGGGAGTTCGCCTATCTCATCGAGAAAAATGCTTCCACCGTCGGCTTCTTCGAATCGGCCCACTTTTGACTCCGCAGCGCCCGTGAAGGCTCCCTTTTCGTATCCGAACAGTTCTGACTCCAAGAGATTTTCAGGCAGTGCAGCACAATTGACTTTCACAAAAGCAGACCGTGCCCGGCTGCTCAATTCATGGATGATTCTGGCAACTAGGGTCTTGCCTGTGCCTGATTCGCCCAGGAGTAGAACAGTGGCTTTCGTAGAAGCCACTTTCCTGATCAGCTGCTGGGAGTTGAACATGGATGGACTGGTTGCTACCTCAAAGAAATTCTTACTTTTTTCCGACAGGTCCGATTTGAGGGAAATGTTGGCTTTTATCAGGTGTTCCTCCCTTGCCTTCACCTGATGATTCAAACTTACCAGCTGCCCGACCAAGGCAGCCAGAATACTGAGAAATCGAATATCCTCCTCGAACGAAACGTCTTCGTCGAAAAGGCGATCTACGCTGAGGACTCCCAGCGGTGCGCCGTACAACATAATGGGGACCCCGATGAAGGATATTTGGCCCTTGTCGATATTCCTTGAACCCGTCTTGTTGAGAAACAGCGGCTCTTTGCTGATATCCGGCACAACAAAAGGCTCCGCGGTTTGGAATATGAGTCCGGTCACACCTTCGTCGATACGATACACACCCTTTTTCTTTTCCCTGGGGCGAAGACCGTGAGAAGCTCTGATGGAAAGAACGCCCTCCTCGTCGCTCTTGAGAGTGATTGTGGCTCTTTTCATGGACAAATATTCGGAAAGTATACCGAGAATGATCTCAAGGGTTTCGTCCAGGTTCAGTGCCTGCCCGATTATCTGGCTTATGTCGTACAACACTTTGAGTTCAAGTTGATTAATTCGTGCATCCATTTGATTCTCCGTTACATTAGGAACAACTGTGCTCACCCTCAATAGTTCAGAAAGGCGCCCGTTTCGCAAAGCTCGGTCAAGTCCGCGTCGGAGAGCTCACGTTTCGCCAGCACGCTGAATCTCCGAACTTTTCGGACCAGTTCACTCAAGTCGTGGCAGCCTCCTATTCCCAGACGGCGTAATCGATAAGAAACCGCGCGACGGCCGGAATGTTTTCCAAGAGCGATTCGCCTCTTCAGACCCACTTTTTCGGGCGGATAGGGTTCATAGTTGTCGGGATTCTTGATCACTGCAGCCGCGTGAATCTCGGATTCGTGGGAAAAGATCTTGTCTCCCACAACAGGCTTGCCCGGAGAAATGGATCTTCCGGAAGCGCGGGACACAAACCTGCACAGCGCGGGCAAAAAAGTGAAGCGCAGGTGCGTGTCCACCCCGTACAACCGGTCCAGCGCCATGGCCACTTCTTCCAGAGCGGCATTACCCGCTCTTTCGCCGAGCCCCAACACGGTTGTGCTCACAAAATCAGCCCCCGCGTGTATCCCTGCCAAAGTGTTGGCAGTGGCCAATCCGAAATCGTTGTGTGCATGAATCTCTATGGGCAGATTTGTCCGAGACTTCAGAGCGGAAATGTGCTCGTAAACGCGGAAGGGATCCAATTGCCCGAGCGTGTCCGAAAATCTTAGACGATCTGCTCCACAGGCTTCCACTACTTCCGCGAATCGGGCCAGAAACCGGGGATCCGCCCGAGAAGCGTCTTCCGCGCCTGCACAGACATATGTTCCCTTACTTTTTGCGAATGCCACAGCTTTTTCCATGGTCCTAAGCACCCAATCACGGCTCTTGAGAAGCTTGTTCCATATGTGGAAATCGGACACCGGGATGGATATGGCTACCGCGTCAATTCCGCAACGAATAGACGCCTCGATATCCGAGGCAACGGCCCGGTTCCAGGTGATCAAGCGTGCACCAAGCCCGAGTTGAACCATGTTGGTTATGACATTGCGTTCATCAGGACCCATTGCCGGAATACCGCATTCGATCTCCCGGACCCCGAATCGGTCGAGCATTCTGGCGATGATCATTTTTTCACGATCGGAAAACGAGACACCAGGCGTCTGCTCGCCGTCGCGAAGTGTGGTGTCCGTGATGTGAACACTTTCCATAACAACCAATCCAATCTTTATGTAACAATCGCTTGTAACAAGTTAGAATTACGTGATTAACCGTGCGAATCGCAAAACACGTGGCATCGTGCCGCGTTTCTTCAATTCCGACGCATCTCGTTCAGTACGAAGTGCCAAAACCGTGCCAGCCTTCAGTTAAATACTATTTGTAATATCGCGAGCTTGGTCTGCCGGTCTGTTTTTCATTCTCGACAATTTGGTAAGATTTTGATTCAATTGATACAAAAATGGAGGTTTTCGTACGGCGGGGTTGCTGTGCCCTGATTTCAAAATTGGGAACGTATCTTTTCTCATCAACCGCACGATATCGCCCGGAGTATCTCACGTCAGCAGGACGAGTGCTCGACAGGAATCATTCAGTGTCGCGAGGCTACTATCGTTTCCTGGTCATTGCGAGGGGTGCAACGACGAAGCAATCTTGGAATGTTGGGCAGAGATTGCTCCGCTTCGCTGGCAACGACAGCCATGTCGTCAACCCGTACACGGATACGCTCTACAGGCAGAAAAGCGATTGACTGAGGAAACTCCGTGGGGTACGCTTCCGGGTCTGACGTCGCAACGCAGAACGGTGTTCCGGTGCAGCGGAAGACCTCTGAAGCGCTCGGGCCTGAAAATACCGTCAGAAGCAGGTGCGAAGGCACTGAGACTGGGGAAATCGAAAGGGAGGCGACTATGATAGCCATGAAAACCGATGAGGTGGAAGAGCAGAAGGTAGGGGCAGTTCACTTCAGAGGCAATTCTTCGGAGGCGAAGAACGTGAGCGTGCGTTGGTTATCCAAAGTGGGCAAGGACCCGGATGGCGGTCCGGCCTACGGCTTGCGACTGTTCACCATCGGCCCCGGAGGCGAAATTCCCGTTCACAATCATGCGTACGTTCAGACGATGTATATTGTTTCCGGCGAGTTCGAGTGTTGGGAACTCAAATCCGATACGGAGGAAGTCGTCAAGACAGTGTGCGGACCGGGAGACATGGTTTATGTGCCGAGCATGGAACCGCATGGCATGCGCAATACGAGCGGCACCCGGCCGGGTCAGTTCTTGTGCTGCATTTGCACCCTGGACGGTTCTCAGGCATGTCCGGGATAGGTTGTACAGGCCCCAAAACCGACATGAAGTCGGATGAGATTCAACCGGGGAGGACATCAGATGGAAGAATCCATGAATGACGTGCAGTCCACGTCTGAATCGAAGCCTCAGGCTACGTGCCATCGATGCGGCTCGGCGATTTCTCGCGGGGACGAGCGTGATTATTACGGGCGCTCCCTGTGTGAAGATTGTTACATGGATGCGCTCTCTCCCGTTCGTACCTGCGATCCCTGGGCTGTTCACAGCGCGAAGCAGTTGGGAGACAAGACAGGCGGATTGCACGTCAATCCCTTGCAAGAAGGTATCCTGAAGATTCTGCGTGAAACGGGAGGAATCGAACCCGGCGATCTGGCTGTACGCCTGTGTTTGAAACCTCTTGAACTGGAGCGAGAAATTGCTGCCTTGCGACACATGGAAAAGTTGCGCGGAGAGCTGAGAAACGGCAGGAAATACGTCGTCCTCTGGTAATCCTCATTCACTTCTCAGATTGGGCCCTGGGAGGCTAGTTCGCGAAAATCCCTCGCGAACCGGGCCGACCCGATCGGTTCATTTCAAGGTTATTTTTCAGACAATTGAAAAAATGCGTAAGATGTGACACCATATGCGAGGTTGCAATGTGGGCAACCTCGGGCATAACCGGCACGGTCCGCGGTCACAGTGAGCCGGCACGCGTTTACCTTATCGCGAACGAACAGAGAGAGGAAACACCTGACGCCAGGTGGGAACTGCGCTGTTGCTGCCAATTGCCGTGCAGAGCACCGGCGGCAATCACCGACGAGTGCAATGTGTGCGTCCATGAACGCCGTGGACGAGTAACTTCCAACTGGTTATGACGACGACATGACCATCGAAACTCTCCTGCAAAACAACCGTGCTCAGATAATTGAAGAATGGTTGCATCGGCTTCAGCATGAGATAAGTCCGCGTTATGCCTCCCGGCCGAGAGAAGAACTTCTCCAGACCGTCACCGATGCATTGGATGCCAATTTTTCAGCACTCGTTCACGAGGATTTTTCGCGGCTCGACGGAGTTATCGAGTTCATCGGCAAACTCAGGGGTAAAGCCGGATTCCGCCAATCTGAAGTGCAAAAGGCTTTTGAGATTTTCCGCACCATTATGATTTCCATGCTGAAAAAGGAAATGCAATCCGGAATTGACGTACATATTCTGGAACGGCTGAACAGCTGCCTCGCGTACACCATCCACAAATTCAGCGACCACTTTCAGGAACTGCACGAAAGAGAAATCACCAGATATGCCCTGGATCTCGAGAAGACGGTGGAGCAGAGGACAGGGCAGCTGGCGGAATCGGAACGCAAATACCGCCAGCTCGTGGAAGACATACGTGACGGGTATTGGGTAAATCAGCACGGTAATGTCGTGTTCGCGAATCAAGCTTTTTGCGATATGCACGGGTATGAGCCTTCGGAAGTAATCGGGAAAGACTTCCGCGAATTTGTGGCACCGGAATCCCTGGAGGAACTGGGTGAACTGTATCGGGAATGGATGACGGGCCACCGGTCCGAAGGCCAATACATCTATTATCGACTGCACAAAAACGGAGACAGTCTTCCGACAGAAAACAAGTGCATTCTCACCCGGTATCAGGGTGCCATAGCGGTCATCGGGATCTGTCGGGACATTACGGAGCGCATGGAGATTGAGAAGCGCGTCCGGGAGGCTGAAAGACTGGCCCATATTGGGCAGCTCACCACATCCATTGCCCACGAAATCCGAAATCCCCTTTCATCTGCAGGGATGAGTATCCAGGACCTGCTCAGGAGCGTATCCGTCTCGGGAAACGATAAGCGGCGCATCGAAATCCTCGGGAGAGAATTGACCCGCGTGAACAGCATCGTGTCTGAAATGCTCGATTTCGCAAAACCCATCCAATTCGATTTCAAGTCGATGCCGCTTGAACCGCTCGTGAACTCGTGTCTGGATATATTGGAAGCCAAACTGCGAGAAAAGAATGTCGAAGTCCGCTCCGATTTTCCTGAAGATCTTCCGAAATTGCAGCTCGACCGGGAAAAGATGACCCAGGCAATCATCAACGTTCTGCTCAATTCCATCGAAGCCGTTGAAAGGGAACAGGGAAGGATTGAGATCCATGCCACACGTGTAGACAAGACGGTGCGCATAGAAATCCGCGACAATGGCCAGGGTGTCTCCGGAGAAGACCTGGACTACGTTTTCGATCCTTTTTTCAGCAGGAAAAAGAAGGGAACCGGGCTCGGTCTTGCAAACGCCAAGAAGGTGATCGAGGCGCATCATGGCCAACTCGATCTGCGATCTGTGGAATCCGGCACGTGCGTAAGCATCGTGCTGCCGTGTTCTGAAGAGAGGGCAGGCCACAGAAGCATCCCTTCCCGCAGAGGGCGGAAATAGCGCAGTCGTGGCGGCAGAGATCTTCTGCACACTCATAGCGGTCTCGCGGAGACGCTTTCGGGTTGGCCGCCGGCCCAGGCATGGCATCATTCAAAGAGCGAGGTCAGACCATCGTGTTGCGCCCCAGAATTCTTGTTGTGGACGACGAGCCTTCCGCGTTGGAGATCCTCGAAATGCACCTCACGGAAAGGGGATTCATCGTCAGCACTGCCCCGGACGCGAAAGGTCTGATTGAGACCATGCCTTCTTTCAGACCGGACATCATTATCCTCGATGTGAGGCTTCCCGACGCGGACGGGCTGGACTTGCTCAAAACGATTCGGGAATCAGGAGACGATCCGCACGTCATCGTCGTCACGGCTTTTCACGACATGGCCACCACGATCGAGGCGATCAAGCGTGGTGCTTTCGAATATATCCCCAAACCCATAGACCTGGACGATCTGGACGCCGCGATCGAGAGAGCCATAGAACTTTCTACTGCACGCGACAGCACTGACGGCCTTGTCATCGGCCCTTCCACTGATTTCGCACCCATGGAGATCATCGGGAAAACAAAAGGGATGAAGGAAATTTTCAAGGCGATAGGTGCTTTGTCCAACAACCGTGTGACCGTTCTCATCGAAGGAGAAACGGGAACCGGCAAGGAACTCGTGGCTCGTGCCATCCACTACCACAGTCCGTACAGGGACGAGCCGTTCGTAGCCATCAATTGTTCCGCAGTGGTGGAAAATCTGTTCGAGAGTGAGTTGTTCGGTCACGAAAAAGGGGCGTTCACCGGCGCTGTATCTCTAAAAAAAGGAAGGTTCGAAATAGCCGCAAACGGATCGATACTTCTCGATGAAATCAGTGAGATGCCCCTCGAGTTTCAAGCGAAGTTGCTGCGCTTTTTGCAAGACAAGGAATTCCAGCGTGTGGGCTCTGAAAAGACTATGTGTTCCGATGCCAGAGTCATAGCGTCCACCAACCGGGATCTGTTTCAAATGGTGAAAACCGGTAGGTTCCGGGAAGATCTCTACTATCGCCTTCATGTGGCGACGATAAAGATACCGGCCCTGAGGGATCGTTTGGCAGATGTCCCGCTCATCGTGGAATTCCTCCTGAAAAAAATCAATCGCAACCTGAACAAGCACGTTCAACGGATCGAAGCACGTGCTCTGCGCAGAATGGGGGAGTACCATTGGCCGGGGAACGTGCGAGAACTTGAAAATCTTCTCACCCGTGCGGTAATCAACACTCATGGGAAAACGATTTGCGACGAAGCGATCTCTCGGCTGCTCAATCGCCGTGAGGAAGGAGAAGAAACGATTGCCGAAGAAACGGGCTCTGTGAACACTCGCGGGGGATCGCGAAACGCTGACAAAGATCATGTTCTGGCCGTGTTACAGACCACGAAATGGCATTACGGAGACGCCTGCAAGATACTCGGCATATCGTATCCGACACTCAAAAAAAGAATAAAGGAATACGGAATCGTTCCGAAACCCCGCAACACACCCGCCTAGTGTTGTGTCCCGCACATAACTTTCAAATCACCGACTTGGTCGGGACGCGAATCAGTATCATTGCGAGGAGCGACGCGACGAAGCAATCTCCAGCCCTTATTCTGCAACTACGCGAGATTGCTTCGCTTCGCTCGCAATGACAAAACCGGCGTCCCTTGCTCGATGAAAACTTCGGTGGAGGCTCAGATGGCCGGTTACGTAAGTTACTTGTGGGACAGAATACTAGTTCCGGTTATTTTTTCGAGAATCGAAACGAACCTGAGAAAATGTCAAAAGGCATCGATTCTCGTAACCGGTCCTCAGATTGCAACACGTTGGAATAATTGATTATTATAAGCTCAAATCGTGGGCACGCTCTTTGCATCTCCCCTGCAGCACGCCATTCGAAAGGAGTCAAAGGGCATGGTCGCAATCGGTACGAGCAAGATGAATCTTGCGCACGAACTCATTGGAAATAGTACCCCTGACGAAGAAAAGACCGCTTTTTTCTGCGGTGACGTAACGGTCTCCTACAAGGAGCTCAGAGAGAGCGTACACAAATTCGCAAACGTTCTGAGAAAATCCGGGGTGAAGCCTACAGAAAGGGTGATGATTTTACTTCCGGACTCTCCGATGTTCATTTACGCATTCCTGGGCAGCATTCTCTGTGGAGCTTGGCCGGTTCCGATCAATACCATGCTGGGCGAGGATGACTATCGATATCTGCTGAACGACAGCGAGGCACGGGTTCTGGTTACCACCGAGGACAGCAAGGCGGCAGGGATCACCACTGAACACGTCTGTGAGAGAATCTTTCCCGACAAGCGCTTCGACGCCGATATGGCTGCCGCATCCGCCGAAGCCGATCCGCACATGGTCAATCCGGAAGACATTGCTTTCTGGCTGTACAGCTCGGGAAGTACCGGTCGCCCCAAGCCTACACCGCACAAGCATGTCTCCATGCTTGTTACTGCCGATTCCTACGCTAAGAACGTGCTGAAGGTTTCCCGGCAGGACGTGTGCTTTTCCGTGAGCAAACTTTTCTTTGCGTACGGTCTTGGCAACAGTCTGACCTTTCCCCTTCGGTTTGGTGCCTCGGCAGTGCTCCTTTCCGATCCTCCGTCCCCCGAAAAGGTGATCGATACTCTGGTCAGATTCCGGCCCAATATCTTTTTCGGGGTGCCGACGATGTACAATTCGCTCCTGAAAAAAATGAACGGAGAGCAGTTTCCCGGGCTGCGGTTATGTGCATCGGCCGGTGAAGCGCTTCCTCCGGAAATTTACAAGCAGTGGAAGGAGAGAACCGGGCTGGAAATCATCGACGGTATTGGTTCCACCGAAGCACTCCACATCTTCATATCGAACCGGCCGGGAGAGGTGAAGGAAGGTGCGTCGGGCAGCCTGGTACCCGGATACGAGGCCAAAATCGTAGACGACGAGGGACGCGACATTACGTCGGGCGAAACCGGCCATCTCCTGATCCGAGGCGAGAGTATTACTCCGGGGTACTGGAATAGGCCGGAACAGAATGAGCTCAGAATGCTCGAAGACGGGTGGTTTCGAACCGGCGACATGTACAGTTGCGAGAACGGCTGTTTCGTATATCAGGGCCGTGGGGATGACATGCTCAAAGTGGGTGGTATTTGGGTTTCCCCCATGGAGATCGAATACGTGCTCATCGAGCATGCAGCGGTGAGTGAGTGTGCTGTCGTGGGCCATGAGGTGGAAGGTCTCATAAAACCGTTCGCCTACGTTGTCTTGAATCAGGGCGCAAAAGAAAGCGATCCGGAGCTCCTGACCAAAGAACTCGTCGATTTCGTTGCTAAACGATTGCCGAGATTCAAGCGTCCATGGGACATCCACTTTGTCGACGACCTGCCGAAAACAGCCACGGGAAAAATACAGAGGTTCAAGTTGAGGCAGAGCAGGTGAGACCAGTCATAAGCGAATGCGCATGCAATAAGCAAGATTGGGGGGACCTTTGCAAAAAGTGTCCCTCCAAAGCTCCTCCCAGAGCCTTCTTATCATGTACGCCAGGGCATGAGAATCGTGCGGTGGTGCGGCCGGTCCGTCAAGTCCGGGACGATTGCGGGGCGGAGGACAGGAGGTGTCGAAGGAGTTTGTATGCGGCCAGAGACACCGACGTAAAACGAACAACGGCTTCCATTCCATCATCTAAATAGCCTACTGAAATGATTTTACCGTAGATTTCTGCTCCGGAAGTTTGTTCTTCACTCGCGGTGATGAGAATTCTCACGTCTTCCCACTGAGCGATCTCCTCGGTCAACACCAGACGAGCGGATTTCAGCGACGCATCCGTGATCAAAGCCGGTCTTCCCGTGTTTTGGAGAATTTTGTGATCCATTCCAATAATGTGCGCTCCAATACCTGAAGTCAGAGGGACCAAAGATTCGTCCTTGAATTCGAGACGCGCCTCATAATCTCCCTTGATGCCTCGGACGTCGTACAACTCTACCTTTCCCGGCACCCCTTTCATCTCGACTTCCAGCTTATCCCCGATTTCCAGCTTGTCGCTAAGTCTCTCGTACGTGTTCCGACTTATTAACAACTGCCCTCCCACGGTAAACGCTTCCACTCTGCCGGTAAAATTGACTTGCGCTCCTACGGCTCCGTACTTGGCTCGTTTCTCGGAGCCGATATTCCCAACCACAACGTGCCCCGTGTTTACTGCCACTCCCATTTCCAGGTGAGGGAGTTCGTCAGCTTCATTTTGGGCATTAATGTCTTCCATAGCCAATTGCATCTTGAGTGCGCAGGCCACGGCCAATTCCGGATGATTTTCCAGGCTTTCCGGCGCGCCGAAAAAAGCCAGGATTCCGTCGCCGATAATCTCGTCGATAATGCCGCGATGGTCCAGGATTATCTCGACCATTTTACCCAGATAGCGATTCAGGAATCGTATGACCTGTTCCGGGCTCATGTTGGACGACAGCGCCGTGAATCCTCTGAGATCGGACATCATGATGGATATTTCACGAATCTCTCCGCCAAGCTTCAAGCCGTCTTTCGATTCCAGGAGCCGTTTCACCACTTCCTGTGTCAGGTAACGGCCGAAGGTGTCCTTTATTCGCTCCCTTTCCTTGAGGCCGTCAGTCATGCGGACAAAAGCTCGAGCCAGTTGCCCCACTTCGTCCCGGGAACGGATGCTTGACAGGTCTATATCAAGATTTCCTTCTGCCACTTTCACCGTTTCGCTCGCCATTCGGCGCACCGGCCGGCTGATCGATCTGGCCACGATGATTGCTGCCAGCGCGAGCAGAGCCAGCCCCAGGCCTGCAAGCAGGATCGTGTCCCTTCGTAAGGCATCCACCTTTGCGAAAAGCTCATGCTTGGGCAGGATCGCACCTATGGTCCAGCCGGGGGGATCCATGCGAGTGAACGCGAGATACGAATCCACGCCGGTAAACCCTGCCCCTATGTCGTAAAATCCCAATTGTTCCGTAAGCATCGCTTGGGCGATTTCCAGTGCCTTCGGATGCTTGCGCTGATCTGCCACATCGAAAATCGTGTCTTTGAGCACCCGATCAGGACGCCGATATGTAACGAACGTCCCCTTCTTGGAGAGCACGAAACAGAATCCCGTTGAATAGATTTTCTTTTCGTTCACCAGACTATTGAGACGTGCCAGAGATATGTCCGCCGTCACTATTGCCTTCAACGTTCTTGCGGACGAATCGGTTTCCCCTGTAAACATCGGACAACAATAGGTGGTCATGGCAATGTTCCCGCCACCCTCGTCAAAGTAAGGTTCCGTCCACAAGGCTTTCTTATCGGTTACAGGGATTCTGTACCAGTCCTTGTCGAAATAGTTGTAAGACTCGTCGCCCAATTGTACGAAATGGATCTGCTCACGGGACCGATAGAAATAGGGAGCATACCGCTCGAGCTCAGGACTGAACTCAAAAGGCAAAAAGGCCACGGACGAACCGTATATCTTCCTATTCTCCTGCACTGTTCTCTTGATACGATCGAGAAGAGGCTCCTCTTTCCAGATACCGGTGTTCAGAAATGAGGCAAGCTGATCGGTCGAGTGCTGCACCAAAAGAAATTCCTGTTCCGTATGTCTCGCCATTGAAGACACCAGATTTAACGCGGTATTCTCGGCTTCCTCTCGAATCAATCTGCGGGAGCTGTTGTACATGAGGTCCACAACCAGCGCGAATACCACGCAGGTGCTCCCGAGAACCAGAAGAACGATTTTGAGTGTAATGCTCTGACGCAA
Organism: Desulfomonilaceae bacterium; assembly: GCA_035319325.1. Taxonomy (GTDB): domain Bacteria; phylum Desulfobacterota; class Desulfomonilia; order Desulfomonilales; family Desulfomonilaceae; genus DATHCX01. The sequence goes on from DATHCX010000102.1 coordinate 31,028, forward strand.
TGAAATCATGGTCTGCCTTCACCGGGGTCGGCCTGACGATCTTATCGCGTTCATCCCGCGCATGCTCGGTCAATGCATGAAATAGGAACAACCCCCTGTTCTTTCAGTGTGATCTGTGAAAAGGCAACGAACGTCTGGGACGCCAGCCAGGTAGTACCAGATTTGTCGCAGACGTGCCGGTTTTCGATCAAACTCGAGTGCCGCAGATAGCGTACCTGACTCGGGCACTCCCGGTCAACCATCATTTTCCGGCACCCCGAATTTGCTTCCCGGAAATGGGGGTTCCGGCGGGTGTTAAAAGTTCTTGAGGTGGGGTTCGTGGATGAACTTCTTACAAGAAGTTCATCCACGATGCCAGCTATTTAAAAACGCATGGGGTGTGAAAAGCAGAGATTGCCTGTTGGTGGAGATGTTCCCTACGGATTTGTAGCTCGCATGCGATTTCCGTAGGGCAAATTTCCTCCGTTGGCCGCGGGGGTTACCCCGCAGTGTGCACGTCCAGATTCCTGCATATGGAACTGCATGCGTCCCCCTTGGCGGGGTCCCATTGAGCCGAAGCCATGCAGTCATTGTAGCAGCTTTCCAGTTCAGCGGTCTGATTTCCTGCGTCAGCGGCGCTTGAGGCTTCCGACCGACCGGAATATCGGTCATCGGACCAGGTGCGCGTTAGAATCAAATAACCCGCGATTCCGCCGACCAGGATGACGAGGATTGTAACGGTATCGGCATTCATGTCCAGCTCCTGTGCCATGGCGTCTCTGTACCCTTCGATGCAATTTCTTGCAGATATATTCTTCCTTCGAAGCCTGGCCGGTCCTTGTGCGCGAGGGATCCCTCGGTGCGAACTGCGATCTTGCGCTCATTGGCGATCTCACGAAGCCAACGAGTCCTGATCCGGCACACCAGATAGCTGCCCCCTTGTCCTCCAGCTCGCTTTGAGATAAACAGGTAACTATGAAAAAAGAGAGCAACAAGACATCCGATTCGGAGCCATCCGCATTACGAGCACGCGTAGAGGAGCAGGACGCGATGGCAGGCGGCAGTAAGGAACAGAGTCCTTTAGGGAAGCCGGCCAAACAGGGAATTTTTCATCGGTTCGTGTGGCCGCCGTTGAAGCAGTGCTTGTATGCCTTTTTTCTTGTGGCGGCCGTGCTGTGTATTTTTCTCGGTTTGGAACGACTGTCCGAATTTCTCCTCGGGAGAAGTCTCGGACCAGTCTATCCCCATAATCGAGCCATGATGCGCAGCGATTTCACGATGCCCGTATCTCATTACGATTACGATTTTGTCCCGGGAGTTTGTATCGAATACAACGTGTTGAAGGGGAATACCTACGAGTACGCGAACAATGCCGGATTCCGCGAGCCCAGGAACCTCGCCAAGGAAAAACCGCAGGATGAGTTTCGCATTTTCTTGACGGGCGGATCCACGACGTTCGGCATGGGCGCGATCGGAGAAGCTTCCACGGCGATGGGATATTACGGCATCGAATACCGTGAGACGATTTCCCATATGATGGAAATGATTCTCAATGCAACGGCACCAGTTCCGGGAAAGACCATCAGGGTATACAACGCCGGGGTATGGGGATATTCCTACCAGCACCTTCTCATGCGCTATTTGACCAAACTCAGGCAGTATAATCCGGACATGGTCATCAGTCTGGATGGAGCCAACGAGCTCCCCATAATCAGCAAGCTGACGCCCGACTGGAATTACTTTGACGAAGGGCAATTTCATGAAATTCTGAAAGGGATGTACGCATACAGCACGCCGGGATTGCAGTCGTATCTCACCTTGTGGCTCAAGAATAATAGCTACCTGGTATCCTATCTCTGGTCGGGCCGGGACCTTTTTCAGGAGCTGAACAAGGAAGTCCACGTCCATAAGGGTGCAGGAGACAACCGCGATATGGCTTCACCGGGCTCGCAGCCTTCCGTTGAAGAAAAGTCGCGACTGGTGGATCGCAATATCGCCGCCGTAGTCAAAGTCGTGGAAAACTACCACAGTGCCCTTCAGAATGACGGAGTTCATCACATTTTTGCTTTACAGCCTTGGTTTTATTCAAGTAAGAAGACTCACCACGAGAAGGAAAAAATTCTCGAAAAGTTGGAGGGGTACCGATTCTATTATGAAGCACCCTCGGATAAAATGTACAAACTTCTGACGAACAAGATGGAACAGAGCGCCACGAGCCAAGGGTATTTTCTAGTTGATTTTTCTGAATATTTCGACGATGTGTCCGAATGGGTTTTCACTGATTGGTGCCATTTGACTGCCGGAGCCAACTACCTCCTTGCCAAGGAGTTGTCAAACCTGGTAAAAGAGCACTTTTTAGGGCAAAAACTGGACAAGGGCGATCAAATAGACGATAAGAACAGTTTGTTTTGGGATCTCGCCGCAGGAGGAACGATTGCATATGCTCCTCGCGCACAAGGAGCGAACGTGCCGCAAAACGTGCTCGCGGGATATCCCAAAGAATCGCTTTATTCATCCGACCCAGCGGCTTCCGGCGAGAAACTCGAGATGGTGCTGGATTTGGGCGTGGAGCATCCGGTGAGCAGGGCACGAGTGGTGTGGGGAGACGCAAAGTCCGTTCCCCAGTCCTGGAGCATGGAAATCTCCGTCGACGGGCAAGAGTGGAAGCCATTCATTCAGGCCGACGGGAAGACCGACAATTTTTCGCGCTGGCCCGGTTACGAACATTATGCGGCTCAACCCGTTCAGGCTAGGTATCTGAAATACAGGCCAGAAAATAACGGCTCTCGTTCTATCCAACTGAGACAGTGGAGCGTATATCGGTAAGAAATCATGAACATCCTCGGAATATCTGCATATTATCACGACAGCGCGGCATGCCTGATCAAGGATGGAATCATAACGGCGGCTGCCCAGCAGGAACGTTTCTCCCGGGTGAAACACGACCACGCCTTCCCTCACGACGCGATTGTCTACTGCTTGAAACAAGGGCACATTTCTGCCCAGGATCTTGACTACGTGGTGTTTTACGACAAGCCTTTCATCAAGTTCGAGCGTCTGCTGGAGACCTATATCTCTTTTGCCCCTCGTGGATGGGCATCGTTTCTGATGGCAATGCCTTTGTGGCTCAAACAGAAGCTGCATATCCCGAGTCTCATCAAGAAAAGACTCGGGTACGACGGCAAAATACTCTTCCCGGAACATCATGAGTCCCATGCTGCCAGTGCGTTCTTCCCGTCGCCTTACAACAAGGCTGCGTTCCTCACCATGGACGGGGTAGGGGAGTGGACCACCACGAGTTTCGGAGTAGGAGAAGGCAACAAGATCCGAATCGAATCTGAAATAAAATTTCCTCATTCCCTCGGCCTGCTGTATTCCGCGTTCACGTATTTCACAGGTTTCAAAGTGAATTCCGGCGAGTACAAGGTCATGGGACTCGCTCCGTATGGGCGGCCCACGTACGTTGAACCAATACTCGAAAATCTCATCGATATAAAAGAAGACGGCTCCTTCAAGTTGAACATGGACTATTTTACCTATCCCTACGGGTTGACCATGACCGGCGCGGCTTTCGAACAACTATTCGACGGCCCGGCCCGCAAGCCCGAAAGCAAACTCACTCAAAGGGAAATGGACCTCGCGAAATCCGTGCAGGTGGTTACCGAAGAAGTGATGATGCGAACTGCCCGGCATATCCATAAGGTCACCGGCGAAAAATACCTCTGTCTTGCGGGCGGCGTTGCGCTCAATTGTGTAGGGAACGGCCGCATTCTCAGGGAAGGGCCGTTCGAGGACATATGGATTCAGCCCGCGGCAGGTGACGCGGGAGGAGCACTGGGAGCCGCGTTGTTCGCATGGTACCAGCTCTTGAACAACGAGAGAGTGGTGGACGAGGTTCATGACCTGCAGATGGGGACATATCTCGGACCTGAATATTCTGACGAGGAAATCGGAAAGTTCCTGGATTCAAACGGCTATCCATATCAATACATCTCGGACGGCAATCTGCCTTCAGCGGTTGCGGATATCATTGCTCAGGGCAAAGTGGTGGGATGGTTTCAGGGGCGAATGGAGTTCGGGCCGCGAGCCTTGGGTTCACGGTCGATTATCGGCGATGCCAGAAACTCCCAGATGCAATCTCAGATGAATCTGAAGATAAAATACCGCGAGAGCTTCAGGCCGTTTGCACCCTCGGTGCTCGCAGAAGAAGTGGAGAACTTCTTTGAGTTGGACAGGCCTTCCCCGTACATGCTGCTCGTGGCCAATGTGGATGAAAGAATCCGGCGAAAGATGACCGGCGAGGAAGAACAACTCTGGGGAATCGACAAGCTCAACGTGGTGCGCTCGGAAATTCCGGCCATAACGCACGTGGACTATTCGGCCCGTATCCAGACGGTTCACAAGGAAACGAATCCCATTTATCACGAAACGATTCGGGCTTTTCACGAAAAGACCGGCTGCCCGGTCATTGTGAACACCTCGTTCAACGTGCGAGGCGAACCCATTGTGATGAGCCCGCAACATGCATACCTCTGCTTTATGCGCACTGAAATGGATTATCTCGTGTTGGGTCGGTTCATTCTGGACAAGAAGAATCAACCTGCTCTAAAAGGAGACTCCGACTGGAGAAAAGAATATGAACTCGATTGAACCCGATCCTCACAGGGAGCAGATTTAAGGAGACAGATTCCGCAAAAATGGATATAATACGGGACATTAAAGAAGAAATACGAGCGGTGCGCCGCGAACCCACAAGCCGTGATCTGACGATTCTTGCGCTGTTGTTCTTCGTCATTCCCTCGGCGATCGGCGGGTTCATGCTGTGGAAAGGCGCAGCCAACGGTTGGATCTGGATTATTGCGGGCGCCTGCCTCGGAGTGTCCCGGGTGATCGGCCCTTTTTTCAAGGCACTGTATAAGCTATGGGTCACCCTATCGATAATTCTCGGGTATTTTGTCTCCAGAATTCTATTGACGATCATTTTTTTCATCGTCATAACACCCATGGGATTGATCATGCGTATTTTGGGAAAAGATCCCATGGACCGAAAGCTCGACCCGAATGCGGCTACCTACTGGAGCCCAAAGGAGCGGGAAGAGGATACGAGCGTAAACAGGTACGAAAAGCAGTTCTGAGTATTGCTTTTCGCAAGTTCGGTGCCGGATTTCATGACCGAGAGAGATTGCTTCGTCGTTTCGCTCCTTGCAAAGACAGGCCCGAGCAGTGTCATTGCGAGCGAAGCGAAGTAATCTGCTCCGACAAAAATATGCGACCTGATTTAAGAAAACATGTATTAAGTGATGTTTGAAGATTCATTCAGGAGGAAGCCATGTCCCTGGTGAAAGAATTCTGGGATTTCATGAAAGTTCGGAAGAAATTCTGGCTTGCGCCTATTCTGATCGTGCTGGTGATTCTATCGGCGTTCATAATTTTGGCGGCAAGCTCGCCCGTTGCGGCACCTTTCATTTATACCTTGTTCTAGATCTTCGAGATGCAAGGGGAGCACTGCGAGACAGGTTCCCCTTGCATGCCTCTTGTGCCGTTTCCCCAGTTCTCCAACCCGGCTTCTGCCGCTGGCCTGCACGCACACGGTGGAGCTTCGCTCTGCATCGACGGCCGGCTGCCTATCTTTTTCCGCTCTTCGCAAGCATGTACGTCATAAAACCGACTCCCACGACGATCGCGAACCACAATGTGCAGACGCGGATAAGTATCACAGCGGGCAGCCCGTTCGTATAAGAAATGCCCATGAAATTGAGCAGGCCGATCATTCCCGTTTCCGTGGTGCCGATACCGCCGGGAAGCATTGACAGTGCGCCGATCAGCGTAGAAAAACAATAGACGAAATTGGCCTGCAACAGATCGGTGGGAAGCTCGAACCCCCGCAGTATCAGATAGAGAGAAAAGGACTCCAATCCCCACGCGACCACCGATACCACGAGACCCACAAGAAAAATGCGCGGAGTCATAAGATCGCGACCGGTCGATAAGATACCCAGGATCTTTCCCGAGATCCAGGACATAAAAGAGAACCTGCCGGTCCACTCCAGAACCGGCCGATAGAGCCGTTCCATGCACAAGAATATGCCTCCGGCAATGACGACTCCGCCGCAGATCAGAAAAAGATGTTCCCATCCCTTGAACAGCAGCATCGAAAACGAACCCAGGACCAGCACACCCCACAAGTCCATGAGGCGCTCCACCATGACGATGCCCACCACCCTGGTCACAGGTATGCCAAAATCCTGTTTCAAAAATACGCCCTTGATTGCCTCGCCCAGCTTGCCGGGGGTCCCGGTAAGGGCAAACCCTGCCAAAAACGCGGAAATGGAATAACCCAGGGGCACGTCCCCGCAGACCTGGTGGAGATAATAAGAGAATCTCCATCCCCGGAGCAGCCAACCAACCGTGACCAGTGCCAGCACGAGACCGAGAACACTCGCGGGAAACCGCACGATCGCTCCCAGAATGGATCGGTAATCCGATGCCAGGGTCGCTGCACCGTACAAAACTACCCCTGCTACGGTAAAAATCAGGAGCGATCGGACAATCCGTTGAGAGCTGAACCGGGAATGCGTGGACTCCAGGTCTTCAGACGAAACTGAACGTATTTCTTGTGCATCGAGGACTGGTTGGGATTCTGGCATTCACGTGTTCTTCCGTGGCGCTCGGTTTACTTTTGACGGGGAAAATAGACGCATCTGCTGCTGAACGTGTCCCACGCGACATCCAGTTGCCGTTTGAGCCCCTGCAGATAAAGGGCCATCTGCTGATACTGTGCGTCCCGTGGATTCATCATACGAAAACGTTGGTATTCCTGTGCATACCTCTGCCACAGGGCTTTCCAGGTTTTTTCCAGGTTCAGGCACTCGCCGAACTGCGGGTTGGTGAGGTCGGGCCGAAATGCATATGCCGACGGTTGCTGAAACTGTTGCTGGGATTGTTGCTGCGGCCCGGGAGGCCGGCCCGGAATCGGCTGGCCCATGGGAGCGGGGGGCTGACCGTAGGGCACCTGAGCCGGGCAGGCAGGTGCAACAACCAGAAGCCCCAGAAGGGCTGCAAGGCAGAATTTCAACTGAGTTCCCATGGCACGTTCTTTCGAGCACGAAGCTTGTCCGGATCACTCCCGGAGTTCCCCATCCTAAATAAACCGATGCCGTGCCGTCAAGGTATAGGGACCGAGCTCTCGTGAAAACAATCCGATCGCTCCCCTATCTTCCCGGGTTGCAAGCACATGCGTATCACTGGTCGGGAATGCGTAATACCAGATAGTACAACCACGCCAATACCATCAGAACGATGCTCGCGGACCACAGGGCGTCGGTGGGAAAATGGCCTCCCTGGGCCATTCGTCCAATGCTCATGATCAGACCGTACGAGAGGCCGATTGCTGCGCAGCCCGCAGCGAACCCCGGGTGCAGTCGATAAAAGGCTGCCCCGGACACAACTGAAAATGCCATCGCGCAGTGTCCGCAGGTGAATGACTTACCGGAACCCGGTCCGCCGGGCTGCCAGACTTTTCGATACTCCGAGTTCCCCCCGAAAGCTTGAATGTCCGCCGGCCTGGGTCTTCCCCAGTACTCTTTCAGGAAACCGTTCACCAGAACCCCCGGGCCTATGGCTACGGTCAGAATCACGACCAGGCACGGCCTGGCGTACGCAGGATTGACCTTGCCCGCCTTGGATGCCACAAGTACCAGCAGCGCACACAAAGCGAAAAGAAGGGGCGGTATTTCTCCGTACCGGTACAGCTCAGCCCAGGGAAACTGGCGACCCAGGATCCACCCGGCGTTTTGGCCCCCTTCCGTAAAGAAGCGGCCGGTCCACGCGAGATCGAACGGATCGAGAACAATCGTTGCCGCCACACTGATAATAAATATTCCGCTGATGATGGTGAGTCCCCGGAAACGGGATTCTCGTGCGGACATCGGCCCTCCGAAACCTGAGATGGTGCTCTGCGGATAATACTCCTCCGGAACTGCCGATTCCACGTGTTTCGCGATTACGTGGTATCCATTCACTTGCGGATGGGGAAACGGCCGTCGTTGCGAGCGAAGCGCAGCAACCCCTGCCTTTAAATATCGAACTTCTGCGAAGAAGTGTCTCCTCGAATCTTCCTCTTTTTGAAAGCGCATTCCTATGAAATTCATCCGCCATGATCGCTGGAGGGCATCGGCACGATTCCCCGGAGTATCAGGTGGTTTTTCGAATCACATTCCGGTGATTTTGCATCACTTTTCTGTCCGGACGGAGTACCGCTCACGTATGGGGCTTGACAGCTATATTCTCCGTATGGTTTAATTTCTGAATCGATTGTGCTGCCGTCGATCCTGTGGATTTCCGTGCCGGAGTCTTCGGCAATCGCAAAGAACGGTTCGTCGCCTGGTATGAGCACGGCAATTGAAGTGTGAGCTTCTCTTGCCTGCCGGGGTTAAGGGCTGGATTTCCGGTTTTTTGTTTGCAGGAGGAAACGGAGTTGCTTTTCTCACGAAAACACAGACTCCGTACCCGTTTCGGAAACAGTCTTGAAGCTGTAAGGGCCGTTAACTCAGACGGTAGAGTATCTGCCTTTTAAGCAGAGAGTCGCTGGTTCGAGTCCAGCACGGCCCACCAGAGCAACCGAACAGGGAACCATGAAAAACTCCGATCATCCTGATCGGCGATCGCGTCCCCATCGTCTAGCCCGGCCTAGGACACCGGCCTTTCACGCCGGCGACAGGGGTTCGAATCCCCTTGGGGACGCCAACAATATTAACAAGTTACGCTGTGAGCACGTTTTTTGATCTTTCGAATGCTCACATTTTGCTCACATCTTTCGGCCGACTCGGAGCTAGTCCCTCCTTGTCGGCTTTTTCCTTTTCGCCCCGCCACAAGGATTTGAGTCTCCCCG
>DATHCX010000103.1:0-7728 GCA_035319325.1 Desulfomonilaceae bacterium
CGACAAACTAAGACGGGCGCACGTCGCTTTGCAGCACGGAGCGCAGTTTTGGGCCACCAATACTGACGGTAGTTTTCCCGTGGAACACGGCTTTTATCCTGGAGCCGGCAGCATCGTCGCAGCCATCGCAACAGCGGCCGGGCGCCAGCCGGATCTGGTCTTCGGCAAGCCTTCGACGGGCATGGCCGAGCTGGCTTTGCAGATACTCAGACTTCCGCGCACGTCGTGCCTGGTGGTGGGCGATCGAATGGAAACCGACATTCTTTTCGCGAGAAATGCGGGGATGAGCTCGGCGCTCGTACTGACGGGCGCGACAAAGGTGACGGCATTGTGCAAGTATCCCTACGGTCCTGATTACATTTTGGACAGCATCGCCCACCTCGCAGAGGTAATGGGATAAACGTTGAGCGAGTATGTCGGTCCGGTGCGGGGCCGTGCCCGAACGACTCACGAAAAATCGAATAAGGGAGGCTTCCAAGAATGATGGAAGTTGAAAAACTGTACGAGATGCTCAAGAAAATTCAGGAACCCAGAGGTTTCTGGTTCAATAACGACAAAGAGAAAGTCTTCGAGCTGTTGGAGAGCCTCCTGGTCAACAAAGAACGCTACGGTTACATGTGCTGCCCGTGCAGGCTCGCTGCCAACGATCGGGAACACGACAAAGACATCCTTTGCCCCTGCGTGTATAGAGAACCGGACGTACGGGAATACGGGAGCTGTTACTGCAACCTGTATGTTTCCCGGGATTGGAATGAAGAAAAAATTCCCCGTGAGTACGTTCCCGAAAGGCGCCCCCTGGAAAAATTTCGGATCTGAGTCCTTTTCGCTTGCAAATAGGTGATACCGGGGGAGGCGCTTCCTGCAAGAAGTGCGTCTCCGAACCCCACCTCACGAACTCTTGTGTAGGGATTTTCGAGAGCAGTGTCGGTTTTGATTACGCGAAAAGATTCGAAGACTGTCATTGCGGGGGCGAAGCCCGAAGCAATTTCCAGCCTTTATTCTGCAACTACGCGAGATTGCTTCGCTTCGCTCGCAATGACTAAACCGGCTTCGCTAGCTCGCTGAAAACTTCGGGAGAGCCCCAGATGGCCGGTTACGTAAGCTACTTGTGGGACAGCACACCAGTTCTATGGTTTTGCGAACATATTGAATCGCTCTTCCGCTTTTGCCCAATTGATGATCTTTGCGAAATTATCTACATATTCCGGCCGTCGATTCTGGTATTTCAGATAGTACGCGTGTTCCCATACATCGCATACCATGAGGGGTACGGCTCCCCAGCTCGTGAGGTTCTGGTGTTTTTCCGCCTGCAAGACCACGAGTCGTTTGCTGAAGGGTTCCCATGCAAGAATTCCCCAGCCCGATGCCTCCACGTCCTTGGAGGCTGCGGCAAACTGTTTCCAAAATGCGTCGAACGATCCGAAGTCCCTTTTGATTGCAGCAGCGATGTTTCCCGTAGGCTCCCCGCCCGCTTTCGGGCCTATGGTGCTGAAATAGATCCAGTGCAGGACGACCCCCGAGCCGTGAAAAGCGAGATCCCGGCTGAGTCCCTTCACGGACTCGAAATTACCGTCGACTCGGGCCTTTTCCAGCTTTTGCAGTGTCGCATTCAGTCCGTTCACGTATGCGGCAAAATGCTTGTCGTGGTGTATTTTCACCGTCTCTTTGTCGATGACCGGTTCCAGTGCGTCTTCCGGGTACGGCAGAGGCGGCAGTTGATGGGCGAACACTCCGGGCTCCTTGGGCTGAGCAAGGGCCTCTGATGGCATAAATTGGGACAAGAATCCGATTGTGGCCGCCGCCCCGGTTCCGGCGATAACCTCGCGTCTCGTGAATTCACTACTCATTGCAGTATTCCTTTCGCAAATTGTAAGTAAGGATGTGCAAAGCCCCCCGAAATAGCTCTTGGGGATCAATCATGCTGTTTCAGGATATAAGGGCAAGGTTTTCTCGTCAATGACCATGGCATTTCAGCGCTTGGCTTGGCACCGATCTGCCCCTGAACGATGACCCGGCAATCACAGCAGACAGGGCACCGGATTATTTATCGCAATTCTCTTGAGATCTATTATCACATCATAGCATTGTATTTCGATTCCATTGCGGACCGCAGCCCTCAACGTCTTGCCGTATTCCGGGTGTATGTGGTCTGCCGGGCGAAAAGCCGTTGCATCGGACCTATGTACCAGGAAGAATATGACACCCCGATTTCCTTGCCGCACCAATTCCTGAAGTTCTTCGAGATGGCGCAGGCCCCGGGTGGTAACCGCGTCGGGAAAATATGCGACTCCATCTTCCACGAGTGTGCTGTTTTTGACTTCGAGATAACAACTCGGCTTGCCGGGGTGTTCCAGAATAAGATCCAACCTCGAGTGGGACCCACACCTGATTTCGCTGCGCACGGACTCGTAACCGGATAGCTCTGGAATACGGCCGCTGATTATGGCGTGTTTTACGAGCTTATTGGGAACGAGCGTGTTTACGCCCACGAGCGAAGAAGGCAATCGTATCATTTCCCAGGTGTAGAGAAGCCGCCGGTGCGGATTGTCGCTCCGTGAGAGATACACTGGCCTGCCCGGTTCGCAGCACCCGAGCATGCTGCCGGAATTGGGGCAATGGGCCGTCACGATCTCGCCGGTTCTCAGCTTCACGTCCGCAATGAAACGCTTGTACCTCCGTATGAGGGTGCCCCGGACGAGTTTCGGCCAAGGAAGGCCTGTATACAGGGATTCGGCCGAAACCGAAGTAGAATCAAGGGCTCCAGGAGGAGAACTCACTGCCGAAGGCTCAACTGGGCTTTCGATTCGAGATCCTGAAGTCGCAGGCACCGTGTCCTGGTTTGACAGGGATTTCAGCTGAAGCAGCGCTTCTTTCGCCGCATTCTGAGCGGCTTCCCGTTTGTTGCGTCCCGTGCCGCGGCCCGCTATTTTGGCCCCGAGGTATACAGCCACGGAAAAGGTTTTTCTGTGCTCTTCTCCCCACTGATCCACCATCTCGTACGTGGGAGTGATACCCAGGTCAGCCTGCGCCAGCTCTTGAAGTTGGCTCTTGCAGTCTTCCAGGCCGTCGCGGGTGGAGCATTGCATGATGAGAGGATAGAAGTGCTTCTGTATCATGTTTTCAGCCGCAGCAAACCCACCGTCCTTGTACACGGCTGCAACCAGCGCCTCCAGCGTATCCGCAAGAATCGAATCGCGATTTCTGCATCCGGAAAGCTCATCCCCGCGGCCCATGCGAATGAACTCTGACAGATCCAGTTTTCTCATCAATTGTGCCAAGGCGGCGCGGTTCACGAGACTCGCTCGTTTCTTCTGCAATTCGCCTTCTTCGTCGTCAGGAAATTCTCGATACAGAATGTCCGCCACCACCAGGCCCAGGACAGCATCGCCGAGAAACTCCAACCGTTCGTTATGGTGTTTGCATGTTTCCCTGTTCTCGTGCCAGTAACTTCTGCGTGTCAGCGCATTCATAAGGTGAGAGGGATCTCCGAAGGTATAACCGAGTGTCCGCTCAATTTCCCGGATTTCTTCACCGCTGTAACAGGTGTTTACAGCTTCTTCAACGAGCATGCCAGATTTTCCCTGTAGGTATGGGCCGTAAGATCGTAGAAAAGGGGCGTTATCGACACAAATCCTTGTCTCAGAGCGGCAACGTCCAGGTCTTCGTCCGTCTCGTCGATGGGTATTTCTCCCGAAAGCCAGTAATATCGGTTCCCGCGCGGGTCCTCGCGTTGCTCGAAGCTCTCGCGAAATTTCCTGAGCCCCTGTCTGGTCAGCTTGTAGCCCAACACTTCACCCGGAGGCAGCGCCGGTATATTCACGTTCAAAGCAACGCCAGGGGGCAAACCGCTCTCGAGTACCCACCGAGCGATCTTGTCGATGTGCCCAAGAGCCCATTCGAACCGTGGGTCTCTTTTTTTGTCGAACGAGACCGCCATAGCGGGGACCCCGAGAATAGCGGCTTCGGTTGCCGCGGAAACGGTTCCGGAATACAGTACGTTGATCCCGAGATTTGCGCCGTTGTTAATTCCTGAAATCACGAGGTCCGGCGGCCGTGACAGCAGAGAGTACAAAGCCAATTTCACTGAGTCTGCAGGCGTCCCGCCTATGCCGTATCCGTAGAAAGAGCCGTTCTTGGTTACTTCATGCGCTCTTATAGGATCGTACAGCGTGATGGAGTGGCCCACCGCGCTCTGTTCCGTTTCCGGCGCAACAACTCGCACTCGGCCGATTTTTTCGGCAACGGATTTCAGGTGCCGCAAACCTTCGGCATGAATTCCGTCATCATTGGTTAAAAGAATCAGCGGTCCAGTATCGTTCATGCCAATTCGTCGCAAGCCTTACGGATTCGTTCCATGCCTTTCAGAATCGTTTCCTCACCGGTGGCGAAAGAAAGGCGTATGTGATCGTCGGAACCGAACGGCCCACCGGGTACACACGCCACATGATGGCGCTCCAAGAGGTATTTTGCAACATCCGTGGAGTCCCGAACGCTTCCTTTGCATAGAGAGGAGGTATTGACGAAAGCATAGAAAGCCCCATCCGGCTTGAGTACGGAGATACGGTCGATCTTCCGTATCTCGCCCACCATGAGGTCCCTTCGCCGCTCGAATATTTCCCGCATGCGATACACCTCGTCCTGAGACCCCGTGAGCGCCTCGACGGCAGCGGCCTGTGCGGTGTTGCTCGGATTAGAGGTGGACTGACTCTGGATATCGGTCGCGGATTTCACAATCTGAGTATTCGTGCATGCCATGTACCCGATTCGGAGTCCGGTCATCGCATAACTTTTCGATACTCCGTTCACGGTAATGGTACGATCTTTCATTCCGGGAAGTGCTGCAAACGGCGTAAAGGTCAAACGGTCGTACAAAAGCTTGTCGTAAATCTCGTCGGATATTACCAACAGATTGTGCTTATCCGCAAGAGCAGCCAAATCTTCCAGGAGCGGTCTCGGATAGAGAATCCCCGTGGGATTCGAGGGGGAATTGAGCAACAATGCTTTTGTTTTCGCAGTGATGAGGGATTCCACCCGGTTCGGATCCGGAAGGAACTTGTCCTTTTCATTGGCGGGAACTATGACCGCAGATCCGCCGGCAAGAGCAATCATTTCCGGATACGAAACCCAGTAAGGTGAAAAGACCAACACCTCGTCTCCGGGTCCGACTATTGCCTGGAAGATGTTGTATAGGCTGTGTTTTGCTCCGCAAGAGACGACGATCTGGTCCGGCGTGTATTCGAGACCATAATCTTGCCCGAACCTGTACGCAACGGCCTTCTTCAGCTCCATGATTCCACCCACCGGGGTATAGAACGTTTCCCCTCGGTCCAGGGATTTTTTTGCAGCTTCCCTGATATGAGCGGGAGTAGGAAAATCCGGTTCACCGGCTCCGAAACCGATGACGTCGATTCCTTTACTTTTCAGTTCTTTCTCTTTTGCGGATATTGCCAGGGTTGCGGAAGGTTTCAGCTCCCTTGCCCTCTGGGACAGAATACTTTTCATGGTCCTGCGTCTCCAAATATTCAGCGGTTTTTTATGCCGGGAAATTTCTTTTTCAGCATCTTGAGAACGTAGTCCGGAACCAGACCTTCGGGAGAGCCTCCGGCGACAACCGTGGCTTTGATAATTCTCGAACTTACATAGAGGTACCGATGCGCGGTCATGAGAAAAAATGTTTCGATGTTTCTACTGAGTTTTCGATTCATCAGGGCCAACTGGAATTCATATTCGAAGTCGGAAACGGCCCTGAGCCCCCTGACAATGGCCTGAGCTCTCTTTTTTTCCGCATAGCGCACAAGGAGGCCGTCGAAAAAATCGCACTCGATTCGAGGATCTCCGTCGACACTGTTTTGTATCATGTCCAATCGTTCTTCCAGGGTGAAGATGGTTTCCTTTTCCGGATTCAACCCTAGAGCGACGATAACGCGATCAAAGGTGCCCAGACAGCGCCGGATGATTTCCAGATGTCCGTTATGAAACGGATCGAAGGTCCCAGGGTAAACGGCTACTTTTTCACTCATACGTTTAAGTCCCGAATTTCGATGGTGATTAGCGCTCATGCGCGACTGAACATTTCTACAAGAGTCCCGCCGTATTTCCTCGAGAACCGTTGCCGAAATATCGGGGGTGCGGTTGTTTCCGGGGAGCGCACTGCCTTCTCTACGATGAATATCCCCTCGGGTGCAAGCAACTCCGGGAAAACGGGATCAGAAAGAATCTTTGCAATCCATTCCGATTCATAGGGAGGATCGAGAAAAATGATGGTGAAGAGCTCTCCCGCGTCTTCCAGGTGTTTCATCGCCTGAAGGGCGTCCATGGCGAGAACACGAACCTGTGTTTCAGTTCCCAGGCGCCGTGACGTTTCAGCTATGACACGTGCCGAATGCCGATTCACATCCACAAGCATCGCGCTCGAAGCTCCCCGGCTGACTGCCTCGAAACCGAAGGCTCCCGTTCCTGCAAACAGGTCGAGAACCCGTGCGTCCTCCACCTGGCTGCCGAGAGCGCTGAACAATGCTTCCCGGACGCGATCCACGGTGGGACGCAACGTGCCCCCCTTGGACGAACGCAAACGCATTCCCTTGAAACGGCCGGCGATAATTCGCATCTCCCAAACCTATCA
The DNA here is from genome assembly GCA_035319325.1 of Desulfomonilaceae bacterium. Lineage (GTDB taxonomy): Bacteria > Desulfobacterota > Desulfomonilia > Desulfomonilales > Desulfomonilaceae > DATHCX01. The sequence goes on from DATHCX010000103.1 coordinate 6,623, forward strand.
TATATAGTGTTCTACAACATCATTCAAGAGCCGCTATTCTTTTTTGACAATCATTCAGTTTCGGCCGCGAAAAAGGATGTCATCGCGAGCGAAGTAAGCAACCTCTATCCTCAAGTATCGAGATTGCTTCGTCGCTTCACTCATCGCAACGACACTGAGACGATGCTTTCCTCGTGTAACTGAATGAAGGCCTTGTTCCGGCTAGCCGCCGGGTGCCCTCACGGGTGCACGGAAAAGACCCGCGATTTCGGGGTTAGTATTCCGATTCATCAACTCCGGATTCACGTTCCAGGAGTTTCTGTTCCTGTTCCTTGAGCGATTGTTCCAAAAGTTCCATCCTCTTTTTGATGTAGAGAAAAGATCCGCCCACAAGTCCCACAAACAGCACGCACGCGACGAACACGTTGTCGATCTTGTCCGCGAACAACGCAGACAGGAGCGGCGCCATAATGATGTACGTAAAGATTACCGTTTTCAGCTCGTCCAGTTGTTCGCTGGGAAGGATTCTCATGCCGATTCGCTTTCAAAATGAGGGGAATCGGACAGGCGCTTCTTGCAAGAGGTTGCCTCCATGTGACTTCTTCGAATCCGCATGTGCATCCCACCACATTCTCGACTGCCGTACAATCGTCTTTGAGACAACGTTCTTATCGCCTGAAAACCAAAAAACCGCCACCCTCATTATAACCATTTGCAAGAAATGAATGTCTAAAGGTTCAGGTTGGGGTAAACTTCATGAAATGGCAAAACCGGGTCGACTCCCTGAAACGAAACGTTCATAAGCATGCATTCAACGGATGACGAAATACTGGAAGTGGTGGATTCCGGGAACAACGTTATCGGAACCGCCACCCGTGCGGAAATTCACCGAAAAGGACTGTTTCACCGTGCAGTCCACATTTTTGTGTTCAATGAGCGCGGCGATCTGTACGTGCAGCGACGTTCCGCGTCGAAGGATCGACACCCCCTGAAATTGGATTCTTCCGCGGCGGGACACGTAGACCCCGGAGAGACGTATCACGAAACTGCGTTGCGCGAACTGGAAGAGGAACTCTCCATTCGTGCGCCGGTCCAAGAGATTCTCAAAATTTCCGCATGCAAAGAAA
>DATHCX010000104.1:0-34661 GCA_035319325.1 Desulfomonilaceae bacterium
CATCCTGGCGGTGGGATCTGGAGAGAGAGGTCGACATCGCGGAAGAAGTGGCCAGGGTTCACGGTTTTCAAAATATTCCCATTACCATGCCTTCGTACAGTTCCGCCGCGGACACCACCAGAGAAGATCGATTGCGCAGACGCAAAGTCAATGAGTTGATGAACGTTTCCGGGTATACGGAAATCGTTACCATGTCGTTCATCTCGGAACAGACACTGACAGAGTTCGGTGAAGATGCCGGCAAACTGAGCCTGATCAATCCGTTGACGGAAGATTATGTGGCCATGCGGAATTCTCTGATACCAGGCCTTATTTCCACCATGAAGAAGAACATGAATTTTCGGAATCAAGATTTGAAGCTGTACGAAATGGGAAAGACCTTTACTCCCGTGGAAGGCCAAGAGCTTCCCAGAGAGGATTTGCGTCTTGGAGGGCTGGCGACGGGGACCAGGTATCCCTTTGTGTGGAACCTGCCCCGCGAGGAGCAGGTGGATTTTTTTGATGTGAAAGGCGCGCTGGAAAATCTCTTTGAGGGGTTCGGCGTTTCGGACGTCAAGTTCGTTCCCTCGGACAGAACGTTTCTGCATCCCGGCAAATCTGCGAACGTCATTGTATCGGATCAAGTCATTGGATTCTTGGGTGAATTGGCTCCGTTCAAAGCCCGGGAGCACGACCTGAGCCAGCCTGCATATGTTTTTGAGATTCTGCTGGAGCCCTTGTTTGCTCGAACGCGCCAGGAAAGCTTTTTCAAAGCTATCCCTCGCTACCCTTATATAGAGAGGGATTTATCATTCATCGTTGAAGAAAAAGTTTCAGGTGATGCCATTAAACACTTGATTTCACATTTGGGCCATGATATGATTGCCTCCGTGATCTTATTCGATTTATATCGAGGTAAATCGATTCCGAAGGGCTACCAGAGCATTGCCGTTCGGATTCGATACCAGTCCGAGGATCGGACCCTGACCGACGAGGAAGTCCAAGAGGTTCATTCTCGTGTATGGGAAGCGCTTGCCGGAGCAGTAGGGGCTACCATACGGGAATGAGACCGGTTGGCCGGTGGCGGGCTGCTGATTGGCACACCGGTTCTGCCTCTAGTGCTGAAGATCCCGGTCGGATTGGATTCTCATTTGAGGGGTGGTCGAGTTATGACTATCGCAATTCCCGAGAAACAGTATTTCAAAATCGGTGAAGTAAGCGAAATCCTGGACGTGGAGCCTTATGTTCTCAGGTACTGGGAATCGGAATTCAAAATTCTCAAGCCGACCAGAACCAGAGCACGACAGCGCCTCTATCACAAGAAAGACTTGGAACTTCTCCTGGAAATCAAGCATCTGCTGTATGACGAGAAGTTTACCATCGCAGGCGCGAAAAAACGGCTTCAGGAAATGAAGAAGCAGAGCTCAGCCGAAAAGAAGGCTAAGAAACCGGCTCGGGCTTCACGAAAAGAGGAAAACGAGGCTATTGAGGTTAAAGTGGAGAACAATTCTCCGTCCGTGGATCATGCGGACTACCGGGAAATCCTCGTCGAAATCAAGAAAGAGCTGAAAGAACTCCGATCCATTTTAGAAGGATAACCCAAGGGCGCAAAGCGCCCGAGTGTCTATCGATCGGAAGCACATTGGTAAAACAAGCAAGGATTGTGCACTGCACGATCCTTTTTTGCTTGCAGTCAGCGATCGCGCCATATTAGTAATTCTAGAAAGTATGATCAGATTGATAGGCCCTCCCTTGCATGTACACTGTTGAAGCATGTCATTGCGAGGAGCGTAGTGACGAAGCAATCTCCAACTGACCAAAACTGAGATTGCTTCGTCGTTCCACTCCTCGCAATGACAGACGCACCTCACCAGTAGTCGGATGGATGCCGGGCAATCGGGTTTTTTGTTGCTCGAAACTTCAGAGTGGATTATATTTTTATAAGCGTTCTATTTTTCAGGCGTAATCACACCGCGAAGGAGTCACACATGAGCGACAGCACACCAATGCATTGCCCCGGCCTTCAGGCAAACAAGAACCTCTCCTCTTTTATTTGCAAATGTCCCGGCTGCGGCAAGGAAAAGGAAATTTTTTCCGACGAATTCGAGAAATCCCACATTTGCAAGGGATGCGGTAAACCTATTGATTTCTCAAAGTGCAGTGCCGACGCAGGTAGTTTCCAACTGAAATAGACCAATTTGGAACTGATGCCTAGTAGCGCCGATTCGGGGGGATAATTCCCTCCGGCACCGGCGTGAATGTGCCCGTTTGAAAGCTGACTGCTTCCTATTGTGTGTCATACGTACGATGCGATTGTGTGGAGCGGTCTTTCGGAGGTGTCAGCGGCAGCCGGATAGACTGTTCGAAACAAATTACATCATTCCGACATGATTTCTTCCACGATCGTGACAAATGATTCACCTCTGTGGAACTCGTTCTGAAACAGGCCAAAAGACGCGCAACCGGGTGAGAGAAGGATTACGTCATCTGGAACGGCCTGTTCATACAGGCTCCTCACTGCGTCGCGCAGATCGTCGAACACCCCGATTACCGCGTGTGTCCCTCCGGCCTTTCTAATACCCTCGTGAAGCGCATCAGTGGCCGTTCCCCGGAGCAGGGCTATTTTTCGGCATTTTGTTGCGGCCGCATCGGCAAAGGGCTGCAGATCCAGATTCTTGTCCGAGCCGCCGGCTATGAGGAGTATTCCGTGCCCTTCAATGGCGTCGAGCGCGGCGCAGCCTGCAACAGGCGTCGTGCTGGTGGAATCATTGATGAAGCCGATCCCGTCTTTGTCTCCCAGCGATTGAAGACGGTGCTCCACGCCGGAGAAGCGCTCGACTTGTTCTCGAACCACGATCTCGGGAACACCCAGCTTCCGGGTGAGGCGGATTGCAGCTGCGATATTTTGACGATTGTGCAGCCCGGGAACACGGACATCCCACTCCGGCGGAACGTCCGAGGTCCGGAAAAATTCCGCGGCCGCGGGTGCTTCGCCGGCCATAGCTGCTGTTTCCGCTTGATCGCCGTTGAACAGGCAAAAATCGCCATTTGTCTGATAGCGAAATATGGCTTTCTTATCTTCAATGTACTCCTGCATGCTCGCATACCGATTCAGATGATCCGGATACACGTTCGTAAAAACGGAAGCATGCGGAGAAATACGGGAATCGTGGAATCCCTGGAGCTGCCAGCTGGAAAGCTCAAGGACAACGACGTCTTCCTTGGCAGCGGTGCCCAGAAGCGGCAGGGTCGCGTGCCCCATGATGTTTCCCGCAAGATATGCCCGCCGCGTCTGCCGAGAAAGGATCCGATGCACCAGTGTGGTGGTCGTGGTTTTTCCGCGTGTGCCGGTGATCCCGATTACCGTGCCCTCGTAATGTTTGCAAAACAGGCTTTCGTCCATTTCCACCGGTACGCCGTGGTCGGTTGCAATCTTGAGGAATCGCGATGTTCGAGGGACGTCCGCATTACGGAGGATCATGTCGGCATTGATGAAATCGTCGGGATGGTGTTCACCCAATCGATACGTAACCGGTACCCCGTTGAGCTTGTTCAGGGAGGGCGCCAGTTGCTCGGCAGTCTTCAGATCCGTGACGGTGACTCTGGCGCCGCTTCGTACGAGAAACAGGGTGTCGCCGAGGCCCCGCCCCAGTAACCCGAGCCCCATGACCGTAATTCTTTTTCCTGAAAAAAGGGACCGTGGGTCGGGCATCGGCAGAACTCCTTGTCCGCGTAGGCCGCCGGGATGGCGCTTCCTTTCATGAGCATCTATACCACGTTGTACCGATTCGCATGCGAAGAAGGAAGAATTGGAAAGGAACCGACACGCAGGCGATCAATCCATCTTCAGCGCCTCTTTCGTAACCTCTTCGCCGATTGACACGACTCCGACATCAGTGGGCGACAGGTCTACGGCTTGAGTAAACGCTGAAGGAATAGCTCCGCACCGAGGACACACCTCTATGGGCGACTTGTTGTCCAAACCGCAGAACGGACAAATAGCCAGCCCTTCGTCCAGGCTCTTTCCATCGGTCAAATGCATGATTTCGCTGTCAAGAGACATTACCAGACTGGCCATGTTTCTCAAAACGATATGCAGCATTTTGAGCTGCAGCAACGCATCCAGTTCCTTGAACAGGAGAGCGTTTATCTGCAGCAGCTTGCAATCTTCCTCGGCAAGAACTCCGGCAGCTCTCTTCTGTCTGGCGAAAGCTCCGATCTCACCGAAACATGCGCCGGGCAAGAAATCCGAAAGCACCCGCGAACGCTTCACGACTTTCACGTTACCTTCCAGCAGCACAAAGAAATTGGAATCGCTTTCGTTTTCCTTGATGATGTATTCACCGCGAGGGCAGGTGATAAATTCTCCGATTTTTACCAGTTCCTGAATCTCCTGATCGGTAAACAGAGAAAACATCTCGAATTTCTGAAGGCTTTGCACCAATTCCCTGTCCGGGGAGATACCTCTGTGCACGTCCGACCTCAAGCATTCAGCGAGAGCCTCCGCAAGGGCCTTGGCGGTAGGGTACCTTTGCTGAGGCGACTTCTCCAGGCAGGTCATGACGATCCGGTCTATTTCTTCGGGAATTTCGGGATTGATTCTGCCCGGAGGAGGCTGCGTCTCCGTACAGATCTTCGTGAGCGTGTCTTCCGCGCTTATGCCTTTGAAAGGGGATTGTCTGGTCAAGAGCTCGAAAAGAACCACTCCCAGCTGGTAAATGTCTACGCGGTGATCCTGTTCGCGTCGGAGAATCTGTTCGGGAGCCATGAACCTGGACGAGCCCACGAGGGTTGGCCGGTGTCCCTTCAGGTGCTTCCGAAATCGGGCAATCCCGAAATCTGTTATCTTTGGAACACCTTGGACCGAAAGTATGATGTTTTCGGGTTTTATATCTCTGTGGACAACACCCTTGGAATGAGCGTATTCCAGGGCCAAAGCCAATTCGTATACGACTTCCAGGCTCTTCTGCACGCTGAACGGATTGCGCCGCTGATGTTCGAGAATGGTCTTCCCGAACACGAACTCCATGACCATGTACAACAGGTCGCCTTTTTTCCCCACATCGTACATGACCACTATGTTGGGATGCAGCATTGCGCCGGCTGTCTGGGTTTCGAGGAAAAAGTCTCGCATGACTTTTTCCTTACTGGAGGGCGAGCCCGGCAACGTTTCGAGAGAAAAGATCTTGATGGCCACCGGCCTGCGTATGATTTTGTCCGTGGCAAGGTACACCTTGCCCATGCCTCCTTCACCAATGGGCCGGATGATCTCGTATCGTTTGATGCGCCTCAATTGTGAAGCATTGATGTCGTTCGGCATGAAACAGAAGACCTTACGGCTGTCTGAAATTCGAATCCGCTGGAGAGCAGATCAGATCTGGGACAAAATGAGCGGCCCGTTTTCCGTTACCGCGATGGAATGTTCAAAGTGTGCCGACAGCTTTCCGTCGGCAGTGACGGCGGTCCATTCGTCGTCCAGGAGTTTTATCCGCCAGGTTCCTTCGTTCACCATGGGTTCCAATGCCAGTACCATACCGGCCTGAAGACGCGGATTCCAGCCTGCCGCTTTATAGTTGGGAATCTGCGGGGGCTCGTGCATGTTTCTCCCGACACCATGCCCCACAAAGTCCCGTACGACCGAGAAGCCGTTCGCTTCCACGTGGCTCTGAATTGCTCCGGATATATCGAAAAGGCGATTTCCGGTTACGGCCTGATCTATGCCTTTGTACAGCGATTCATGCGTGACCGAAAGCAATTTCATCGCCTCTGTCGATATCTGTCCCACCGGGTACGTCCTGGCCGCGTCGCCCACAAATCCCTGGTGTACGACACCCACGTCCACGCCCACGATATCGCCCTCCTTGAGGATTCTCGGGCCGGGAATGCCGTGAACCACTTCCTCGTTCACGGATGAGCAGATGCACGCGGGATACGGCTTTTGATTTCGCATGCGGTACCCTTTGAAAGCTGCCTTGGCTTTTGCCTGATGTATCATTTTGTCGGCTACTTTGTCGAGTTCACCGGTAGTGGTGCCGGGTTTGACCAATTCGCCGAGACGCTGAAGGATTTCCGCAACTATACGGTTAGCCTCGCGCATGATTTCAATTTCACGACGGGTTTTCAGAATGATCATACCGGACTTCAACTCACGACCGCCTTGGTTCAATGTAGATCCACTGCTGTTTTTTACCACAACATAAACCGCAGGTCCATCAGTGTCGGCAGGATTTCGAATGTGAGCGGGCCAGGTATGTCAATGGAGTGCAAAAAACACTCGATGGTGAATCATACGGCTATTCGTCTATGAGAGGGAGCAGCTTCTCCAGTTCTTCCACTTTGACGAGAAACTGCTTTGTTGCTTCTTCCAATTCCTTTGACATCAGGCGCAATCTTTTTTCCGAGCTGGGTTCTGGTTGGCGGATACTATCGTGATATTCTGGCATCATATCTTTCACCATTGTAAAATACTTGAAAAATATCTTCTATTCAATTGAAGTATCGCATAAATGATCATTACTATCAATTCTTTTTTCCTCCCCGAGACCCAACGGTCATCCGGTGGCCAATCCTTCGTCCTCGCGGGTGAATTATCGTTTCTCTGTCAGTGCGAGGAGTGGAACGACGAAGCAATCTCAGTTCTAGTTAGTTAGAGATTGCTTCGGGCTTCGCCCTCGCAATGACAGTCTCCGAATCCTTTCGCGCAATCGAAACCGGCATTACTTTTGAGAATCCCCATAAGGGCAGAGATCGCTGGCCGGGCACTCAAGGACAGCCTTTTCCCACTTGTAATTGAACTGTCATCCCGTGATCTCTTTGGTTTTGATCCGGTGCACTGCCTTATGATAAGCTAGGCATTCGGTGCCGAACGAAAAACGGTAATCCCTTGTGGAGCGCAGTTCCCGGCATGGGAGTGCCGGCAGAGGGGGCGTATCATGAATTTTTTCGGCAGACTTATTGCCCTGGTGCGTGGTTTTTTCATACGGGCCGGCGATGATCTCGTCTCCCAAAGTCCTGACGCAATCAAATCAACCTACGCAGTAGCTATTCAGGAAGCGAAGAAGCGATACAAGGACATGGAAGAAGCCGTTGCCCTGCTTGCGCGTGAACGGGAGCGTACGGAAGAGACTCTCAAGACATTGAGCCGTGAAGACGAGGAGCTCCAGAAAAAGCTCGAAGGGGCTCTTTCCGCGGCTGAAGCCGAGCCTGACAACCCGACCCACCGGGAGGCCGGGACGCGATACCAATTAAGAATTCAAGAAATAGAGGGAAAACAGGCGAATCTCACCCAGGAACTTGATGGGCAGAGCAGAAAAGTTGACGAATACAAATTGCGACTCAGAAGCTTCATGGCGGAGATCGAGCAATTGAAGCGTGAACAGGGGGAGATGGTTGCAGATTTCATGTCGACCAGGCAGGTGCTGCTGTTGGAAGATCGTCTCAAAGGACTAGCGGAAAGTGCTGTGGACGAATCCGTTGTAGCCATCCGGGAAAAAGTGGCCGGGCTCAAGGCGCAGGCAAAGATCGCTTCTGAGATGAGCTCCGCGACCGTGGGGGCCCAGGACAAGAATTACGAGCGTATAGGAGAAGAAAAGCTCGCGGCGAACAGATTCGATGAATTGCTCAAAGCTCGACTCGAGGCTAGAAGCCGTGTCAAGGACAAGGCGCGGGATCTGGGATAAGCATAACAGTGGCGCAGGAAGGCAAATCCCCCTATCGAAGGCCACCTCAAGGACTTTTTGCACGCGCCGACCCCCCGCTTTCCTGAACGGAAACGAAGTTTCGGCACATACCGGGGGTGTCCGGGGGGTTCGGGGAGACATTCATTACAACCGCCAGGAAAGCCCACCGAATGTCACGGCTTTGAATGGGCGTTCGTAAGAGCGGCTTTGCCGCACGCAAAGCATGTGAGAACATACCTTGAGCGTGACTGTTCGCAAGAACAGTCGCGTAGTGAACACAATTACAACGAAGATACATTTTGTTGACAGCGGGGGCCTGCTTGTAAAAATTTGCGTGCAAGAATACACTGAGAACAAGTATCATGCAGTATGCATCCAGTCGTGAATTACTTATTGCGTCGCCGAATTAAGATAATGTTCAAGGGCTGTACTGGCAGTTGGACACAGGGGTTTGTTGTTGGCCAAGCACACCGATCCTCCAGAAATCCGAAGACGAGCCGAAAAAAGATTTTTTGACAAATCGCTCGCTTTGCTCGAAAAGGGCTCCCTCTCCGGGGATGAGTTGAAGCGCCTGTTTCATGAACTTCAGAATCATCAGGTGGAACTCGAATTACAGAATGAGGAACTGCGTCACATTCAGGCCGAGTTGCAGCAATCCAGAGACAAGTATTCGCGTCTCTACAATCATGTTCCCGTCGGGTGTTTCACTTTGGATCTCAGGGGAAACATCCTGGAAGCGAATGCGACGGGTATTGCGCAACTGGGCTGCAGTGAACCGCTACCCAAAAAATACCCTTGGAAGAGTTTCATAGAGAAACAATCCTTAAAGGCATTTATTGCTCAGTTGAAAGCATCCCGTGAAACGGGAGAAAAAAATGTTTGTGAATTGACGATGATCACCGCTGACCGAAGGAAGTTCGATGCTCACGTTGAAATTGTGACCGCTGCAGAAGATTCGAACCGCATCGACCGCATATTGGTGGCAATCACGGATATAAGCGGGCGCGTAGCAGCGGAAGAAGCTCTCCGGGAAGGCCGCGAACAACTCGAAGAAACGGTTGGGAGGCGCACTGCGGAATTGGCAGATACCAACGAGAAGCTCCGCGAGGAGATAGCGGAGCACAAACGTACTGAAGAGCAACTTGAAAAAGCGTTGGAGGATCTTGCCGTCTCCAATTCGGAGCTGGCGCAGTTCGCCTATGTAGCTTCCCACGATCTACAGGAGCCCCTTCGCAACGTCACCAGTTGCATTCAACTCCTGGAACGAAGATTCAAAGACCAACTGGGACCGGAAGCGGGAAAATTTATAGGCTTTGCAGTGGAATCCACGCGGCGCATGATGGATTTGATTGAAGGATTGTTGAACTATTGTCGCGTAGGAAATAGAGGTAAGGATTTCAAAAAGTTCGATTGTAATGCCGTCCTTGAACAAGCGCTCCAAAACCTGAGACTCGCGATACTGGAGCACGCCGCGACTGTGACGTATGATTCCCTTCCTATTGTTTTCGGGGATCGAATTCAAATCACCCAAGTATTTCAGAATCTCATTGGAAACGCTATCAGATTTCGCAGCGAGGAGCCGCCAAGGATTCACGTGTCCGCAAAAAAGCGCGGATTGGATTGGCTCATTTCTATGAGCGACAACGGCATCGGTATACCCCCTGAGGGTCGGGAAAGGATTTTCTCCATGTTTCAGCGATTGCACACCTCCAGGGAATATTCCGGCACGGGCATCGGTCTGGCCATAGCAAAAAGAATCGTGGAACGCCATCATGGTCGAATATGGGCCGATAGCGGTCCCGAGGGGGGCGCGACCTTTTATTTCACTATTCCCGTGACCGGAGTGGGTGCGTGAAACGTGCGAAAAGGATCGAACTACTGGTGGTGGAAGACAACCCCCTCGACATCATCATGAGCCGGGAAGCCCTGTCTCAAGCCAAGATGGGCAATCACGTCAATATAGTTACCGACGGGGTTCAAGCAATGCAGTTTTTGCACAGGGAAGAGCCCTATACTGATGCCCCTCACCCGGATCTCGTCATTCTGGATCTCAACCTGCCCAGAAAACACGGGAAGGAAGTCCTGCAAGAAATGAAGAACAACCCGGAGCTCACACGCATCCCCGTCGTGGTGCTGAGCACGTCGGGATCGGTCGAGGACGTTGGGGACAGCTACGATCTGCATGCGAACTGCTTCATAACCAAGCCTCTCGAGCCGGACCAATTTTCGCGGGTCATCGAATGCATACAGGGGTTCTGGCTATCGGTCGTGAATCTCCCCGAAGAATAATGCCGGCCGGCGAAGTCATCTACGGGGCCCGAAGGCCGCGTTCCGGTATCAACACTTTTCGATTCTTCATCCACACTTGAAAGACTGAATCATCAAGGGAATCCATGCATCTGAAAGTGATGAGCACGAGCGGATGGAGGGAACGCATGGGAGTCGAAAATGATATTTCCGAAGACGGTTTGTCTGCCCTCAGAAAAACAGGCCGCTCTCCCTATGTGACGGGGTGGCCCGATGACGAGCTTGCAATGTGGGTGTCTTTCCACCGTGACGAGGTGAAAAGCGTGCTGTGCAGTCAACCTGAAAACCACAAAGCCTCTTTTTGCGAGCCGGACGTAATGGATTTGGGAATTTGAGCGGCTGCCGACGATTGGAGATGAGAAAATGGATCAGGTCATACTTGTATCGCTCAGAGGTCTAGTAATCGCTCTGGGAGTTTTCATCGGATCCGCTGCGGCCTGGTCGTGGGCAAAGTACTTGATTTGGCGCAGCGGGGCATGTGTGCCGGGCATCATTTCCTGCAAATAGACCAAGATGTTTCGGAATTACGGGGGAGTTTTCCGTCTTGGCGAAAGCTCCCCGGACTGTGTGATACGAATGCGCTTTCAAAAAAGTAAGATTGGGGGGATCCTCTTTGTTAAGAGTGTCCCGCCCAAACCCTCTCCCAGAAACATCTATCATGCGCCGAAACCTGCATTTCCGCCGAGGAAATACAGGTTTCGGCGAGTGCTAAAAGTTCTTGGGATGGGGTTCGGGGAGGAACGTCTTACAAGAAGTTCCTCCCCGATTTCACTTATTTGAAAGCGCAACAGTATCAATCATGTCATTGCGAGGAGTGGAACGACCAAGCAATCCCTGTTTTGCTTAATTGGAGATTGCTTAGGCCTTTGCCCTCGCAATGACAGTCTTCTGCCTGTTCTTTGGGCGCACACTCAGATGCGCCCCTCCCATCTGTCCCCGACCATCATGAGAAATAGTAAAGCCGCGGTCTTTCCGGTCGCTTGACATTTGGTCGGCCTCTCTCTACGGTCAGCTTACGGCGTCCAGAACGGGGGGAACCATCTCCAAGACACGATGGATGTGTCCCATTGGTAGTCACGCCGTGCAATGATGTGACTGGCTTTTCTGCCTGTCAGGTGCAGGCGACACGGTCCGCTCGTCCGAAAACGGTTTTTGAGAGGGGAGAATTATCAATTGGCGGAGCAAACATATAAATATAGGCGAGAAGATTTTGGCGAATTACCGGTAAAACTGAATCACCTGACCATATACCTCAATTTTCTGCCCAACATGGTGGAGGCTACCAATCTGCTGGATATGACGGCAACAAGCACGCTCCACCAGGTGAATCTCGATGCACGGGATCTTGAAATACGGTCGGTGGAATGGCTGCAGAATCCCGGTTCGTCCGGCAAACCGGTGGAATACGAGTACAGGGAAAAATCGGCAAAGTTGGTGGTAACACTCCCTGAACCGGTCAACCCCGGAGATCGTTTTTATATTCGCACGGTTACCCGTTGTTTTCCATCCGACAGTCTCCTGGAAGGGATTTACAAGGATACCACCCCGCCCGGCGCTCCCCAGCAATACATATCTCAATGCCAGCAATGGGGATTTCAACGCATCATGCCCATATTGGACGACTGCAGGGCTAAATGCACCATGATCGCCACCCTCGAGGGAGACGCCCGGTACACACATCTTATCAGTAACGGCAACATCAGTCATCAGCTCAATCCCTCGGGAAAGCCCGTAATGAAACCCGGCGATCCGGGGAGGCAAATCATCACATTCGAAAACGGCACGCCAATGGCACCGTATCTCTTCATCGCGGCCGCAGGCACCTGGGACGTGCTCGCAGACGAGGTCACGTACGATTCCGGACGTACGGTGACCCTGGAATATCTGGTGCCGCCCGGGAGAGGAACTGACGCGCGGATCCCCATGGACATCTTGAAACAGTCCGTGCTGTGGATCAGAAGAACTCAAGACTATGAATATCTTAGCGAGACCTATCGGACGATTTGTATGAACAAATCCAATTTCGGAGGGATGGAGAATACCGGGAACACCACCATTGTCACTGACGCGGCGCTCGTAGACGAACATACGCTGGACCAGTTCATCATGTACGGCCATGCGGTGATCGTACATGAATTCGAGCACAATCAATGTGGAAGCGAGACAACCATGGAGACGCCGTTCGACGTCTGGCTGAACGAAGCGTACACCGTGGATGTGGAACGCCAGTTCATGGCGGATGTATTTGATCCCGCGTTCATGCGACTGCATCAGGTGGATTCCATCCGCAACCCTCTCCTGGGCCCCCTGGCCGTTGAAGATAGCGGCCGCGCGGGAAGAATAGTGCGCGATGGCTTCAACGATCCGGATGAACTCATAGACGGAGTCACGTACGTGAAGGCTGCGGAAGTAATCCGTATGCTGCGCCTTGTCATAGGCCCCCAGTGCTTTCGAGACGGAAAGAACCTGTACTTCGCCCGGTACAAGGATTCCAACGCCAATACGGACCAATTCTTTGAATGTTTCGAACACGTGTGCGGCAGATCTCTGGGCCAATTCAAGAAAACATGGCTTTACACGCTCGGTTATCCCAAAGTCAGGGCCGTGACCGATTATGATCCCCAAACCCGGGAATATCATATAGACTTCGATCAGGAATTTCCTGACGGCACTGATCCGTTTCATCTCCCGATACAAGTGGCCCTTGTCGACGAACTGGGCCGGACGGTGCCGGGCACGGAACGGACTTTCGAATTGATCGATGAAAAGAGCCGTCTGACCCTCTCAAACATTGAGCGGGCTCCTGCATTCGCGTCATTGAACAGAAACTGCTCTTTTTACGGGACGTTCGTGCAGGCGAACACGGACGCGGACACCCTTGCACTTCAAGCCCGGCTGGATACCGACCCGTTCAACCGAGTGGAGGCCATGCGGCAGATTACGGACCGCCAGAGGGTGGCCCTGCTCGAGAACCAGGATCACGAAATCGACTCGGCCTGGATCGAGCTTTACGGGACGGTCCTTGCGGACGTGGACATGTCTCCAGGCTTGAAGGCTTATTTCCTTCGCGTGGACGAACAACCCCTCGATCGGGGATACCTCACCTGGTTCAGGGAACAGGTGATCGCCCGCGAGAAGCTCATGCTTGCCGTCAACACGGCCTATCGGGACCTCCTGGTGAAACAGTTCCGCGACCTGGACACGTACTCACCGGGAACGTCGTCCAAAGAAGGCATTAACGACCGCATTTTGAAGCAGGTGCTTCTGGACCTCATCGTAATCGACGATTCGCCTGAAAGCCATAGACTCATTCTCGATCACTATCGGGCGGCCACAACAGCTCAGGATAGAGTTGCAGCACTCCTGGCTCTGAACCGCAGCTCTGCGGCAGAACGCAGGCAGATCCTGGAAGAGGTGTACCGGGACTGGCATATGCACCTCAGCGGCTACGCAAACTACTTGCGTGTGGTGTCTGCGGGCACGTGCGACGACGTGTTCGACATGATTGAGGCTGAACGACGTCGCCCGACTTTCGACCCGAATCAACCCACCTGGTCGAGAGCGCTGTACCTGCCCATGGCCGTGAACAACAAAATGGTGTGGACGGATGTCGGGATGAAATGGGTCAGGGATCGAGTCATCGAACTTTCGCGCTTCAACATCATTACGGCCGCGCGGCTGCTCAACGTATTCCAGCATGCCAACAGGCTCAAGCCCGAGTTACGGGCGCCGGCAATTTCGGCGCTTGAGAGGATAATCGCAGAGGTAGACCGGGACGCGTGCCCGACAATTTACGGGCAGGCAACAGCTTATACGTATTCGCAATAAGATATGTGAGATTGCAGGGCTGGGGGCTCTCCTGAGCGAAGTGATGAGACGGCTCTGCGTCGTCCGCAGCGCAGGAGTGCCCCCAGCCTGTGCCCAGAATCGAGTCACCTGTAAAAAAGCGAATCCGTATTACCTCGGGTAGAAGTACATCGCTGCCGATCCGGTACGCAGCCATCCGTCCCGACAGAAGGCTTGGTATATACAGAATTTCCGCCCACTTGTACGACCGATGATCTTGCCGCTCGGGCGTAGGCGCAGACTTTGTTTCAAAGCATGTAATCATGCGGTTACCCGGGGGAATTGGCGGTCTTTCGTCTTGCGAGGAGAACAACGAAGCAAGCTCAACCGTTACGGGCGGAGATTGCTTCGCTTCGCCCGCAATGACAGTCTTTTCCCGTCTGTAACCGAATGATTACCGAGACCTGCAGATTGTTGTTTACAGGGTAGACCCCCTCTTGATATGAAACAGCGCCGAGTGGTTCGGGCCAAAGATACCCGCCCCGAGCACGCGGGACGGCAGCCCGACTGTACAGAAAGCCGTAGGAATGACAGCTATCCCTTTTCTCGGTTGCTCTTCACGGACAGTCGTCTCCGGTCGCCCTGCAATTCTGGGGTGCCCCCTGGACCTGACCTCGTCGTACCGGTCCGGTTCGGGCGCGGCCCCCGCGGCAATCAGAAGAGTTTCCGATTCCATTGAGACATATTCCCCCCTCCTGGATATGGATTTAGACGATTCTCCTTTCGCTGATCTCGGGGATCTCCTCCTGGCCGGCGATTCTTTGGAAGATGCTCTGAACAAGATCCGGGAAGCGGTTTCAGCGATCCTGTCGGGGGGTGCTCGCCCTTTATGCATCGGCGGGGAGCACACAGTGACCTTGCCCATCGTCGATGCGGTGAAGAAGGTGCACCCGGATGTGGTGATTCTTCATCTCGACGCTCATTCAGACCTGAGGGACGAATATGAAGGCGATCGCTTGAGCCACGCTACGGTGATCAGGCGAGTGGACGAGCTGATGGGGCCCGGCAGATTGATCCAGCTTGGAATCAGGGCAGGCACGAAAGAAGAATTTTCCTGGATGAAGCAAAAAGGCACGCTCATGCAGTGGGGATCCGCAGCAGACAAGGTTTTGCTGAAGCGCATAGATGGAAGACCCGTATATCTCACGCTGGATATCGATGTGCTTGACCCTGCTTGCATGCCTGCAACGGGAAATCCCGAATCCGGAGGCTGGTTCTACCATGATTTGGAACTTTTTTTTCTGGCTCTGAACCGCACGGAACTGGTGGCAGCGGACGTGGTGGAATTGAATCCCGGCCTGGATACCACCCAAGTCGGGGCGATAACCGCCGCAAAAATCGTTCGCGAACTGCTGCTTCTTCTCGGGAAGGCCACGTGATGGGATCGTGCGAATTGGCAATCGGAGGAACGAAATCGGGGCGCCCCTTCCTGTAAGAAGTGTTTCCCCGAATCGTACTGCTTTAGACGAGCATTGACATCAGATATTTTCTCCAGAAAAGGACTTCACGTTGACACCCGGAAATTCCGCTGCTAGAGTCAACTCCATGGAGAAAGGTTCCGTATTCCGGCGGATCTCTCGCGGCCCCACAAGGTTGCGGTTGGGGTTTGTTTTCTTTCTCTTCCTCGTGTACCTCCCCGTTTTCGGTATGGCCGCAGATGAATCGCCCACGAAAACGACGATTCCCAAGGGCGGATGCCCTGACCTTATCGATCTCATTAAAGACCTCACGCCTGCGGTGGTAAACATTTCCATTGAAAGGCACATGCTGCAAAACAGTTCCGCGGAACCGCCTCCGCTCTTCCGGTCTCGGCCGGGTTACTTCGAAGACCATGGGAAGGGCCAGGATAAGTATCAGACAGACAGCTTGGGCAGCGGATTCTTTTGTGACACGGGCGGACACATCGTCACCAACGCACATGTCGTGGAAGGTGCGAGCAAGATCCTGGTGACCCTTTCAACAGGAAAGGTGGAAGCAGCCAAGGTGATAGCGGTTCATCCCAAGGTGGACCTGGCGCTCTTGAAGATCAACCCTCCGTATTCCTTGCAAAAAGCCAAGATTGGGGACGCGTCGAACGTGCAGGTGGGTGAATGGGTTCTTGCCGTGGGAAACCCCTTTGGTCTGGGGCGCACGGTGACCGTCGGAATTGTGAGTGGAAAGGGGCGTTTTCTCGGCCTGGGTCCGGACGACAATTTCATTCAGACCGATGCGGCCATAAATCCCGGAAACTCAGGAGGGCCGCTGTTCAACATGGCGGGAGAAGTCATAGGGGTGAACACGTGCATCATTTCGTCCGGAAAAGGGATAGGATTTTCCATTCCCGCGAACTACGTCAGAGAACTTCTGAAATTGCCTGCTAATTTGGATGCTGCCGCTCGTGGCTGGCTCGGCATCTACGTGGAAGACATGACCCCCGAACAAGCGAAGCGACTGGGATTGGTCGTTACGAAGGGGACTTTTGTTGACGAGGTTCTGAACTCAACTCCTGCTTCAAGTGCGGGGCTGAAAAAGGGTGATCTCATTGTGGATTGCGACGGCAAAACAGTGCGCAACGGCCGTCACCTGTCAAAAATAGTGGCCGGCTCAAAACCGGGCGATATCGTGAAAATGAAGGTACTCAGGGGAAAGCTCACCCGGAATATTGATGTTGTCATAGGGAAATCCCCTGAATAAACCGATCGATGCCCAATAGAAACGTCCCTTCCGAACCATGCCGGTGATTTTTTTTCACGCGGCCGCAACCGGATGAAAACGCAAGACTGCGAGTTTTATTCAGGTGCTCTGATTTTTCCTTGAAACAATCATCGTAGCGCCGCACAGACCGCCGGGAAACCCGGAGTGTGCGTTTCATAGCGGAGATGTTCGGGTGCACGGCCGCCGGCACACATATGACCGCGATGTTGGTGGGTTGCCGAAGATGAGGCCGGCCTTGCAATTGCCTCGTTTCTGCAAACATGTTAGGAGTTCGGGGCAGGCGGACCGGTTCGGGTGTGAAGCGTGCTGGGCCGCGCTCTGAGCTGGGTCTTTTCATCTTATTGAGGTGGGTCACGATGTCGGTAAGACTCCAGAGAGACGTGGACAAATTGAAGCAGCGAGTCATCCACCTTGGCGCTCTGGTGGAAGAACGCTTTACCATGGCAATGAAATCGCTTGAATTCAAAGACGCAAACCTGGCGAAAAAAGTCATTGAAGGCGACATTGAAATAGACCATTTTGAAGTGGACATCGAAGAAGAATGCCTGAAGATCCTTGCACTGCATCAGCCGGTTGCGGACCACCTGCGCTACCTGGTTGCGGTTTTGAAAATGAATAACGATCTTGAAAGAATAGGTGATCTTGCCGTAAATATCGCAGAACGCGCGGAGAAGATGATCGCTTCCAGCGACATAGACGTTGCGTTCGAGTATTTCACCATGGCGAAGCGGGCCGGCGAGATGCTCAAAAACAGCTTGGATTCCTTGGTCAATACTGACGTGGATCTCGCCTATCGAGTCTGTGCTGCCGACGACGACGTGGATTTCATGAAAAGCTGCTTTCAAGAGCAGTTTGCTCAAGAAATTTGCAAGAGCGCAGGTTCAGCGGAATCGAAGATCGATCTGTTTCTCGTCTCCCGCCATCTGGAACGTATCGCGGACCACGCAACCAATATTGCCGAAGACGTCATTTACATGATAACGGGCGAGATTCATAGGCACAGGAGAGCAGACTACATCTGATACGAATTCGTTTTCAAGAAGTAAGATTGGGGGGACCCTCTTTGTAAAGAGTGTCCCCCCAATCTTACTTTTTTGAAAGCGCAATCGTATCACCTGTCCGCAGCCCTGTTGTACGCCCGGGCGAACCCGGCAAAATCTTCGTACGCAGCATCAAGATCATATCCCAGACGATCCGAATGAGTGGCCAACCCCTGGTGGAACCATCGATACCACCGATCGATTCGCGAGGGTGCTTCGTCTATGAGTCGCGGAAACAGGTCCGTTCCCGGATACGGGGTCACCATGTTGATTTCCACGTAATCAGGTCGTGCATCCAGGATCAGCTCCTTGGACAGTGCGATATCGTCAGCGTCCTCGCCGGGAAAGCCGATCATAAAGAAAGCGTGCGAACGAATGCCCACAGCGGTCAGCAGACCGATGGCCCTTTTTACGTCCTCGTTGGTTTCTCCTTTTCGTACCATCCGGAGAATTTTGGGGCTCCCGCTTTCCACCCCCAGGGTAACGCGGCGAAAGTTGGCCTCCCGCATTCGTTGGACCACAGTTTCATCCAGGGTGTCAGCTCGGACGCCGCCGGTAAATTCGAAACAATTGAGGCCGGAGCCGGCAATTCGTTCAAGGAGATCAAGGGTCCGCTTTTTGTTCACGGTAAACGTATCGTCCACCACCTTCACCACCCAGCGGCCGGGACGTTCATGAGGCGGCACGCAACCCGACTCCGAATCCGACGCCAGCGCGGCCTCGCGTAAGAGGTGAAGTTCCTCGATGATCGATGATACGGATCGGAGCCGCACTTTTTTTCCCCAGATGGTGCGGGAAGCGCAATACGCACAATCAAACGGGCAGCCCCTTCCGGTCATGAGCACTTCGCCGAAATAATCCGACCTGCCAACCAAAGAGCGGTCGGGAATGGGCAACTCGTCTATGTGTGTTATGAGTTCCCCGCGGGGATTAATCCGGATGCGGCCTTCGTTTTTCCACACCAGCGACGGTATACGGGAAAAAGATCCTTTTCCTTCCAGGGAGTCCATTACCCGGACCAGCGTCAATTCGCCTTCGCCGACTGCAACCATATCGGAGTGCGTATAAGTCATACTCTGTTCAGGCAGTGCCGTCGGATGGGCACCCCCGAGTATGACGGGAACTCCCCGTGCTTTCATGCGCCGGACGAGGATGCGGGCCGCATCCATATTGCCGGAGTTGCAAGAGAATCCCACCAGGTCGGGTTTTTCGGCGAGTATGGCGCGTTCCATTGCGACCCAGATTTCGTGGTCAGGATTCTCAATAATGTCAATCATGCGGGGTATTCCCCGGTGCATGATCATTTCCGGATCGTGCTCTTCGTCTCCCGCCTGACAGAGACTCGGGACGGTAATATTTTCCCCGTCCACGATGCCGGCTGTATGGTGGCTTCTTTCCCGGACGAATGTCGCCAGATACAGGAGATTCAGGGGGTATGTCTTCATTTTTGGTGTCGTCACCCCAAAGAGGGCGTAGAAAGGGGGACGCACGAGAATTACCTTCATTGCCGTCTCTCCGCTACAAAATGCTTGGCTCAGAGTGCTTTTCGGGGAACGCTTTGTCAAGCAGGCCGGGTGTTTGACGACGATTTCGGGACGGGAGGTGAGCCGCTCAAGCTAATTGGTCAGCAATCAAAGAAGTGATATCGGGAAAACCGTTCTTGTAGCGCATGCGTCTCGCGGGGTCCCCGAACCCCGTTTTATACGAATGCGCTTTCAAAAAAAACAGATTGGGAGGAACGTCTTACAAGGAGTTCCTCCCCGATTTCAGTTATTTGAAAACGCATTCGTATTAGTCATTCCCGCAGATTCTTTACCAGTCGCAGCATGCCCGGCGACCCGACTTCCTCCTCAAAAACGCGGTCCCGCTTTTCGTCCAGTACGCGGAACCCGTGTTTTTCGTAAGCAGCCTGAGCAGGACTATTGCCGATCAGTATATTGATCTGGGCGAGGGAGAAACCTTGATTGCGGCCACGTTCGAGCATTTTGTCGAGCAATGTATCCACAATGCCTCTGCGTCGGAATGCGGGAAGCGTCGCGACGCTTTCGATAATCCACGCACCTTTGAGAGACTCAGGGATACAATCGAGAATTCGATTCGAATGTTCGTGGTCCGGAAATTCGGGCACCCCAATTTGCTCCAGAACTTCCGGAATGGCCTCTCTTAGTGCGTCATACCCCAAAACAACCCAATCATAGCCACCAAGTGCGGCTACGGGCCTGGTTTCGCTCTCTGCAATGAGAAAGCATGACCAGTGGAACAGGTGACGTTTTTCTGTAGCAGTCAAGAGTTCAAGAAAGAGAAGACATTCGTCTGGGGACGCTCCAATCAATATGTCCCAGATTCCTCGCCTGGCATTTCCCGTTCCAGCCGTATATATTACCCACGAAAGAAAGCCCGCGTCTTCTCTGCGCGCCGGTCGAATTTCCACAGTCATGTCGGTCCTCCGGGATTCCTGTCCGTCACACAGTCTCGTTTGGCGGGATCCTCTTTACAGAGAGGGTCCCGCCAATCTCACTTGTTTGAAAGCGCATTCGTATCAAACGCCTACTTGAGAACATTGTTTGCTTTGCTCTATTCCCGGTCTCAGGTCTACGGACGCTGCGTCTTCGTACCCCTGTTTGAAAGCGGCGCGGCTCAGAGTTCTCGACTTACCGTATTCTTTGTAGACGCAGTTGAAATTCTCCTGCATGTACGTTTTGATCATTCGATTTTTTGCGGGGATAAGGTCCTTACAGGCGGATTCTTCCATGTGCCTTAGGCCCAGGATTTCTTCTCTGAACCGTTCTCCGATCCTGTTGACAGCCCCTTCCAAATACGAGTGTCTCAACGAGGAGGCGTGCCATCGCCGATTTTCCCTTTTCAGCCGCGGGAGGGCCTGGTCCACGAGACGATTCAATTCCTGGTACAGAAAAATACAGGTGTACGCAGCAACTTGAGAATCCGCTGCAGTCCCGATATACGAAGGTACGGGAGCTTTGCCCGACTGGCGACGAATTATCACTTCACATTCAAAGCCTCTACCCACGTGGAGCATCAAGGACTTCACCCAGTTTCGCAGCACCCTGCCCATATGAATGCTGGATTCCACGATACTCAGGTGGGCCTGCATCCTGTCCGCAGGTAGATCAGCCACGGTAAGGTTGTAAGCGGACAGTAATTCCCTGGCCTTTGCCGCCGCCAAAGCGGCTTCGTTTTCATTGGAAGACCGTGAAAGCTCGAACAGCTTCCTCACTTTCGATATCACCTGCTCCTTAGTCATGAATGGAAGAGCCCTTTCTGGACGAAAACCAATGAAATCAAGGGCAAACGGATACACCGGATAGCGCTTTGAGTCAAGAAATTCTGCGCGGGTATTGCTGAAAACACCCGAACACTCACACGCAAAAGCAGTGGATGCCGGGCGAAAACCGGACGGATACGCTCCACAGTCCGTTGTTGCACTGCACAGAGCCATAGAGTATAAAATTTCAATTCTACGCGAATCATGCTCTTGCTAACCGGGTACGGGAATCGGCATTCCCGGGATTCTCACCTGTTCAGCTTCCCAAACTTTCAACCGGAGGCAAATTCATGACCCGGCCGAAAACAGGAATTATGGCCGTCGCTGCGGCTTCCGTCGCGATCTTCTGGCCCGGAGCATTCATTTTTGGACTTCCCGGCGTTCTTGGTGCTTTCTGGGCGGACATGTTCCACGTGGGCCGCGGAGCCATAGGCAACATCCTGTTCTTCGTCCTGGCCGCGGTCGGGCTGTTCATGTTTTTTGTGGGGCGATTGCAAGAGACATTCGGCGCCAGGAACATGGTGATCATCGGAGCCGCAGGGACGGGAATTGCATTGCCGATCATCGCTATTACCCCGAACATCTACGGCATTTATCTGTGGGCATTTCTGACGGGCGCTGCGTCGTGCTTCGTGTACATCCCTGCTCTCACTACCGTCCAAAAATGGTATCCCGTAAAGAGGGGACTCGTCTCCGGTATCGTGAACTTCGCATTTGGGATGTCGGCCGCCGTAGCCGCGCCGGTCTGTGGATTCCTGCTTGAGAACGTTGGCTACATTCAGATGATTCTTGCGCTCTGCTTCGCCTCGCTGGTGGTGGGAATTCCAGCAGCCCTGTTCACGGGTTCGCCTCGATCGGAGATCACGGTGCGAGCTTCGGCGGACGCCTCGCTGCCTCTGCCGGGAGTTTCGCTCACTCCTGCACAAAGTTTACGCACCGCAAGTTTCTGGTTTCTGTGGCTTACGTGGGCGTTGCAGGGTGCTGCAGGAATTGCCATGGTGCCTCTTTCGACCGCGTTTGGCCTGTCAAAAGGATTTACCCTGGAAACGGCAGTGGTGATTCTTACCGCATTCAACATGACCAACGGTCTCGGCAGGCTCATCACGGCCGCTGTCTCGGACCGCCTCGGGCGGAATTTCACTATGAGCCTGACATTTTTCGCGGCAGGCTGTGCGTATCTGCTCTTGCCTCACGCCGGGAGTTTATATGGTGCGGCATGTTTGGCTGCGGTGATCGGATTTGCTTTCGGGACGCTATTTGGGGTGTCCGCTCCACTTGCAACGGATTGCTTCGGGCTCAAATATTTCGGGTCTGTTTTCGGACTGGTATTTACAGCATACGGTTTCGTGGCCGGTGTGATCGGGCCTTCTCTGAGCGGGTACCTTCTCGACGCGACACGGGGTAATTTTGTGTACGTATTCGGTTATCTAGGAGGATTTTGCCTCATCTCCTCGGTGCTCGTTTCTTTCGTGCGACCGCCCCGTCTCGGGAGCATGCAATAATCCGATAGGCCGTGGTCCATCCGTCCCCCCGTCTAGGCCCATGCTAATCAATTACGGCTCCGGCCGCCTTCATCTCTCGTATGGCGCCCAGGGTGGTGTCAGCGGCTACTCCACGGCTCAAGTCCAACAGGACTTTCACCCGATATCCGTGCTCAAGGGCATGCAGCGCAGTGGCTTTGACGCAGTAGTCCACCGCTAGTCCGTAGACGACACGTCCCGAACCCCGAGCTGTTCCAGTACCTGCTGGAGGCCTGTATCATTGCCACCGTCGTCCCGGAATGCCGAGTAGCTATCAAAGTTTGACAGCATGCCTTTTGAGATCACGAACGTCATGACATCCGAAGGAAGGAGAATCCGTGCACCGGGGGTATCCTGCACGCAGTGCGGCGGCCACAAGACCTGTCGGCGACCGTTCACCACAATGACATCGAGCGGATTCGTTCCGGGATGGGTGGTAAAGAAAGAAACGTGATCGCTGGGATGATGATCCCGGGTCGCAATAATCGCATAAGAGCGGCTCTTGAACTCACGGGTCTCAGCCACAACCTTCTCCAGGTATCGAGCGTCCGTACCGGGTACGGCAAGTGCGCCGTTCCAGTGTTGGGTAAAATCCGCTTGAACATCCGCCACGATGACCGCACCAGATGCATTGTCCGCCATGGGTCGCCTCCTTTGTTACCTCTCCGGAAATCAGCTGCAACATCGCACAGGAATCATGGAATCTCTTATGGGAACCGTCGTTTCCGTGTCGTTGCGAGGAGTAGCTCGACGAAGCAATCTGGATATGTAATACGCATTCGCCACAAGATTTATAAGATTGCCGGGCTGGGGGCTCTCCTGAGCGAAGTGATGAGACGGCTCTGCGTCGTCCGCAGCGAAGGAGTGCCCCCAGCCTGTGCCCAGAATCGAGTTATCTGCAAAGAAGCGAATCCGTATAAGGGCATTGATTATCGCAGTTGTCGAACAATCTGTGGGATTCGTACATGACCTTCTCCCACATTCTCACCAGCCAATCATGTCATTGCGAGGAGTGGAACAACGAAGCAATCCCAGTTTTGGTTAATTAGAGATTGCTTCGGGCTTCGCCCTCGCAATGACAGTCTTCGAATCCTTTCGCGTAATCAAAACCGACACTACTTTTGAGAATACCTCTCATTCGCTTCGCTCTCAATGACGGCTTGTCCCAGCCCGTAACCGAACGTCGTTCATTTCGTTTCGCCTTGCAATCCACAATAAATCACGTATATTTTGAAAGTTAATAGCTGTTGAATCGGCTCCAGCTCTTGCAAGCAAGCAACATGGTACGGGGAATGGGCTTTGCTATTCATGATAGCGACGGTTATCCGTGTTTCGCGTAGATTAATGTGAAACGAGGCCGAAGTCTATAGCGTGCGCTCTAAGCCGGTCCACCATCCTCGGGGAGGATAATGGCCAACTTCAATGGAGGAAACATGGAAAAAAACGTGTTGGCTCTCGAGGACATTCTGCATTTGACCTCGCTCCGAGAGGTGTTCGGTGGATTTGCTCACGAGATTGCACAGCCGCTGAACGCCATTATGATAGCATCTCAAGTCATTCAGCTGAAACTGGATCGAACGCTGCTCACGGATGACGAGAAGGGTTTCCTCAAACAGCGATTGAACTTAGTGACATCACAGGTGCAGAGAGCTACGGAAATCATCGAAAGTCTCCGGTTGTTCAGCCGCGAGAATTCGCATGGAACCCAAAGGTCGGGAATCGAAGGGATTTTCCGGAAGATACACGGACTCATGGGACAGCAGTTCATGGGTAGAGGCATAGACCTGGTATGGAATTGCCACGAAAAGCTTCCGACCAGGTGCGAAAACGTGCACCTGATCGAAGGAGTCATCGTTCAGGCACTGGCTGTTGCCAGAAATTGCGTGACAACTCTCGGTGCCTGGCACGAAGATAAGGCTATACCGTACAACAGATCGGTCTCAGTGGATCTTTTGAGGGAAAACGACGCTTCCCGTATGCGGATCACGTGGGATATCGGGCAATTCCCGACGCCTCACGATTTGGCTGATTTCACGAAACACGCAGGATTCGTGACTGCAACCTCGGTGGTCGCGAGCCTGGGAGGCCGCCTGCATTATTCCGTATCCGAACTGACGATCGATTTCCCGTGAGCCTGTTTTCTTTCGATGGGTAACTGCAAACGGGTTAGGCAAGTTGCCCAAGCGCATCGCCTGGAATCATTGACCGATTGGTGGAGATTCTCGCCGGATGATGTCCGCAACTTCAGAAACGGCTGTGTCCAGGTCATCGTTCACGACGTGATACCTGAATAGACCGGCCATTTCCATTTCCCGCGCGGCGTTGGACAGTCGCGTGTGTATCGATTCCTCCGACTCACTAGCCCGGTTACGCAATCTGCGCTCCAGGATGTTCATGCTCGGCGCGCTGATAAAAATTCCCACTGCGTCGTTGAGCTTCCGGAAAACGTCTCTCGCCCCTTGAACATCGATATCGAGGATCATGCGCAGACCCGAGGAAAGGACTCGCAAAACAGGACCTGCGGGCGTGCCGTACAGATTTCCGTGGACTTGCTTCCATTCCAGGAATTCGCCCTTGTCCACCATGTTTGTAAAATTGTCTTCAGAGACGAAGAAATAATCCACCCCATCCGTTTCACCCGCCCGGGGATGCCGGGTGGTACAGGATACTGAATACAGCATGTCCGTGAACATGGGGCGGAGCCTGGAAATGAGTGTTGATTTGCCTGCGCCGGACGGAGCTGACAGGACAAAGAGTCTGCCTTGAGCCATAGATTCCTCCGAGTGGGGATTCCTTTCATGACATGGATTGCAATGGCAGGTCAACGTAAATTGGGGTATAATTCTGTTTGACTTCGCAAGAGCTCGCAAGTGTTTGCCCGCTGAAGGGCCGACAATTCACTACATGGAGATTCCTTCCGAATGGTACGTAAGATCTTTCTCTCCATTCTTCTTTTCCTGAGTTTGTCATTCCTGGTGTATGGAGGTTTGTACCGGCAGCTCCTGGTGTACGACAATCTGGAGAAATTCGACATCCTGAAAAACGTAGGAATTACGATCAAGATTCCCGGCTCGGAAGAGAAGAACGACCAGCTCACCGTACAGAACCAATGGTTCACGGAACCTGAAATCGTCAACGCGGCGACTTTCGAAGGCGTGGGCAGGTACAAAGACGGCCGTTTGATGTCTAATTACCCGGACTTGAGGATGCTCAAGGGTAGACGTCCTTGTCCCACGTGAATCTAATCCTGACCGCAGATTGCGGCCGTTTCGAGTCCGAAAAAAACGACCATTCCTCTCCGGAACGTGGAGAATATTCCGGGCGGGAATAGAAGCAACATCGACGCTCCCCGGGAGCTGACGAATAGCACAGGTGTCCGGCTCTTTCATCTTCATCCTTCACGTGGGATACACACCTCGCGTTGCTCCGCGAGATGCAGGATGTGCCATCGCGTGTGAGCGCGCTTCGGGACCCGATTGCCCACCGAGCGGCGACCTGCAGAGAACAGAACAGATGGAGTCCCTGAAAGCACTCATGAGCCGGAGGTAATCCCAAGGAATTTGTTGTGGAAAAGATCAGACTGAAAGTTCAACTCGGCCTGGCGGTGCTCTTCAACATCGGCATCTTCCAATGGCATTCCGTTTGTTTTCCCGTGCTGAATTGCCATTCCTGCCCGGTTTCCATTTTCGCGTGTCCCGTAGGAGTCATAGGGCAATTTGCGTCAATAGGGCTCTTTCCCCTGACAGTGGTGGGTATGCTTGCAGTGGCGGGCCTTGTGGCCGGACGGTTCTTGTGCGGCTGGGCATGTCCGTTCGGGCTTCTGCAGGACATCCTGTACAAAATCCCGTATATAAAGTTTCGCATACCCGGTTGGACCAGATTCATAAAATACGGTGTATTCGTCGGGTTGGTGCTCGCGGTTCCTATCTTTCTGAGTCCTGCGTTCGCCCTGTATTTTTGCCGTCTTTGCCCGGTGGCCACGATAGAGTCGGCTATTCCCTGGGCAATCATCAACGGTTCCACGGATCATGTGAGTCTTTCCATTCGTCTGGGGATACTGTTCGCGATCCTGGTGCTGGCCATGGGACATCATCGTTTTTTTTGCAAAGTGATCTGTCCTCTCGGCGCCTGCCTGTCTTTTTTTAATCGGTTCGCTGCTATTTTTCCCGCTCGGAACTCAAATTGCATCGATTGCGGAGTTTGTAACAAAGTGTGTCCGATGGAGACTACTCGAGGGGCAAGAAAATTCGGTGTGTACGACAACCGGGCTGAAGAATGCATTTCCTGCCTGGAATGCCAAAAAAAGTGTCCGACCGAAGCCATTCGGCTCTGGGGCTGACGTCAAGGCGTGACTAATATGCCGGTTCTCGAAAAGTGTGTCGGATTTTCTGATAATTCTGGCCCGCATGCCGGTGCTCCAATCATGTCATTGCGAGGAGCGGAGCGACGAAGCAATCTCGATTTTGGTAGTTGAAGATTGCTTCGGGCTTTGCCCCCGCAATGACAATCTTCCAATCTTTTCGCGTAATCAAAACCGACAGTGCTCTTGAGAATCCCCATAGTCGTCGGGCCGAAATGGCCCAGGTATGACGAGCAGGTTTCGAGCAGATTGCCCCATGCCGCTGCATCTTCATAGAAGTAAGATTTCACGTACTTGAAAGCGCGTTGGTGTTATACGCATTCGCCACAAGATTTATAAGATTGCCGGGCTGGGGGCTCTCCTGAGCGAAGAGATGAGACGGCTCTGCGTCGTCCGCAGCGAAGGAGTGCCCCCAGTCTGTGCACAGAATCGAGTTACCTGTAAAAAAGCGAATCCGCATCAAATTAGGCGCCGGTAAGGTTGGCCGCCTTCCGGCGCCCTGGGGAAGGGCTGGGCCTGTACTGCCGTACATCGGTCCCGACCCCAAATAGTACGCGTTTGGCGCGCGTGTCCGTTTCAACCACAGAAGAACCGAGCATCAAGGGGTCCCGGGCGTCCGGTTCCGAACACACCGGATCCCTCAGCAACGGGTGCATCAAATGGTCAGGTCACCCCATTGCCGGGGGTGACCGGTCCATGCAAGTAGTCATGATGCCATCTGCCGGCTCTGGGACATGCGCCGAACCGGCGAGACTTCACATTCGTGACGGTTCCCATCGCCCGAATCGTCAGCCTGAAAGCTCACACCACAACTCTCCCTCGCGGGAGTAGATGTTTTTTGCAAATGGAGTGCCATTGGCACACTATCGGGAAAGTGGCGGATTCTAAGCTACTTATACGAAATTGTGCGGTGTAGGCCCGCGACGTGGTCGGCGATGGCAGTCGGAAAAATGGGGGTAGCTCCCCCACTTTCCCAGAGACATAGCAGGCATGGTGCTTCTCGGCTGCGGGTAGCACACCCAGTCCGATTCTATCCCTGGTTGGATTGCCCCCGTTTCACCCCCAGCATTTTCATGTGGTGCCGAAGCGCATCCCGAGATATCCCCAAAAACCTGGCCGCGGCAGAGACATTCTCGTTGCATCGCTTGAGCGCACCGAGTATCAATTCCCGTTTCGCGGATTCCAGAGCTCCGTTGAGATCCGTGCCATCCGCTTTCTTCATGAAAACAGCAATTTCTGTGTTATCACAGGACCTGCGCGATTTAATCTCCGGAATGTTGATGTCGTCCGCTCGGATCGTGTCCCCACGACACAGGATAAGGGCTCTTTCCAGGACATTACGGAGCTCTCGCACATTGCCCGGCCAGTCGTACTCCGAAAGGGTTTCCAGAGCCGAAATCTCCAGGACAGGCGGAGCCGGCCGTCCCATTTTGATTGACAGACTCTCCAGCAGGTCTCTGGCTATAAGAGCAATGTCATCTTTGCGCTCTCTGAGCGCAGGGACTCGAATCGTGAAGACGTTGAGACGATAGTACAGGTCTTCCCTGAATCTGCCCGCAGCCACCTCCTGGCCGAGATTGCGATTTGTTGCTCCCACTATCCGTGCGTTGACCTGAACAATCTTTTCGCCGCCCACCCGCGTAAACGATTGTGTATCCAGGAACGTGAGCAGCTTCGCCTGAAGTTCCTGCGAAAGCTCACCTATTTCGTTTAACAAGAGCGTTCCGCCTTCAGCCATTTCCAAGAGCCCGCGTTTGCGGCCGCGGGATCCTGTGAAAGAACCAGGCTCGTGGCCGAAAAGCTCGGATTCGGCAATGGAAGCTGTCAGGGCAGCGCAGTTTATGGCAAAAAACGGACCGCCCGTTCGCCTGGAGTGATCATGAAGATATTTGGCAAGGTAATCCTTTCCGCTGCCGCTTTCCCCCAGGAGAAGGACGATGCTCTCACTCAGGGCTCCCAGACGGATCTGTTCGAGAGTCGCTTCCATGAGTGAGGATCTGTACCGGCCGGCTGAGCGCGGGTACCTGCGTTCCAGCGCTTTTTGCTCCGTAATGTCACGGGCGATTCCGCACACACCGATAGTTTCTCCTGACGAGCTGCGCATGGGCACTCGTACACAGTGAAAGGTCCTGGGGAGCGTGCGTCCGGTCACATTGTGGGTATTCTCCACGACCTGACCGCCCAGGACCCTGGATTCCAGATCCCGGATATAGTTCGATTCTTGCACTGGGAGAATGTCATCGTCCGTCTTGCCAATCACTCGGGCTTCAGGTAATTCCAGCGCTCTGAGGAAAGCAGGATTTACGTGCGTGTACACGAGGTTTTTGTCTTTGAGGAAAATGCTGTCCTGCGCTGTCTCAAAAACAGCCCTGAATCGTTCTTCGCTTTCGGACAGATCGATTTGAGCCTGCCTTCGGTCGGTGATGTCTTCCACGGTTGCCTGAAATCCGTTGGTGCGGCCGACATCATCGCGCATGGGAACCATGTGTAATCTCAGCCAGGCTGATTTTCCCCGGTTACTGGTGTATGCGCACTCAAACACTCGGGTATGTTCAGAAGCCATGCACTGCCGAATCTCATCGGAAATTCCTGCCTTCACAAGCAAAGGAAACGTGAGCACATTCATTGCCTTTGTCTCTCCTGGTGAAGGCGAGTCCAAGATCTCCAGGAGATTGGCGTTCACCTGACCGACCCGCCCCTGGACGTCTCCCGAGATTATTCCCAAAGGAGCGTTTTCGACCAGCATCCTGTATCGGGATTCGCTGTCGAGCAGCTTTTCTTCGGCGCGTTTCCGTTCGGCGATTTCCAGCCTGAGTTGCTCGTTCGTTGTGGCGAGTTCAGCGGTACGTTCGATGACACGGCGCTCCAGTTCATCGTAAGCCTTTTGCAGTTCTTCTTGAGCCCTCTTGCGTTCGGTGATGTCGCGATGAATCACAATACTTTCGCTCACATTGCCGTCTCGATCTCTCAAGATTGCCGTGCGAAGCTGAATGTCCAGGACTTCACCCCATTTCGTCACCCGTTTCGTTTCCAGGAGCACCTTTTCGCCTTCATACGTTCTCTGCCACGCAGCGAGGGTTTTTTCCCGCTCATCCGCGGGCACAAAACCAATTGAGCGGCCGAGAACCTCTTCGCGCGACCATCCGTAAAGCTGGACGAAGCCGTCGTTCACGTACGTGGCGCTCCCTCCGGGATCGTATGCCACAACGCCGTCCGGAATCGCCTTGATCAAATTGGAATATCGGGCCTGGCTTTTTTTGAGCGCCAGCTCCGCGCGTTTGCGGTCGGTAACGTCCCGGGCGACAGATTGAATTTCCAAGAGGGTTCCCCGCGAGTCGAAGATTCCCCGAAAAGTCCAGTTGGTCCACCGCGAGTGTTGGTCCCCTTCCGTCGTCTCGTACTCACATTCGAACACCGGTTCGGTCTCTTCCAGAAGAGTTATCCTGCTGCGCACTTCGGCGGAGTGCTCGTCCGGCATGAAATCGAAAAAGCTTCTGCCCACCAAATCTGTGTCGGACCTGTTGAGGAAGCGGCAATATGAGCCATTGCAGAAAGTTAGAATCCCGGAAGGCAGGAATCTGCACACCGGATCCGTCTGGTCTTCGACGATCTGACGGTACCGGGCCTCGGTTTCGTTCCATAGGCTCTTGCCTTGCTCCGTGCCTGCCCTCGTACGGAGATTCGTTTCCTCGGCATCGTTTGCGAAAAAGCAGTTTTCAGTCTCAGTGTTCACTCCGGCCTGCACGGCGGAAATCTGTTCACGCGGCGAATTCTCTCCGGATGAGTGGCATTCGAGTGGAGAGGACGGTACCTTCCCGGGCTTTGCCGATTCGGAGTGCGATGTCGTCTGCTCGGACTTGAGAGGCGGGCGTTTCACGGGCCATGTTCCTTTCACGGGTGATGCAGCACGTCGTGTCGGGGTCGTCCCCATGGAGCACGCAACAATGGAGCGTTTTCCCTAAACTATCACCGCAGGGGAATCGTGACAAGAATTACCCCGAATCAGCTGCAGGAGCTGCACAAGGACAGTTTGCCGCAAGCAATCGGGTTGACTGTCGGACGGTTGGAAGGCATCCCCCGGACAGTAAATTTCCAATTAGAGCAGTTCTCGAAAGTTCCGCCGGATTCGTCCATGACTCTTGCCCACATTCGAACGATCCAAGCATGTCATGTTTGAGGAGTGGAACGGCGAAGGAATCTCTGTTTTGGTTAATGGGAGATTGCTTCGGACTTCGCGCTCGCAATGACAGTCTTCGAATCTTTTCGCGTAATCAAAACCGACACTACCTTTGAGAATCCCTTTAACACGGCTACCAGAGCGAATGGCGAGACATCAGCCTTTCTTGATTCTTTCCACGGACCGGTGGAACGCTTTCAAGGAATCCGTCAGGTCCCGCTCGCTAAAAATCTCGAAGGTAAGGACCCCGTCAAACTGGCTGTCGAGGAATTCCACCACAGGATCCAGCTTTTCGCCGGTAATCAGCGACAATCGCTTGTGATCGCGGGTGCCCACTCCGTGCATGTGCACTACCCGAGCCCTGCCGATCCATCTTTTCAGCGGAGGAAGCGGATCAAGTCCTTGCTTCCAGAGGTGCCCCACATCCACGCAGGAGGACACGGTGATTCTCTCCAATATGGCATCGATCAGCTCGGGCGGCTGGTTGTCCAGGTTTTCCACGCAGACGTTTTCAAGCTCGCCCGACTCTGCACACAGCGTTTCCAGTGAACAAAGAGAATTTTTCAGGTGAAGACCCGCGGGGATTACTTTTTCAGGAGATCCGCCGTCGAGATGTACTATGTACGCATATGGACGAAGCGGCTGTGTTGCCCGGATCACCCGGACGGCCTTTTCCACTGACGGATTTGAGTCGGCCATGCACAAATCAAGAGGCAAATGAACCGTGTACGTCAGATCGTGGTCCGAAGCCACCCGAAGCAGCTCGTCGATCGTTGATGCATCGGGAAGGTTGTCCTCCGCGTCCGCCTGAAAGATGACGAGTTCGATGTCGTCAATCTTGTCAGCGAGCTTCCTGACATTTGTCAGCATGTCGGCAGGATAAATGTACGACGTTGTTCCCAGCCTCATGATGTCACCATGTTACACTTGCAACAATCAGGAAGACCGCTTCCGAACATTCGCACATTCCTCCCAAAACATCACCGTTTACGCAAGGAAGTCTCGATTCTGCAAAACGCCTGAACCAGACTGCTCCCCCATAGGCCGCCGCCGCTCCGAAAACGCCCGACCATCCGGCCAGGATCGCCGGAATAACGCCCAGTATGAATGTCCATCTCAAGGCTTCGCCATCGACACCGTTCAAAAACAGAGCGGCCATGCCGTCACCTCGGTGACGAGACCCGCGAGCGGCAAGAACCATTGTGCCCCTCCCGATCACTGGCGCAAGAAATAATTCGGTGAGGGAGATCCCGGGCCCGGCCACAGCCGATGCCTTCACGGCGAGAATCGTGATGAGGGCAACGGCTCCGAACGTACCCAGGCGGGAATCTTTCATGATTTCAAATCTGCGCTCCGGGCTGACCGCCGTGGGGAGCGCGTCCCAGCAGTCAGTCCAGCCGTCCAGATGCAATGCTCCGGTGAGAACGATCCAGGTGGAGACCACCAGCACGGACGCGAGAACAGGAGGCATACGCGGGGCCAGCATTGCATCGACTCCGACCAGGATCCCGCCTATAAGTGCTCCTACGAGAGGAAAAGCCCACGCGGACCGCCCCACTTCCGTCATGTCCGGATAAGGCTCCAGGTGCGTTCGAAATACGGTGAGAAATCCTATCGCTATTTGAATCGATCTGACCATGAACCACATGGATAGCATGCACACGTGAGAAGGACAAGCACTGGGTAAAAGGACAACTGAGAGATCACTATCATTGAAACGGAAACTTGTGAGACACATTTAGTACTTCTCGAAAGTATTGTCGGATTGACAAGCCTTCCCATCGCACGCGCAATGTTTAATACCAGTGCGTTTTCAACTACTTGAAATCGTAGAGGAACTTCTTGTAAGACGTTCCTCCCCGAACCCCACCTCAAGAACTTCTATCATTCGCCGGCATCTGCATTTCCTCAGCGGAAATGCAGATGCCGGCGAATGATAGAAGTTTCTGGGAGGGGGTTTGGGCGGGACCCTCTTGACAAAGAGGGTCCCCCCAATCTTACTTTTTTGAAAGCGCATTCGTAAAAGCAGGTCATGGGGAGGAGTGAAGCGACGAAGCAATCCCACTTCGGCGAACGAGATTGCTTCAGGCTTTGCGCTCAATCCGGCTTTTCCGTATGAACATATCAGTCCACGATCATCCGTACGTCGACAGCAACAAGATCCTTGCCCCGGCCTTTGAGCGGGTTGACGTCCATTTCCTTTATGCGCGGAAGGTCCCGTGCGAGCAACGATACCCGGACCAGCAGGTCGGCCAGAAGTTCTAGATCAAGTCCCGATTGCCCCCGCGTGCCTTGAAGGATTGGCAGACCTTTGATGGAGCGAACCATTCGCCGAGCCTCTTCGCGAGACAAGGGCGCCAGGCCGAACCGCACATCTCCGAGGGCCTCCGCGTAGATCCCTCCCAGACCGAAAGCCACAAGATGGCCGTAGTCGCCCTCTCGGCTCAGGCCCATGATTACCTCGGAACCGGACACCATTTTCTGGACCATGACTCCCGACGCGTGCTCAATGGCAGTGAGCTTGTCCCATGCTGCCTCTGCTCCGGCGAGATCCTGGATTCCCGTAATGACGCCGCTCACATCGCTTTTGTGGAGAGGCCCCATCACTTTCATGACCCAGGGAAAAGGAATCTCGTTTTCCAGCGTTCCAAGCGTGTTCCGGTCCCTCAATTCCACTTGCGCCGGGGTCGGAATGCCTGCGGCTTCGAGTACGCGGCGGGTCAGATCGGCAGGTACAATTCCTTCTACGCAATCCGACACAGCCTTGAGCTTTTCCGGATCGTAGCCTGGAAGACCGGTCTCGGGCTCACCCGGCCGCGGGCGGTTGATCATTTTTCCCATGGCTCGAGCAAGCGATACCTCGTCCTCGAAGTAGCATTTTCCCGCTTTCCGAAACCGTGCGAGGCCTTGTTCAGAGGAAACAGCGGTGCAAAAGGACGGAAAAATGGGAATGTCGAGGCTGTCGGAAGCCTCGATGACCGCCTGATAAATCTCCCAGTTATCCGATAGCCCGGAGTCGCCCATCACGAGCACGATGTAGTCCAGAACGTCCGATTCGCGGGACGCCAGTATCTCCATGATCCTGGATATCTGAGATCCGTTGCGAGAAGGAAGGCAATCGATGGGATTTCCCAATCCTGCTCCGGGCGGCAACACCTCTGCCAGGAGCTTCCGGGTTTCCGTCTTGAGCTGAGGAACCGTGAATCCCTGGCGGTTCAATTCGTCCGCCAGCATCACACCCGGGCCTCCTGCGTCGGTTATGATGCAGACCTTCCGGCCGTCATAACGGCCTCGTGCCAGGGACAGCGCCATCGCCACATCAACGAGTTCCAGGCGGGACTCGACGCGAATGATACCCGCTTTGTCGAATAGGGCTTGTACCGCGGTGTCGCTGGTGGCCATCGCTCCCGTATGACTGGCGGCAGCCCGACTGCCTGCTTCGGTAACCCCGGCTTTAATGCCCATGAGAATACAGCCTTTGGCCCCCAGGCTCCTGGCGTGTTTCAGGAGTTTGGCAGGTCCGCCGACATGCTCGATATACAGCATGATCAGTTTCGATGTCGCCCATCCGTTATCCTCGTCGCACAGTGCCAGCACGTCAGTCACTCCGGTTTGCGCCGAGTTCCCCACGGTGAGAAACGTGTGGAAGCGCAGCCCCCGTTTCACCGCCTGTTCGATCAGGTAATCCACCGTAGCTCCCGAACCGCTGATAAAATCGATACCGTCCCAAGTCATGTCGGGCAGCAGTCCTGCGAACTTGCCGGCATGAACGGGAG
>DATHCX010000105.1:0-17942 GCA_035319325.1 Desulfomonilaceae bacterium
ATGCGAATACCGCTTCCGCACGAACGTTGGGCACTTCGTAGGGCCCTGTTGCGTGAACCGCAGACCGGGTTATCACGGCCAGGCCGTACGACGCGTACGCACCGCTGTCTCCGATGATGCGCACATCTGCCGCCAGCAATCTGCCGTGCTTATTCGCAGCGCTCCTGTAAAAGATCTTCAGTGGGTGACGCTTTGACGTGCAAAGAAAAGCTTCTTCCCTGGAATAGACCATTATGGCGGGTCTCTTGAGCAGATATGCTGCCAGGCCCACAAAGCCCTGCACGTTGAGATCCAGTTTGGAACCGAATCCTCCTCCTGTCGCTGCCTGGATAATCCGGACCCTGCTTTCGTCCAATCCCAGGAGATCCGCAACATCCTTTTGATCGTAATGAGGATTCTGGGTGGACGCGTGAATCACGACCGTTCCGTCCCCGTCCACGTATGCGAGGCCTGCATCCGGTTCCAAATACGTGTGCTCGACAAAGGTGGTGGTGTATACTCGCTCTACGACGACATGAGCCTGCTGAAACGCTCCTTCCGGATTACCGCGCTTGATGACCCGCCTGCCCAGGATGTTTCCTGTCTCATGGATGCAGGGAGCCCCAGACCGCATCGCTTCTTCGGGATCCAGAACCGATGGCAAATCCTGGTAAACGATACTGACGGCTTTTGCAGCCAGTTCTGCGGCTTCGGGGGTTTCAGCCGCCACAAGAGCTACCGGGTCCCCTACGCACCTGACCTTGTCGTCGGCCAGGAGTCGCTGATCTTTGTTGATGATGCCGAGGCGGTTCTTACCCGGAATGTCTTTTGACGTCCATACAGCCAGGCAGCCCGTCACCCGCACCGCAGCGGACGTGTCCACTTCCACTATGCGTGCGTGATGACGATCGCTACGCAGGGCCATCAGAATCACCGCGTCGTCCTCACGGAGGTCCGCAGCGAAACCCGCCCGGCCCGTGAGCCGCTCGAGCGCCCCTATTCTTGAGACGTTTCTTCCGATACATTTCAGAGATTCACGATGCATGTGACCCAAATACATCCGAAAGAGTTTTTACAACCAGCCCTTCCACTGCAGGCCGTTTGTATTCCGTGGAAGATCGAATCCCGCTCAGGCGAACCATCTCCCGGGAAACCATTGCGGCGGCTTCGCGGATAGTCGCATTGTCCGGAATCTTGCCCAGAAGGTGGTCTTCCGCGGGTGTCATCCTGCATGGACGAGGTGTGACCGATCCCAGGGAAAGCCTCACGTCACCAACCTTTCCGTCGGAATCCAGTCTGGCCGCGGCAGCGGCATTGATTCGAGCGATGGAAAGTGCCCTGCGTCGGGCGATTCTTTGGAATCCGGAACGATAATCCGGAAGCGGCTCAAGAATGAAACCGACGATGAGCTCTCCCGCGCCCAGATTCGTGCCGTACGGGCCTGTGACAACGTCCTCCAGACGCTCCACGCGTTGCCCGAACGCGCTTTGTATGTTCACCCGGGCATTGTGAACCAGCAGAGCCGGCACGCTATCGGCAGCTGGCGAAGCGTTGGCAACGTTGCCCCCGAGAGTTCCCGCATTACGGATTTGACGACTTCCCACCTGGCTCGCTGCGAGAGCCAAAACAGGCGCATGTTGCTGTACTTCCCGGTTCTCCATAATCTCCGTGTACGTCGCGGCCGCTCCCACCATGAGTGTTTCGTCGCTTCGGAACACGGCTCGTATCTCTTCCAGGCGAGATACGTCCATCACATAGTCGCTTCTCAGGCCGCCCTTCCTTATTTCGATCATCAGGTCCGTTCCGCCTGCAATCACGGACGTACGAGCTCCGTTTCGGTCAAGAAACGTGAGAGCCTCACGGAGCGACTGGGGTCGAAAATACTCGAATTGAGATCTCATACTGTGTGATCGGCGAACCGTTTTTCCCTTATCTTGAAATCTGAAGTCGCAGCATCCGGTTTGCCTCACCGGAGTCTTTTCAGCGTTTTTTGCGGCAGCACTGATTCTTGTTGCTGCTTCGCGCTTCTCTCATCTCTTGGGCGGCATGTTCCACCGCGTCTACGATTTGGACGTATCCCGTGCATCTGCAGAGATTTCCCGCAAGGGCTTCCGTGATCTCCTGACGTTCAGGATCGGGATTCCGTTCCAGGAGGGACTTTGCCGACATGAGCATGCCAGGACTGCAAAATCCGCACTGCACCGCTCCGTGGGATAGAAATGTTTCCTGGAGTGGGTGCAGGTTCTCTTCCGTACCGAGGCTTTCCACGGTCTCCACTGTTCGGCCGTCCAATTGGGCTGCCAGCATAAGACACGAGTTCAACGCGAGTCCGTTCACCAGGATGGTGCACGCGCCGCATTCTCCTATGCCGCACCCTTCCTTGGTGCCCGTTAACCCGAGCCTTTCCCTCAGGACGCAAAGAGCCGTATCACTGGGATTCACTTCAAGGGATATCGGATTTCCGTTGAGCTGGAATGCAATTTTCACTATTTCTCACCTTGGAGCATCGCCCCTGAAGCGTTGCTGAACTGCAAACCCAGGCACATCAGATCCACCTGGCCGTGACCGTTTTTTCATCCAGGAAGAGCCTCATGGACGCCATCCTGCTTTTGGCCCCGCCAAAAAATGACTTGCGTTTGGAGCCCAGCGGGAAGAATGCGTATGGCTGCGGCACCCCCACATTGATGCCGACGTTGCCCACAACGACTTCGCGGGCGAACTTGCGGGCAGTGCGGCCGCTTTCCGTCATAATGCACGCGGAATGACCGAGGTCGGTCCTGGTGTTGATTATCTCAATGGCTTCGTCGAGACTGGCCACCCGGATGAGCGAGGCCACCGCGCCGAAAGCCTCTTCTCTGGCTATCTCCATGTCCGGGAGGACGTTCTCTATAATGGTGGGGCCGATGAAAAAGCCCCCGGACAATTCCGGAGGCAGGATCCGGCCGTCATGCACCACGCTTGCGCCGCCAGCCAGCCCGCGTTCGATCCATCCGGCAACTTTGTCCTTACCTGCGGCAGAGCAATACGGCCCCATGTCCGTCGATTCGTCAAGGCCGTAGCCGAGCTTCATGCTCCTGGCCTCGTCCGCGAATCGCTGCTTGAATTCGTCGTAGATGTCGCCCACCACCAGGACGTTGTCCGATCCCAGGCACCGCTGCCCGGTCATGCCGAAACAGCCCTGGCGTACGTAAGGAATAACGGTCTTTACGTCGGCATCGGGCATTATGACGACAGCGTTCTTGCCGTTGCCGTTGATGGAAGATCTCTTGCCGAGTTCTCCACAGAGCTTGAAAAGCTCCCAGCCCGCGTGGGTTGAACCGATGAAGCCCAGGCCCTGAATTTCCGGCTGTTCCAGGATGTACCTGTTGATCTCGCGACCGCCGTGTATAAGATTGATGGCCCCATCAGGCCAACCGGCTTCCTGTGCCACGCGACAGATGTACTCGGCCGCCACCGGGTCCTGCCTGCTGGGACTGACCACCACCGAGCAGCCGGCGGCCAGAGCGTAAGGCACGAACGAGGACCACGCGTGCATGGGAATATTTCCGGGAGTCACGATGAGAAAAGCGCCCATGGGCTCCCAGGTCAACCACATGTCAATGCCGTTGGCCAGATCGTCAATGTGCTCGTTGCGAGCGGCCATGCCGTACGCCGCGGAGCACGCGGATTCAATATTTTCTATGACTCTGCGAACCGACCCGATGGATTCTTTGATGGTGCGGCCATGATCCTGGGTGAGAACCCGGGTCAACTCATCAAAATGCTCCTCGAACTTTTGTCTCATGTCGAAAAGCATCCTGGCCCGCTCGCGCAGGGCGATTTTTTTCATGGCTTGGGATCCGGCCTGGGCTGCTTCGACTGCTGCGCGAGCTTCTTCTCTGGTGGCGGTAGGATACTCGGCAATTATTTCGCCGGTGGCCGGGTTGACTGTTTCATTGACCTGGGCCGACGTGGATTCAACCCACCGGCCGCGTATCAGCAGTTTGAGTTTTCCGTAATGTTTTTTGACTTCCGGTAATAGTGCCATTTCGCTTGAAGCTCCTTCTCCAAGGGCTCAGAATTATCACATTGCGATTCGGACCGTTTTGCACGTCCGTTCCAAGTCTGTAGATCAGGATTCCCGGCCATAGCCCGGCTTACCTGCCGCATCTATCGAACGATGTGTCCTATAGCAGTTCTCGAAAATTCTGTCGGATTAGTTCATGACTTTCTTTCACATTTCCAACCAGGCAATCATGTCATTGCGAGGAGTGGAACGACGAAGCAATCTCAGTTTTATTAGTTAGAGATTGCTTCGGGCTTCGCCCTCGCAATGACAGTCTTCGAATCCTTTCGCGTATCAAAACCGACATTACTTTCGAGAATCCCTCTAAATTGCCAAATACGCTTTCTTTACGTGCTCGTCGTTCATCAGATCCCTTCCCGAGCCCTCCATGACTATGCGCCCATTTTCCAGAACATACGCTCGATTCGTTATTTCAAGCGATAAATGAACGTTCTGTTCCACGAGGAGCACTGTGAGGCCTGTGGCAGCGATCTCTCGAATCGTCTGAAAAACCTTTGTCACCAGCAGAGGAGCAAGTCCCAGGGACGGCTCATCCAGCAAGAGCAGAGACGGTCCGGACATCAGCGCCCGGCCGATGGCCAGCATCTGACGCTCGCCGCCGCTGAGGGTCCCGCCTTTCTGGTCCATGCGTTCCTGCAGTCTGGGAAAGAAGCTGAAGACCATATCCAGATTCCTGTTCCTATTCGCTCGCGCGGACCGGATGTACGAACCCATTTTGAGATTGTCCAGGACGCTCATTTCCGAAAACACCCGCGCTCCCTCGGGCACAATGGTGAGACCGAGCCGGACTACTTGTTCCGGAGGCAGATGACAGATGCGGGAATTCCGAAAACTCACCGACCCCCGAGACGGATGCTGAAATCCGACGATGGTGGTGAGAAGTGTGCTTTTCCCTGCACCGTTCGGGCCGATGACCGTGACGATCTCTCCTTTTTTCACAAAGAGGCTGACGTCTCTCAGGACCTGAACGTCCTTGTAGGCAACTGCTATGCCGCTGATGTCCAACAAAACATCGTCCATCATCCAACCTAACCGGACAGCTCCGCCGACATTTTCTTGCCGAAGTACGCCTGAATCACCTGATCGTTTCTCACGATTTCGGCAGGTGAACCTTCCGCGATCTTGGCGCCGTAACTCAGCACCACAATGCGATCGGATATTCCCATAACCGCGCGCATGATATGTTCCACCACAATGAGGGATTTTCCTGATTGTCGAATTTTTCTCAGCAATTCCAGTGCCTCATCGATTTCGTGCGGATTGAGCCCCGCCATGTTTTCGTCCAGGAGCAGAATCTTTGCTTTTGTCGCGAGGACCCTGGCAAGCTCCAGTCGTCTGCGCGCGGGAACCGAAATCGACGCTGACGCTTTGTTCCGCTGTTCCGCTAGCCCCACGAATTCCAGCACTTCCTCCGTAGTGACCCTTGCATCTCGCATATTCATCTGGCCGCCATGCAATGCGCCCACCATGACGTTTTCGAATACGGTCATGGCGCGGAATGGTTCCATAATCTGGGAGGTCTTCGACAAACCCAGCCGGCAGATCTTGTGCGGCCGCATTCCAGTTATAGGGGAGCCGCAAAAGATCACCTCGCCTTCATCCGGAGCGTGAAGCCCCACGATACAGTTGAACAGGGTGGTTTTCCCCGCTCCGTTCGGGCCGATCATGCCGAGGATCTCGCCGTCCCTCAGGGAAAAGGTCACCATTTCCAAGGCCACGAGCGCTCCGAAATTCTTGCAGATGTTCTTGCATTCAAGCACATTCATGAACTGGTTCCCGGATGGGGGACAAACAGGAGCACCTCGCGTGAACAATACGCTGAGCATGTATGCATGAAAGTCCTGCGAGCTCTCAAATGAATTTGATCCCCATGCGTTCCTTGATCGTGCCTACGATGCCGTTCGGCATGATCAGGATGATCCCTATGATGATGGCTCCCACCATGATCAGGTAGTATTCCACGAATGCAGTCCCGAGAATCTCTGACAAGAGGGTAAGGAATGTGGCTCCCACGATGGGCCCCAAGAAAGTTCCCATTCCTCCCAACAGGGTCATGATGACCATTTGCACGGTCTTGTACACATTAAAGACGTCCGAGGGTGTGATGTACGTGATCCAGTACGCCTCGATACCGCCGAAGAGCCCCAGAAAGAATGCGCTCGTCACGTACGCCCGCAGCTTTATCCCCGTGGTGTTCACTCCTGCGATTTCCGCCGCGGTTTCGGCCTCGTGAATCGCTTTCAGGCCGTACCCGAATTTGGAATGCTCTATGCTGTAGTGGACCAGGACAACCGCAAGCGTGACGAAAAATATGCAGTAAAAGAAAAAGCGGTTGTCGTACATGCAAATGGGCAGAGTGATGCCGTGGCTACCCTCGAAAAAAGTGAATCCGAAGGTCCGGTCGAATTCGAGTGATACCTGTTTCATCGTTTCAGCGAATGCGAAGGTCGCAATGGCAAAATACGCCCCTCTCAGCCGGAGCGTGGTGATGCCTATCGGCACTGCCACGAGCACCGCTGCAATACCGGCAAAACTGATGGAAAGGGAAAAGGAACACCCGAACTTGGTCATGACGATGGCGGTAGCATACGATCCGATCCCGAAATACACTACCGGACCAAAATCTATGTATCCGGTATACCCGCTCATCATATTCCAGCATCCCGCCATACCCATCCAAAACAGGACGATCGTCACGATGCGCAGGGTGTATTCCGACACGGAAAACAAGGGTATTACTCCGATTATTGCAACCGCAGGGGCAAAGCAGGCCCAAAATGTGAATGAGGTCCCGTGGTTAATCATCGGTCCGCGTGCCCGCATATCATGCCACCTGCCCTTTGCCGACAATCCCTGCAGGACGGAAAATGAGCATGAAAAACAGAATCAAGAACGTTATTGCTACCGAAATGCCTGCGCTCAAGTACGTCGCTGCCAGAGATTGAGCCAATCCCAGAATGACTCCACCCCACAGGGCGCCGGGCATGTATCCCATGCCGCCCAGCACCACCACGCAAAAGGCTATTATGGTGTATCCCAGACCCATTTCCGGGAAAATGATCACAAACGGGCTCAAAGACGCGCCCGCAAGCCCAGTGATCGCAGCCCCCAAACCGAAAGTGACTGCATATATCTCCCGGATGTTGACGCCCATGAGCCGGGCCACTTCCTTGTCCATGGAAGTCGCGCGAATCGCCCTGCCTGTCTCCGTCCTGGAGAGAAAAAACCACAAGGCCGCAATGATGAACACGGCCAACGTAAACGTGATCAAACGGGCGTACGGGACGTTCAAACCCCAGAAGGCGGCGTTCGCTCCGGAATAGGAGGTGGTTATGGACCTGAAGTCATGGGTCCACAATTTCAAGGCTATATTGGACACCATCAGGTGGATGCCGAATGTGAGAATATAGCTCATGATATGCGGTTGTTCTATGACCCGGTTGATGATGTATTTCTGCAGAACGTAGCCGAGCACGAACAGGAACGCCATGGCAAACGGAAGCGAGTAATACGGATCCATATGAAAGAAGACAAACATCCAGTACGAGGTAAAGGCCCCAAGCATGATCAATTCCCCGTGAGCGAGGTTGACCACACCCATGACGCCGAAAATCAGCGAAAATCCCGCCGAATAAGCCGCGTATACGCCGCCCAGCAGAATCCCGTTGATCAATGCCTGAAGAAAAACCGTTTCCATTGCCTGCCGATTATCACCCACGTAATCATTCAGTTACTCGGGGGAAGCGCCTAACCTCTGTCATTGCGAGGAGTGAAACGACGAAGCAATCTCGATATTTAAAGGCAGAGATTGCTTCGCTGCGCTCGCCATGACAGCCTTTT
Source organism: Desulfomonilaceae bacterium (assembly GCA_035319325.1). Lineage (GTDB taxonomy): Bacteria > Desulfobacterota > Desulfomonilia > Desulfomonilales > Desulfomonilaceae > DATHCX01. The sequence goes on from DATHCX010000105.1 coordinate 7,886, forward strand.
CTCGTCCGTAACTGACGCGTTACTCACCCACCAGCCGCATGGCGGTGTGTTTTCAAGAAAAGGAAAGAATCCGGGGGAATCTTCCTTGCTGAGAAAAGCTTCCCCGAGACGGACTCCTGCGGAGAACACAGTCACAAAAATGCCGCTACCTTCTAATCATTCAGCGAGTCGGCAGAAGTGCCTCATCTCTGTCGTTGAGAGGAGTGAAACCACCACGCAATCTCGACACTCAAACGCGGAGATTGCTTCGCTGCGCTCGCCATGACAGCCTCTGCCCGCTCGTAACTGAGGAGATAGCCTACTTTCGCTCCTTCCAGGGTTTGAACGGGAACCAGATCTTTGACTCCGCAAATTGCAGAGGAAACACGTTCCGGAGTTTTCCATCCTGGATTTGGACGGCAACAGGCGGGTGTGCCACATTTGCTCCATCCGGTCCGAAATGGATTTTTCCGTAAAACGTCTCGAAGGTCTTTTCATGGAGTTTCTCCATGAGAGTCTCCCGGTCCTTCTTGGAAAGAGGCGGTTTGGCCTTGAGTTCTTCCAGCACCATCTGCTGCGCTACAGCGCCTCCTGCCGAAGCTGCTTCCACGTAATCGGGGTACCGGTTGAATCGTTTGAAATACGCTGTGTTGAAATCAGCTGCCGTTCCGAAGAGGGGTCCCGAGTAGGGCATATTGGGCGTCCATTCGGAAGCCGCGATGACGTATTCAGCGTCTCCTTTGAGATCCTCGATGAATTTCGGCACCGTCGGCCCGTAGCTGAATGCGACCGCTTTGGGAGAAAAATCTATTTCTTTCATCGACTTGATCACGTTCATAGCAACGAGCAGATGGGATCCCACAAGCAGTATGTCCGGATTCTTGTTCTTCACTTTTGTCAATAGCGAATTGTAATCCTGCAGTGACATGGGAAACAATTCGTAATGAATCACTTCGATGCCGTTCTCCGCGCAGTATTTCTTGAATCCTTCACATGCCAGCGAGGTGAAGAGAATGTCTGCGCCTACGATTGCCGCTGTCTTGGGTTTGGGTTCCACTGCCTGACAAAAGTCTACACACCCTCTGACTTCTTCCGTAGCCTTACCCAGAGCGGAAAAATAATACTTGAAACCTCTTTCGAAGAGCTTGTCGGAGCTTGCGCCTCCGCTTATCAGGGGATAACCGTATTTTTCGGCCACCGCACTTTGAGCGAATACCTGGCTGCTGCCGAATCCGCCGAGCAACAAGTCCACCTTGTCACTTACCACCAACTGATCTATGAGCTTCGCGCTTGTGGGCGGATCGCTCTTGTCGTCATAGAACACGATTTCCACCGGATGCCCGTTGATCCCTCCCTTGGCATTCACCGCCTCCATCCAGATCGTATATGCATCCTTTACGAGGCTGCCGTCTTTTCCGAAAACCCCTGTCAGGGATGTGGCCACGCCAACTCGAAACGGCTGAGCGTCTTTGGCGTGTACCGTTGAAACCACGAGAAGCGACATGCATACAACAAATGCGGCCAGCGAAATTTTCTTGAACATCTCTCCCTCCTCTCGAAATGAGCACCGAACGGTTGGTACATACAGCTCAAAGCACCGGAAACACATCTCCGCTAGAACGTGGGAGGGCTGATCACCCATACCACTACGGTTTCTTCGTTACAGGGATTCGTCCAACTATGCGGCTGAGACGAATTATAATAGAAGCTCTCATTTTGTTTTACCACATGGATTGTGCCGTCCAGGTCGATTTCCAGCTCGCCCTTGAGCACAATTCCGAACTCTTCGCCTACATGGCTGTAGAGACCGTGGGATCCGCCGCCCGGTTCGATAGTGGTAAAAAAAGGGTGCATCCGTTTGTTCTTATGATTTATCACAAGCGACTGGATCCTGGCATTCCATCTATCGAGAGAAAGGGTGATCCGCTGGTCCGGCCGGAGCACAACGGGATCATCGTCTTCAGATTCCACAAAGAAATCGCTGATTTTAGTCTGCAAGGCATCGGCTATTTTCTTGAGACTGGCAATGGATGGGGATACGCGCCCGTTTTCAATCTGGGACAGGTACGCGTCTGTGCATCCGACCCTCTCGGCAAGCTGCTTCAGAGTCAGATGGTTGCTCTGACGATGAGCCTTTATTCGGCTCGCTATATGATTTTCGAGAGCCATCTTCGGGTTCGGAGAAGCAATGTTAAGTATAATTTAATATAAGAAGTATCAGTTAATTTCCCGGACCTGTCAAACGTTTTTTCGCACCAGACCACGATCAGTCCCTGTGGAACGCGGTACGCTCGCTGTCCACTCAATTACCGGTGGAGAAAGCCTGTCACCGCAAGGGCAGCGAAGCAATGTACGCGACCAAATATCGAGATTGTTTCGTCGTTTCATTCCTTGCAGAGACAGGGAAACGATGATGCCTCGAAGGACGAAATGATTGCCCACGTTTCATCAAACCCTCGTTGACACCAATTCAGGCCTTTGTTACAGTTTGGAGTTCCCACTATCCGAATAAGAGGTACATGAGCCATGGCGGACGTTGAAGGACTTGTTCAAGCCCGAAATGTAAAGGGATGTGTTTCTCGAGGTGCAGCCGGATTTCATGCGAAGGGATGCGATCATCTTGATTGGGGCATGAAAAATAGGCTTTCGAGAATTATTAAGGCAGATACGGGACGGACCGTAATGCTTGCAGTGGATCACGGTTATTTTCAGGGACCGACTTCCGGTCTGGAAATCATGGAACAGACACTCGCACCGCTGATTGAGCACGCGGATTGCCTGATGCTCACCCGCGGAATCCTGCGAACGTCGGTTCCGCCGGGGAGCGAAGTGCCGGTTGTTCTGCGGGTTTCCGGAGGCCAAAGCGTGCTCACCGAGCTTTCCAACGAGAATCTCACGGTGGACGTTGACGATTGCATTCGCCTGAACGCAGCGGGTATGGCCTTTTCCATCTATGTGGGTGCTCCGCATGAACACCAGACGCTCACCGCATTCGGAGACCTGGTCGACGCTGGATACGCAGCCGGAATTCCCGTGCTGGCGGTCACCGCCGTAGGTAGAGAGATGGCGCGGGACGCCCGGTATCTGGCGCTGTCCTCCCGCATCGCAGCCGAAATGGGCGCCAATATTGTAAAAACTTATTACTGCAAGGACTTTGAACGGGTGACCGGTACCTGCCCTGTTCCCGTCGTCATGGCAGGCGGCAAGAAACTTTCTGAACTGGATGCCCTGAAAATGGCGTACGCAGCGGTCACCGAGGGTGCCGTGGGCGTGGACATGGGACGGAACATCTTCCAATCCGACTGCCCCGTGGGAATGATCAAAGCGGTCCGCGCAGTGGTTCACTACAACGAAAAACCTGCTACCGCACTGAAAATTTACAAAGACGAGAAAAAAACCTCGAAAACGTGACGGGCTGACCCAAGCCCAAAAAATTTTTCGGGACATCGTTCGCGGCCCATGCCGAGCACCATCGGGCAGAATGATGTCCGGCAAGTGTGATACGAATGCGTTTCCAAACATGTAGGGTTCGGGGAGGAACGTCTTACAAGAAGTTCCTCCCCGATTTCGCATGCTTGGAAACGAAATCCAGTGTATTCCGGGAGTCTTTCATGCGTGTGGCCATGTATTACAACAATCGGGACGTGAGGCTGGAAGAAAGAGAGATTCCGGTAATCGGTCCCGAAGAGATCCTGGTGAAAGTCTGGGCAAGCGGTATCTGCGGAAGCGACGTCCTCGAGTGGTACCGTTTGGCTAAAGCCCCCCTTGTTCTCGGACATGAAATCGCCGGTGAAATAGCCGAAACCGGAGCTGCGGTACAAGACTGGAAAAAAGGGGACAGGGTCTTCGTTTCTCATCACGTGCCCTGCAACATGTGCAGGTATTGCCTGGCAGGACACCATTCCGTGTGTGACACTCTAGCTGCAACGACTTTCGACCCGGGCGGGTTCGCTCAGTATGTAAGAGTTCCCGCAATAAACGTTCGCAACGGCACGTACGCTCTGCCGAAATCGGTATCTTACGATCAAGGGGTGTTCATCGAACCGCTGGCTTGCGTGTACAGGGGTCAGGAAGCGGCTGGGTGGCTCCCGGGCAGGCGAGTGGTTGTTATCGGAAGCGGAATAGCAGGGCTCATGCACATCCAGCTTGCACGAATCGGCGGTGCCAGCAGAATCATTGCCGTGGATGTAAATCCCGCCCGACTGGCTGCCGCGCTGAAATTCGGAGCCGATGAGGCTCTGCCTGCAGGGGAAGATTTGCTGGAGCGGATCAAAGTGGTCAACGAAGGCCGAATGGCCGAACTCGTCATCGTGTGCACGGGTGTGCAATCTGCCGTGCGGCAGGCGTTCCACGCGGCGGACCCCGGGGGCACCATTCTGTTTTTTGCTCCATCCGACCCGGGAGCGAAAATTGAAATGCCGTTCAACGAGCTCTGGCGCAAAGAGATCACTATGAAGTCTTCGTACGCGGGAAGCCCCCGTGATATCAGGGCGGCCATCGAGCTCATCGCTTCAGGCAGAATACGGGTGGAGGACATGATCACTCATCGCCTGCCGCTGGACAAGACGGCCCAGGGATTCTCTCTCGTCCTGGAAGCTGCGGAATCCATGAAAGTAGTCATAGAACCTCAAAAATAGGAACGCGCCAGAAATGACCCATACTCATGCGCTAACAAAAAAGTAAGATTGAGCCAGAGAGAACGTCAGACATGCCATCGGTCCCACGCAACGAAATCATAGCCAGAATTGAAGCACTTCAGTCGTCCCTTACGGATTACGGGTTCAGCTCAGCGCTCATCGTGCAACGTGCTGATCTGTTCTATTTTTCCGGAACGGGCCAGGATGCGCATCTGTTCGTCCCGGCGGCCGGTGCAGCGCAACTCTTTGTGCGCAGGAATTACGACCGAGCCCTGGCAGATTCTCCCCTGGAATCCATTTTGCCCATAAAGAGCCTGGGTGAAATCGGGGCACTTATCAAAGCCGCTCTGGGAGGACATCCTGAATGCTTGGGCATGGAATTGGACGTGCTACCGGTAAACAATTACCGCTTGTACGAAGAGCTGTTTCCTGACGCTGCAATACGGGACGTGTCGACGCTCATCAAGCACGTTCGGATGGTGAAATCCGACTACGAACTTCAGATCGTGAAGCGTGCCGCTGCATTGAATGATTCAATGTTCTGCACCGTTCAGGAATTCTTGAAAGAGGGAATGGCCGAAATCGAGCTGGCAGGACTGATCGAGGCATTTTACCGTAAGCACGGCCACCAGGGTTACGTGCGGGTGAGGAGCTTCAATCAGGAGGTCTTTTACGGTCATGTCATGTCCGGATCCAATCTCGCGGTTCCCAGTTGTTCGGTGGGACCTACGGGCGGCCCCGGTCCTCATGCGTCCTTGCCGCAAGGGTGCGGATTCAAACGCATCGGGAAGCATGAGCCGGTTCAAATAGATTATGTGGCTATCGTCGACGGATACATTGTGGATCAGGCCCGAACATTCTATTTGGACGAACCGCCGGAGAAATTCCGCACGATGCACGAGACTGCTCTGGCAATACAAAATACCCTGGCCGAACAAGGAACTGCAGGCACCCGGGCCGAAGAACTGTACGACACCGCAATACGCATGGCGGAAGAAGCAGGATTTTTGGATGGTTTTCTCGGGTACCCGCAGCCGGTTCCCTTCGTCGGACACGGCATAGGACTGGAACTGGACGAATTCCCGCTCATCGGCAGAAAATCTCCCCACATTCTGCAAAAAGGGATGGTGGTGGCTCTGGAGCCCAAATTTATTGTGCCCGGAGAAGGACTGGCGGGAATCGAGAATTCTTTCCTGGTTACGGATAACGGAATGGAAAAGCTGACGTTATTTGACGATTCGATTCAGGTAATTGACTAGCCGGAAGCCATCATGCTATCCGGCCGGTTTCTCTTCCACGGGCACCGGACAGAGAACCACAGCAGAATTACCCGCGATAACCCAGTTGTAGGGGCTGCAGGAAGGATTGCCCATGCCGCCGTACTGCGGGCTCTCGCTGGACCATACAATCTTCCAGAGCTTTCCTTCGGGCGGAGCGAGAAGAGGCTCCGGGACGGATTCTGCATTGAGATCGATTCCCAAGTTCACGATCAAGAGCATGTCTCGTCCGCTTTCCTCAAAGAAACGCAGTACAAAAACTCGCGGTCCCAATGCTGCTCCGTCGACCCCACGGATGTGCTGTCTGCGAAACGCAGGTTCAGTTTGTCGCAGGTTCAACAGGTCCTTGTGCAGTCGGTAGGTTTCGTTGTGTGTCTCCCTTTCGGAAAAATCCAGCACGCATCGCCTGAACGTCTCCGGATCGGACGGATTCATTATGAATGGTCGGCATTGATTCGCTGTGCTGGGAAATAGGCACAGGAATTCTTTTCGGCCTTTGAAAACGAGCTCTGTCAATTCCGGTTGGTGATCCGCGAAATAAAGAAACGGGGCGGATGACGCAAATTCCTGCCCTTGGAACAGCATTGGCGTGCCGGGGCCGAGGAGCATCAAAGCGGTGACAGCGCGGTAGGCTCCGGGGCTTGTCATTTGATGGCACCGCAGTCCTGAGCACGAATTGGCTATCTGGTCATGGTTTTGAATGAATGTCACGAATGCCGCAGGCCTGATTTCCAAGGCCGGTGTGCCGCGTAGCTTGTTCAGCCATGTGTAATACTGGCCCTGGTACAGGTACCCCCACTTCACGGTGGATATCAATTCTTGCGGGGTCCCGAAATAATCAGTGTAATAGGCTTCCTTGCGACCTGTGATTGCCACCATGACCGTATGATGAAAATCGTCGTTCCATACTGCGTCCAAACCATACCCGCCCAGTTCCACGGGTTTGATCAATTTCACCTGCTGCGATTCGCTTTCCGCAATCAGCACAATGGATCTTCCCTTCGCAGCTTCCCGCGCCTTACGAGAAATCGTCCGTAATATGTGCTCCTCCGAATCGTCAAAAATGTCCGGAGTGGAATCGAGACGCAATCCGTCCAGATGAAATTCGTCAATCCAGTAGGCTGCATTCAGGCTGAAAAATTCTCTGACAGGCTGTGAGAAATCGCCGTCGTAATTGATTGCTTCTCCCCAATCGGTCTTGTGGCATGTGCTGAAGTAGTGTTCCGAGAATTGCCGCAGGTAGTTGCCCTCAGGACCGAGGTGATTGTAAACGACGTCCAGAATGACGCCGATGCCTTGGGCGTGAGCCTTGTTCACGAATCTGCGAAAATCGTCCGGATTTCCGTACAGACGGGTTGGAGCGTACAGATCGACCCCGTCGTACCCCCACCCGAATGTTCCCGAAAAATCGGCCACTGGCATGATTTCAATCACCGTGATCCCGAGCTCTGCCAGTTCCGAAAGCTCGTCGCTTGCTCTTTGAAAAGTGCCCTCAGAGGTAAAACTACCCACATGCATCTCATAGATCACCTGCCCTTCCAGGGAGATGCCCTTCCACTCTCTGTCCGTCCATTCAAAGAGTGTCGGGTCGATAACCCGAGACGGCCCGTGCGGTCCGGACGGCTGGAAGCGGGAGGCGGGATCGGGGAATGCCTCGCCTCCGTCCAGCCGGTATCGATACAGGGTGCCCGCAGCCGCATCGAGGGAGGCGACGGAGAAGTAACCACCAGGCTCAGGGTGCATCATCAATGGGGCGGCATGTTGAGATTCGTCCTCCAACACCAGTTCCACTTTTTTACGAGCAGGAGCCCAGACGCGAAAATGAACGCCCCCTTTCGGTAACATTTCAGCACCCACGGGAAGTTTTCGGCAAAATTCTTCCGACATCGGCATTTCCTTTGCACATGCCGTCCGTAATCAGCGGCTCTTAACAATTTGCGTATCGGCCGGGGCCGATTTCATGGAACAACTGTACCGGTGATATGATGTAATCGAGATACGTGCCGTGTCAAGCTTCAACCAGACTCTCCGGCCGTTGCTGAACGCAATTCACAGTAGTTCGTGACACATACAGAAGCGTTGCTCGGAAAGGATTTCGCACGCACATGCCTGCCTGATGAAAACGGCAATATAAGCGGTCGGATAGCGTGTAGTCGCTGCCGAACATGATACGTTGTCACGATTGTATGGGTGCTTTCGCCCGCACATTGAACATCAGACGGGAAGGAGAACAAGGAGCCGTGTGACCCCTGGGCATGTTCATCAACCATCCGCAACGAATCTACCGCACGTTTCCGGGCCTCGCAAAGGGCTCGCTTGACCTGGGAATCTGCAAGAATTACTTCTTGAACAGAGGATAGGAGTTCATGATGTATATAACGGAGCGATTCGCAAGGTTGAATCGTCCGGAGCCTCAGGTGAGTCGCAACGCGGAACGCGGCGCCTGATGGGGTGCAAGAATGCTTGATACGAGAAAAGTAACGCGAGAAATGTTGATCGAACCCATTGATATCCGAAGCCGTGCCGGTGAATTGAGTTTCAGCGCGGCAAAATCCCTTGCTGATGCTGCGGCTCGAAACAAAACGCCTGAACCCGTGCTGCTCGCCTGGTTTGACGAAAAGGCGTGGAAGCATTCGCCCGCGGTGGTGTGCGGATGCGGTGAAAAGCCGAGCTGGGTTGTCTATGCCCAGTCCCGTGGCGGGACGATATCGGTTTATCTCAATGACGGAGAATACGTCTTCGTCTATAAAGAAAGCACATAGTGGTGTACATGTCGGGGGACACCCCTGGAGCCTCGTTTCCGTACTTCCATGCTTTCGTAAGACTGTTCCGGTTCCGGGCATGTGCCTGCGTCGTCGCGTGGCCGGACATACCCTCTCAGATCGTTTCGCCTTCACATACGCGACGTCGGGGAGGCGCTGCTTGCACCAAGTTTCTGGAAGCGGGTTTGGGCGGGGCACTCGTTACAAAGAGGGTCCCGCCAATCTCACTTTCTTGACAGCGCATTCGTCTCAAATAGGAGGCCGTCGCCTGCCCATCACCAAAGAAAACAGGAACAGAACGATGAAAACGACAAAAAGTATCTTTGCAATGATTGCAGCGGTACCGGCGATGCCCGCAAAACCGAGAACTCCCGCAGCAATGGCAATGATGAGAAAAACAATGGCCCAGTAAAGCATGAAGCACCCCCTGGAAATATGTGTGGGTCAGCAATCACTTGCGCTCACAAGCCGCCTGAGTCTGTGTTTTGGGGAAAGCCCCGAGATTACGCAATGAGTGTTTCTTTCAAAAAATCCGGAAAGCGTTCCCCTTGTGCCAAAGCCATCAATTCACTTCATTCTTGGCAATTTTCGTGCCGTCACGGCGGCATCGAGTTCAAGCCACAGGTTAGGGGATCATTTTTTCAACCGGAAAACTCGTAGTAATTCCTGAATACCTGCTCCATAGACTTTATACGAATGCGCTTTCAAAAAAGTAAGATTGGGGGGAGCCTCTTTGTAAAGAGTGTCCCGCCCAACCCCCCCAGAAACTACTATCATGCGCCGGCATCTGCATTTCCTCAGCGGAAATGCAGATGCCGGCGAGCGCTAAAAGTTCTTGAGGCGGGGTTCGGGGAGGAACGTCTTACAAGAAGTTCCACCCCGATTTCAAGTATTTGAAAACGCATTGGTATTAAATATTTTCCGCTCATGGTCGGACACAGTTAACTCGCGGCCGGGGTTCAAAAGGAAATCGGACGACACTTCCATTCGCATGACGGTAGGCGGGTAGAAAAGACTCATATGGTCCGGTTCTGGGCAGGAAAAACCCGTAGGAGGAAAAAAACCGTGATACGGAGTCGCTTTTTACAGGTAACTCGATTCTGGGCGCAGGTTGGGGGCACTCCTTCGCTGCGGACGACGCAGAGCCGTCTCATCACTTCGCTCAGGAGATCCCCCAGCCCTGCAATCTCATACATCTTGCGGAGAATGCGTATGAATACTCGGTTGACAAACAGGCGGTCGGATACGGGGCAATCGTGGTCGGGAAGTCCCTGAAATAGTGGAGACGCGGAAAGCACAATGCCTGGTGCCGGTGTTACCGGCGTATGGTCCGCTGGAAGCGAATCGTATCTGCATATTTCAACTTGAGGCCGTCAAGATTGCAATCCGGGGAAATAGCCTG